>REEB01000132.1 GCA_007695295.1 Puniceicoccaceae bacterium
GGGGAGGGGGGGGGTGGTTGGGGGGGATGGGTGGGCGGGAAGGGTGGGTTCGGCCCGGGCGAGCCAGGCATAGGCTTGGAGGAGGCGGAAGAAGTCGCGCAGCTTGTCGAGGGCGATGGCTTGCGGACTGGGCGGCGGAGGCGGAGACGGGTCCTTCGGATCCGACTCGAAACGGTGGTCAAGGCCCCGCCAGTAGGCCTGGAAGGTTTCGGTGAACCCGGGGATGAGAGCCTTGGCGCCGGCGCGGTCAAGGCAGTGGGCAAGCTCCCTTTCCACGATGGCGCTGGCGTTTTCAGCGAAGGCGGGGTCGCAGTCGGCCGTGCGGTCGGCAAAGTGCAGGTCGGGATTGCCGAGGTAGACTTGGAGCAGCTCCATGAGTTTGTAGGCGAAGCGGCCCTTGAGGGCCTCTTGGTGGCGAAGCAACTGCTCAAGAAAGGTGAGGCCGGAGGCGGCATCCCCTGAGTCGGCCGCCCACTTGGCGCCCCAGTGAACCTGCTCGCCGGAGCGCTTGAAGATGGAGACGGCGACGGCTCCGCGGCGGTAGTCGGCCTTGGCCCGTTTTTCGGCAAGGCGGGCGGAGCGGACGAGATCCTGAAGGGGGGAGCGGGCGTGGCCGATGGCGATGCCCGCGGAGACATCGGCCCGCGGTCCGGGGACGATGACGTCGTATTTGAGCGGTTCGCCGGCGAGGGCTCCACCCTGCGCGAGATCCTCGTGGAGCCGGAGGAAGCCTCGCTGGCTTGTGGCGAAGAGCTTTTTGCCATCAACCGGCGTGCCGTCATGGGCATTCCAATACCGGGTGAGCGAAGCGAGCCGGTCGCCCTCGCCGCGGAAGGCGGCCCGCAGATCGGCCGCGCAGGCAAGGGCCTGGTCGGCCGGGAGGAGGGCGAGGACATCGTCGCCGCCGGCGTAGATGAGGCGGCCGTTGTGGGCCTCGACGATGCGGCTGGCCGCGTAGAGGCCGAAGTTGGCGAGGGCTTCGGAGAACTGGAGGTGGAAGGACGGGTTGAGCGGGCGGGGGGCGTCGAGGAATTCACCGGCCGTGATGGAGCCGTCGGCGGGGAGGTTTTCCTCGAAGTACTTCACGGCCTTCGGGTGGAGCTGGCTGCGCAGTGGCGGGGTCTTTTCACCGGAGATCCATTTCCCCATTTCGTCGCCGTCAAGGGCGAGGGCGGCGATGTAGCCCGGGCCTTCGTCGTCCGCATCCTTGCCGGATTCCGTGGAGAAAGGAAGACCCTTGGCGAGCTGATGGGTGTCCGGCATGCGGAAGTCCTCCTTCCTGAAGCCATAGGTGGGCTGGAGGTAGGCGAGGTGCCAGAAGCGCTTGACGAGGGTGAGGGCGCCGAGGCGTTCGTTGGCCCGGAGGAGGTTGGGGTTGTCATCTCCGAGGCATTTGGAAAGATCCCGGGCGGCTTCGGCATCTTCGGGAACCATGAGGACGATCTCCTCCTTGCCGGTGAGCTGGTCTTTTTCGCGGTCCTTGCCGAACTCCCAGCGGGGAACTTCGCCCCAGGCGTCGAAGAGCCGGGTGTTTTTGGCCGCATCCAGGGCCCAGCTCAGGAGGGAGAAAATGACCGGCCAGGCGGTGGCGCTGTTGGTCATGCCGTAGCCGGTGTGATGGCCGTTCGGGATCGAAGACCACATGCGGCGGAGGCGGTCGAGAGCGGCGAGGGAGGCATGGGGCCCGCCATTGGCGTTGTCGGGCAGGTGATCTTTGCCCCAGGACTCGGCTTCCTCGATGGTGACAGGCAGGGGCAGGGTGCGCCAGGCAATCTCAAGGGTGGCTTCGAGTTGGGGCCGGAGGCGTTCGGGGTGGAAGGCACCGGGGCCGAGATCGGCATGCTTCAGCGGTGCCAGGGTATCGGATACGGATTTGCCGATATCGAGCAGGGCTTGACGGACGGTAGACTCAAGGTGGCGGGCAAAGGATTCAGCCTCCGAAGCGGGCAGGAGCGCGAGGAATCGGTTGGGCAGGCTGGGGAGGAGAAAGTGCTGGCGGCTGCGGCCTTGGTCGCGCCAGAGCTGGTTCCAGAGGGTTTCCTTTTGGTCGGAGCGGACCCGGCCCTGCTGGTAGATGTCCCGCAGTTGCAGGTCGATGAGGGGCTGGCCCCAAACGCTCGGGAAGAGAACGTGGTCGGGGCCGAAGGTCTTGGCGATCGCACCGAGCGCGGTCGAGGCCAGGTAACTGAGCAAGTAGGAGCCGCTCCAGAGGTCGCCGATGCGGCGGGCGGCCTCGATGAGGGGCTGGACCGGACCGATCGAGAACAGGAGGAGGGCGGGGCGGTTCTGCGGATCGCGGTCGAGGCAGCCCTGAAAGGCGGAGGTCAGCCCCATGTGGTTCCAGATGGTATGGTCGGGGATGCGGGTGTCGGCGGGAAAGAAAGCGAGGGCGGGGGCGTGCTCCGGCGCCCATTGGCGCCAGAAGCGCCAGCGGGCGATGAAGTCGGTGCGGACGTCCGACTCATCAAGGTGGGTGCGGTTGCCTTGGGAAATTTCATCAATGAGATCGGCGGTGAGGCGCTGGTCCGAGCGGTAGGAGAGGGAGCCGTCGAGGGGGTGGTGAAAAGGGTTTTCCCGGGCATCGAAAGGCGCCACGAGCTTGCCCGCGTGAGGAAACGAGAGGCGGTCGGCGGCGGAAGCCTGGAAGTCGGCCTCCTTGTCATAATACTCCTGTTCGTCCAACTGCTCCTTGAGGCGGAGAGCCAAAGCGCGGAGTTCGTGGTTCGGGATGTCGAGGGCTTTGCCGGGATTGTCGTGAAGAAAGGCGTCGAGCTTGCGGCGCCAGTAGGTGGAGTTTGAATCAGTGGTGCTCATGGCCTGTCGGCGGTGGTGGGGTGGTTCTGATTGAGGGTGAGTTTTTCGGTGGAAATTTGGATGGAGAGGCGGCCCCTGCGAGGCACGAGGCGGTCGATGGCGACGGGGTCGATGCCGGCGGATTTCATCTTGTTGCGGATGGAACTGAGGAGCCGCCGGGCGTCCTCCTCGGTGGCGTTGCCGGAGTCGAGGACGGGAGCGACCCAGGAGGGAGGAACCTGGGGATGGTTGTGGCGGGCGGCTTCCTGCTTGAGGTCGTCGGCCTCCAGATGGTTGAGCGAGGGGAGCGGGCCGGTGTGGTCGAGGACGCGGCGGGCAAACCAGAGGTAGAGGGCGTATTCGCGGGGCGAAAGCTGGATCGGGAGGTGATTGACCCGGAGCTGCCCGCCGGCGGGTGTGAACTCGATGGATACCTCGCGATCGAGATCGAGGGCGCGGGAGCGAAGCTGGTCCATCAGGCGGAGGTAACTGCCGGGGTGGCGGTTGAGCTCCTTGCGGAAGAGGTAGCGCAGGGGAACAAAAGGCACCTCGGCCAGCTCGACGCAGGCTTGGTGGCTGTTGAGGGGATCGTCGGTGTCGGGATGGACAAACGTGCCGGGGCAACCCGGAAAGAAAAAACCGGGGACACGGTCCCACGGATCGCTCACGAGGACATGCGTCATGCGGTCGTGGGCGCGGCCCAGGAGGGTGAGCACGCTGTGGAGGAGGGCACCGGCGGTTTTGCGGCCGCCCGCCATGGAGGCGATGACGCGAATCTGGTCGTTTTCGGTGAAAGCGCGGAGGGTTTCGAGGAGGTATTCGGCGACGGCGCAGTTGTCGGCCTGGGTGCGGATGTCTTCGAGGTCGGCGGAGCGGTCGGCATTGGGCAGGATGCGGATGCAGTCGTCGATGGGGCCGAAGCGGATCGAATTGCGGAGGTCGCTGCCGGCCTCTGCCTCCAGGTGATCGAGAAAAGCCGCCCAGGTTCCGCGAGTGAAGAAAGCGTCCCGGAGCAGGCGTGCACCTGTCGCCGTAGTGAGAACGACGATACGATCAGGCACCAGCGGAGGATCCTCCTGGAGGAGGGCGAAAACGGTCTCGGTGAGGACGGCGGGGCTGAGGCCGACCAACGCGATGAGGACGTTTTCCGGTTCCCGATTGCGGAGGTGTGGGGCGGCTCGGGGTTTCGATGGCATGGCGAAGGAGAAAACGCGGGCTGATTCGAAATGCGAGCAGATTGACGTCCGGGGACGTCGGCGAGCGGTGGAGGAGAAGGGTTCGAAGGAGGAGTGAGGGGCAACCCCGCGTTCGCGGGGCAGTTGGGTGACCCCCCGGTCGCGGGATGAGAAAAGCAGGGGGAGCATCTTGCTCCCGTGCGGTGGGTGTAAAGGGTCCGCCTTCGCCGCAAGCGGACTCCGGCGTGACAGCCCTCACCCTCCACGCACCCCCGAGCGAGGGTTGGAAGCCCCGCCGTCTGACGATGTCGGCTACGGCTGGCGACTGGAATGTAGCCGCCGAGGTGACGAGGCGGGAAGAGGGAGGTCGCCAGGGAGGCTGGCTGGGATGGGGTTTGAGGGCTCAGATTTCACTTCGCGTCAGCGATCCTGGCAGTGGGGAACTGAGTGGAGGAAAACGAATACGGAAATGAAACACGACATCGATACCCGGTGGGTAACCACTCCCGCCCGCGAACGTTTGGCAGCCGCTCGGAAGCGAACATTGCGCAGCGTTCCCGCAAGGGGCGCACGAACCATGCGAAGCGAGTGCCGAAGCCGGCCTTATGGAATCCCGAAATTCTGATGATGGTCCAGGTCTTCCTGATCGTGATTTGGCGGGCGGCACAGACACGCACGCAGTAAGACGCGGCCGGCAGGGCCGTGCGGTCCATGTGTGTGGAGGCCGGGCCGGGATCCGAGAGCGGGGCAGAGTCGGCGCCGGTTGAGGACGTCAGCTACGAAATGGACGGACCAGGGGGGCTGACATTTGACGGCCGTTACGAGGGGGTAGGCGGTCCGGGCTGATCAGGAGATGGAGGCTTCGGCGGGTTCGGGGTCGGTCCATTTACCGTTTTCGCGGATGAGTTCGATGAGGCGGTCAACTGCTTCGGCGGTAGGAATGTGGTATTGGACGCAGGTTTTGCCGACGTAGAGGTTGACCCGGCCGGGGGCGCCGCCGACGTAGCCGAAATCGGCGTCGGCCATTTCGCCCGGGCCATTCACGATGCAGCCCATGATGGCGATTTTGACGCCCTTGAGATGGCCGGTGCGCTCGCGGATGCGCTGGGTGGTGGTCTGGAGATCGAAGAGGGTGCGGCCGCAGCTCGGGCAGGCCACGAATTCGGTCTTGCTGATGCGGGCGCCGGCCCCTTGCAGGAGATTGTAGGCGAGGCGGACGGCGCGGGCGGGATCATTTTCGGTTTCGACGCTGAGGATATCGCCGAGGCCGTCGCAGAGCAGACTGCCGGAGAGAAGGCTGCCGTCGAGCAGCGAGGAAAGAAAGTCGTGGGCCGGGGCGAGGAGACTGCCCGGGGCATGGCGGATCCAGAGCGGAACGGCAAGGCCGGCGGCGGCCAGCTTTTCGGCGAGGAGCCGGTAGCGGCCGACGGGGTGGAGGTCGAGCGGCGCGGCCGGGGCGGCGGGGCTGAAGTCGAGGGTGGCGAGCAGCCTGCCGGCGGCGGCGCCGTGCCAGCGGGAGAGGGTTTGATCGCTGATCCCGTCGAGGTCGGCGGCAGGGATGGCGGGTGCGAACAGGCAGTTGCGGCGTCCCGCGAGGTCGGCGAAAGCGAGCGTCGCCTCCGGATCGGCGGGTTGGTGGGTGCGGAGAAGAAGCAGCGGCCCCCCCGCGGCGACGATGAAATGCTCGAGGGCATCGGCGGGAAGCCGCGGGCCGCAATCGAGAACGACAAGAGGAGCGACGGCGCGCACCTCGGGCAGGAGTGGTAAGAGGGCGTCGCCATCGGCGGGGGAGCGGAGGGAGAAAATGAGGCCTTCCGGCGACGTGTCCTTGAGACGGGCAAGAGCGGCGAGAGCGGCGCGCAGCGGTTGGGGGTCCGGAGATGGCAGGGGGGCGGGGACGAGTACCCGCGGGGGTTGGTCGCCGCCTGCGCCGCAGTCCGGGGCCAGCTCGACCGGGGCGGTGGAGCGGCGGGTGAAGACATAGGGATCGATGCCGTCCGGGTCGGGCGAAGCGGCGGTGGGGGGCTCTTCCCGCCAGGCGCGGGTGATCCGGTCGGCCAGTCGTCGGGCGACCGGGATTTCGTAGACCGAATCCTCGGTCAGACTGACGCGGATGGTGTCGCCGAGGCCGTCGAGGAGAAGGCTGCCGATGCCGACGGCGCTCTTGATGCGGCCGTCCTCGCCGTCACCGGCCTCGGTGACGCCGAGGTGGAGCGGATAGTCCATGCCGGCTTCGTCCATCTTGGCCACGAGCAGGCGGTAAGCCTGGATCATGACCTTGGGATTGCTGGCCTTCATGGAGAGAATGATGTCGTGAAAGCCGTGGGACTCGGCGATGCGGATAAACTCGAGGGCGGACTCGACCATGCCGAGGGGAGTGTCCCCGTAGCGGTTCATGATCCGGTCGGAGAGCGAGCCGTGGTTGGTGCCGATGCGGAGACTGCGGCCGAGTTCGCGGCAGCGGAGGACGAGGGGGGAGAACGCCTCGTGAAGCCGCTCCAGTTCTTCCGCGTACTCGGAATCCGAATACTCACGGACGGCGAACTTCTTCCGGTCGGCGTAGTTGCCGGGATTGATCCGGACCTTTTCGACATGTTCGACCGCTTCCATGGCGGCGGAGGGGAGGAAGTGGATGTCCGCCACCAGCGGCACCCGGATGCGGGCCTCGTCGAGCCGGCGGCGGATTTCGCGCAAGGCGCGGGCGGCGGAGGGATTGGGGGCGGTGATGCGGACGATTTCGCAGCCGGCCTCGGCGAGGGCGATGGACTGGGCGACGGTGGCGGCGACGTCCTTGGTGTCCGTCGTCGTCATGGACTGGATACGAACCGGATTCATGCCCCCGAGGCCGACGGAACCGACCATGACCTCGCGGGTGGGCCGGCGGAGGGATTGGTAGCGCGAGCGGCAGTAGGGCTGCATGGGCGCGGGTTGTTTACTCGGCCGGCTGCTCGACCGGTTGCTCAAACTGCGGGCGGACCTGGTTTTCGCGGAATTCGCGCTCCGCGCGGGAGTCGCCGACCCAGCGGGTGATATCGTTGAAACTGACGTAGAGCATGAGGCCGAGCAGCATGACCATGAAAGCGCCCTGGGTGCCGGCGATGAAATTCTGGGGCAGAGGCCGGCGAAAGAGTTTGGAGAGGGTGGCGAAAAGCATGTGGCCGCCGTCGAGGACCGGAATGGGCAGCAGGTTGAGGAGGGCGAGATTGACATTGATGAGGATGGTCACCCAGAGCAGGAGCCGGAGGTCGATCTGCGACGTGAGGTAGAGCACCCGGGCGATGCCGGGCGGGCCGCTCATGTGTTGAAAACCGAGGTCGGAGGAAGGATTGATGAGGCCGGAGAGGACGCGCCAAGTGATGGTGAGATGGTTGGCGAGCTGGGTGAACGGATCGATGCGCACGAGGGTGGTTTCGAAAAGGAAGTCGATCCCCAGGCTGGGTACGGTCGGCCCGTCGCGGGAAACCTGAACCATGGCGGGCGTGAGGGTGACGTCGAGGGACTGGCCGTTGCGCTCCACGGTGAGGACGGAAGGCTGGTCGGGCGCCTCTTGGAGAAAGTGCTGGAGTTGGAAGCGGGAGTGCAGTGGCCGGTCATTGAGGGAAACGAGCCGGTCGCCGGGTTGGAGACCCGCGCGGGCGGCGGGGCTGTTGGCATGGAGCTGGCCGACCACGAGCGGCTCCTGGGCGGTGATGCCGATGCGGCGGACCCGGTTTTCACCCGAGACGATGGGGTGCAGCTCGACCTCGAGGCGTTCGCCTTCGCGCTCGATTTCGAGCAGAGTGCGGGGTTGGCCGGTTTGGTCGCGCCCGGTGCTGGCGACGAGGGTTTGCAGAAGACTGTTCCAGTCGTGGACGGAGCGGCCGTCGATGGAGAGGATGCGGTCGCCGACCTGGAGGCCGGCGCGGGCGGCGGGGCTGGTGACTTCGGTGCCATCGGCCAGGGTGAGGGTATCGGTGACAAAGCCGACACTGGTGGTTTGCTGGACCGCGGTGGAGGGGTAGCCAAAGACCCAGATGATGCAGGCGAGCAGGAAAGCGAAGAAGATATTAAAGACGGCGCCCATGACCGCGACGATCATTTTGGAGGCGTAGGAAATCGGCGGCAATCGGGTGGCGAGCGGACTGTCGCCCTCGATCCCGCGCATGTCGGCTAGCTGCGGGAGGGCGACATAGCCACCGATCGGAAGCAGGGAAACGCGGTAGTCGACCCCATCACGCCGCCAGCCGAAGAGCTTGGGGCCGAAGCCGATGGAGAAACGCTCGACATGGAGGCCACGGCGGCGGGCGGCGAGAAAATGGCCCAGCTCGTGAACGAAAATGGAGGCCCCGAAGAAGAGGATGACCAGGGCGATGGACCAGATATTGCTGAAAAGCGGTGCGAGAGAGTCGGGAGACATAGGGTTGGATCAGATCAAGCCGGAGGCGAGGCGCCGGGCTTCGGCGTCGGCTTCCATGACCTCGGCGAGGGAGCCGGGTTCGTCGCCGGGAAAGCTTTCGATGGTTTTTTCAATAATAGATGAAATGGCGGTGAAGCCAATCCTGCCGTGCAAAAACGCGGTCACGGCGACCTCATTGGCGGCATTGAAGGCGGCCGGGACGGATCCACCCGCGGCGAGGGCGGCTTGGGCGAGGCCGAGGCAGGGGTAGCGGGCGGGGTCGGGCGGGCGGAAATCGAGCCGAAGGGCCTCGGACCAATCGAGTCCGGGGCGGGCCGGGGCCGCCCGCTCGGGATAGAGCAGGACATGCTGGAGGGCGAAAGTCATGGACGGCGGTGAGAGCTGGGCAAGCATGCTGCCGTCGATGAACTCGACCATGGAATGGACGATGCTCTGGGGATGGAGGACAACCCCGAGCTGGTCGGGCCGGCAGCCGAAAAGCCAGCGGGCCTCGATCAATTCGAGGCCCTTGTTGGCCATGGTGGCGGAGTCGATGGTGACCTTCGGCCCCATGCTCCAGTTGGGGTGACGGAGGGCCTGATTGACGGTGATGCGCTCGAACTGCTCCAAAGGCAGGTCCCGGAAAGCGCCGCCGGAGGCGGTCAGAAGCAGCCGCTTGACACCTTCCGGGGCATTGCCCTGGAGGCATTGGAAAAGCGCATTGTGCTCGCTGTCCACCGGCAGGATGGCGACGCCGTGGCGGCGGGCCGCCTCCATGACGAAGCGCCCCGCGAGGACGAGAATCTCCTTGCTGGCCAAGGCGATGGACTTGCCGGCATCGATGGCGGCGAGGGTGGGGTGGAGGGCGGTGGTGCCGACGACGGCGACGACCACACAGTCGGCCCCGGGGAGACGGGCCAGCTCTGCCAGTCCATCCGCTCCGGTGCGGAGGCGGGCCTGGGGCGGCAGAAGACCGTTGGCCCGGGCGGCGGAGGCGGCTTCGGCGTCGTAGAGCGCCAGATCCGCAACCCCGAACTCCCGGGCGATGGCGCCGAGCTCGGCCGCGTTGCTGCGGGCGGCCGCGCCGACGAGCTGGAGCCGATCGGGGTGGCGGCGGATGACCTCGAGCGTGCTCTGGCCGATGGAGCCGGTCGCGCCGAGCAGCACCACCCGGCGCGGGCGGGCGGAGGTCCCGGCCTCCTTGGCAGGCAGCGGCGGGCACATCATAAGAAGACGTTGAGCAAGAGGTAGCCCACCGGAGCCGTCAAAATCAGACTGTCGGTTAAGTCAAACGCGCCCCCGATTCCGGGAATGAAGCTGCCGGAGTCCTTCAGCTCGGCGCGCCGCTTGATGAGCGACTCGATCAAGTCGGAGACCACCCCCACTCCGCAGACCGGGAGCGCGATGAGGAAAGCCTTCAGAAAGCCGAAGTTCTCCGGGAAGCTGTTGGAAAAAAACACGGCGAGCAGGCCTCCGGCGAGAGCGCCGACGAGCACCCCGCCGATCGTGCCCTCCCAGGTTTTCTTGGGACTGAGGGTGGGCGACATCTTGTGGCGGCCGATGGCGGATCCCACGAGAAGGGCTCCAACATCGCAGAACTTGGCGGCGACGATCAGCCAGAGCGCCAACATCATGCCGGCAGAAGCCGTCTCCCCAAGGGAGAAGATCCGCACGATGAACTGGAGCATGAACGGTACGTAAATGACCCCGAAAATGGTGGCGGCGAGGGTTTCGACCCGGTTTTCCAGCGTCCGCTCCTTGAGCACCCGCAGGCAGCAGCCGACGAGGATGACCGCCACGATGGCGCCTTCGCTGCCGCCGCGTTCAAACAGTTCCGGAGCGGCCAGGCGGGCGTAGAACGGCACCAAAATGATGCCCGCCCCCAGCAAGGTGCCGAAGCGGCGGAACGGCCGGAAACCCATCCGCTCCAGCATCCGGTAGAGCTCGTGCTGGGTGACGGCGGCGAAAATCGCGATGAGCCAGACTCCGGCATGGGGGCCGAAGAGGACCAGCAGGACAATCGCCCCGGCCCAGAGCCCGAGGGTGCTCAGGGTTCGCTGGATCACGGGCGCGGCGTGAGCGCAAGGGCGACGCCTTCGGAGGCCGCCTTCATCATGGACGGGCGGGCGGCGCCGTTGCCGGAGGGTTCGCCGGTGCTGCCGTAGCGGCGTTCGCGGCGCTTGTAGTCCTCCACGGCCTCGGCGAGGTGGTCACCGGAAAAGTCCGGCCAGAGGACGGGGGTGAAATACAGCTCGGCATAGGCGCTTTGCAGCATGAGGAAGTTGCTCAGCCGGTATTCGCCGGAGGTGCGGATAACCAGATCGGGATCGGGGATGTCCGCCGTGAAAAAGTAGTTGCGGAACGTTTCCCAGGAGCAGGCGGCGGGATCCTCGGCGCCGGCGAGAACCGCTTCCGCGTAGGCCCGGGCCGCCCGGCTGACCTCGTTGAGGGAGCCGTAGTTGAGGGCAACGACCAAGTTCCACCGGTCGAACTCGCGGGTGGCGGCCACGACAGCGTCGAGCCGCTCCCGGATGGAGGCGGGCAAAGGGGAGAGATCGCCAATGAGGCGCACGCGGATGCCGAGCTTGATCAGCCGCGGGGACTCGGACTTGAGGAACCGTTCGAGCAGGTTCATGAGTCCGTCGATTTCCTCGCGGGGGCGTTTCCAGTTTTCGGCGGAAAAGGCAAAGAGGGTGAGGAAGCGGATATCGAGGTCACGGCAGGCCCGGATGATCCGGCGGGTGGCCTCGCCGCCGCGGCGGTGTCCTTCGATGCGGGGGAGCCCCCGTTGGCGGGCCCAGCGGCCATTGCCATCCATGATGATGGCGACGTGATTGGGAGGGGATCCGCTGGACGGGCGCACAGGCATAAACCTCGGCTGAATAGGCACCCCGGACGCGATGGTCAATGTTTTAGCCCTGCGGGCGGGCGTGACAAAGGGAACGGCGGCGGCGGCTCATTCGAGCAGGTCGCGGATTTTTTCAAGGCTGGGTTCGATGGCGTCGAGTCGGGAGCGAAGGGCGGCGACCTCGGCTTCCAGGCTGGCCAGGCGCGCCTCGACTTCCGGCGGCAGGGCGAGGACCGCTTTCAGGGGAGTGGTGGCAGTGGCGGGTTCCTCCGAATCCACGTGGGGGCCGGTGAGGGTCTGGGCAAAGCGCGCCTCCTTCTGGCCCGGCCGGCGTTCGAGGCGGGCCACGAGCGGTCCGCCGGCCCGGTTGGCGAGGCGGTCGATGGCCTCGTGGATGGCGTCGAGGCTGTCGAAAGGGTGGAGGCGTTCGCAGCGATGGCGCAGTTCTCCCGGAGTCTGCGGTCCGCGCAGGAGCAGTTCGCAGAGAATGGCCTGGTCGGCGGATTCGACCGGATAGACCTTTTCCAAGGTATGGCGGAACTTCGGCACCCGGGCCTCGGCCCCGGCGAACAGGACCACCAGGTGCCGGCGGCGAAGGGCATCGAGGGCGGCGCCGACCTCGGGCTCGGCCAGTTCCATGAGGGGGTGGCGGTTGGACTTCTGGTTGCAGGCCAGAATGACGGCGTTGAGCGAGAGAGGGTAAGTGTCCGGGGTGGTGACCTCCTTTTCGAGCAAGACTCCGAGAACGCGGGCTTCGACCGGATCGAGCGGGTTGGCGGTGTGCGGGGGTTGGTCTGCGGAAGTCGAAAGATTCATGACAGAGTGACGATAGTAAGAAACCCGCGCGTCCGGCAATGGTCCAAAACGATCGGGCGTTAAATGCCCAATCACGGTGCAACCGCCTCCCTTGACCCGGCGTCCTTATCCAAGTGTATTATCCAAGAGTCATTTCAAACCCATGATGCGTGCTTCACTATCCTTATCGCCCCGCCGCCGGGCCCGTGCGGCTTTCACCCTATTGGAGATGATCATCGTGATCGCGCTTATCGCCATTCTGGCGGGTGTCGCGATCATGAACGTGGACAAAATCTTCGGCAGCAACCAGGAGCGGATCGCGAAAATCTTCGTGACCGAGAGCCTGCGGGTTCCGTTGACCAACTACCGGATCGACATGGGCTCCTACCCCTCCACCGCGGAGGGTTTGCAGGCGCTCATCACCGCCCCCGATGGCCGTTCCGGCCGGTGGCGCGGGCCTTACATCGAGGGCAACCAAGTACCGAACGATCCCTGGGGCAATCCTTACCAATACCGATTTCCCGGCACCCGGAATCCGAGCGGATTCGATCTGTATTCATTCGGTCCCGACGGGGTGGATTCCGACCAAAACATCGGCAACTGGTGACCCCGGTCCCCTCGGCAGGCCCTTTGCACTGGTGCCGGCCCGCCCGCCCGGCTCCGGTCCGCGGCTTCACCCTGGTTGAAATCATCCTGGTGGTGGCGATGATCGGTCTTTTCGTCTCCCTCTTGGTCGTCAACTACGAGACCCTCCTGCGCCGGGGACCGATGCAGACGGTGGAAGAAACCTTTTGGCGGGCGACCCGCGAGGCGCGGCAGCGGGCACTCTTCCAGCGGCAGCCGCAGCGGGTGGTGTTCGACGAGGAGGCGCACGCCTTCATCATCCGCTCCCCGGGCGGCGACCGCAATTTCCGGCTCGACCGGGGCCGCTGGCCCGCTGACATGGAAGCGGAAGTCACTTTTTTTCAGGATTTGCCGGAAGATGGCTACCGGCTGATCCGCGGCGAACTGGTGCGGCAGCGGCCCATCCCGCAGGTGGTGTTTTATCCGGACGGAAGCTGCACTCCCTTCGAAGTGCGGCTGGAGGTGGGCGACAGTTCCCGGAGCATCCGCATCGACCCCTGGACGGGGGCCGAACTCTTGCCGGAGGAGCGGCGGCGGTGGTGATGATGAACGGCGCCCGGACAGGCCGGCGGTGGCGGGACTTCCGAGGGTTCACCCTGATGGAAGTGCTCGTGGCGGTCGCACTCTTTACCTTTGCCGTGACCGTCTTCGCGGCGGCCTACATCAACGTTCTGACCGGGTTGGAACGGGTCAAGGCCGACCACATCCTGGAGCGGGAGTTGGCCTGGGTGCGGCAACAGTTGCTCGTCGAGGGCAGCCGGGAAGAAGTGGAGCGCGGAGGAGACATTGCGACCGCCCAGCTCGGCCAGGCGGTCTGGCGGGCGACGGTCGAGGAGACCGAGGTGGCGGATCTTTTCCGGGTGGAGCTGGAGATCGAACTGGCGGATCCCGGGGTGGGGCGGAGCGCGGTGCATCGGCAGCGATTGCACCTGTTGCGGCCGGGTTGGTCGGACCCGGCGGAGCGCGACCGACTTCGGGCGGCCACCCGGGAACGGCTGCTGGAGGAGCAGCTACGCCGCCCATGAACCGTCTCGCCAGGTGCCATGGAGAACCCGTGGCCCGCGACCGCCAGTCCGGCTTCAGTCTGATCGAAGTTCTCCTGGCGGTGGTCCTCGGTGCGGCCCTGCTGACAGCGGCGACCTTTTTCATTTTTTCGATGGGCCAGCTCTGGGGCCGGGGCGCGGAGCCACGGCTTTTCGAGCAGCATGTGCGCGGGGTGACGCGTTTTCTGGAGAGCGCGATCCGCGAAGCGCTGCCCGCCGGCGAGGCTCAGGGCGGCCAGCAGCAACAGCAACAACAGGCGCAGACCAACGCCGCGAGGGTGTTCTGGCACAACCCGCCGGGCTTCACCTTCGCCGATGATCCCCTACTCACCTTCGAGATGGTCAATGGTCCCGGACTGCTGGCTTGGCCGGACCGGCCGCTTCCCTTTGTCGTCTGCTCGCTGTTTCTCGACCCGCGGGACGGCCTCATGCTGCTCTGGAAGTCGCGGCTGGAGATCGACTTTGAACTGATGGAGCCTCGCCGCACCCAGATATCTCCCTATGTGACTGCCATCACCTACCTTTATTATGATGCCGAAGAGGCCGGCGGCGGCTGGGAGGAGCGCCCCGATCCGCGCACCGGAGATGGCGCCGAGCCGGTCCTGCCGACGCGCATCCGCCTCACCTTCACCTACGAGAACATGGTCCGGCACACCGAGCTGGCCATTGCGGCCGCCCCCGCGGGCGTTCCGATTTATTAAAGCCGCGATGAGCCCCCAGAATCAGAGCACCCGCCCCATCCGGCACCGGTTTCCGCGTCGACGCCGCGGCGCCATCCTGCTGGCCATCCTCGTGCTGGTGGTGGTGCTTTCCTACGTGATTCTGCAGTTTATCGAGCGGGGTCTGGCGGATATTGCCGGGGAAGGGTATTACGTCGAGCGGAACCGCCTGCGCCTCGAAGCCTGGTCGGCAATGGAGACGACCCTGGCGGTTCTGGCCGATGTGAGAGCAATCAACGGTGCGTTGCACGCGCCCGCGCAAGGCTGGCAGGATCCGATCGGGTATGCGGGCGTCGAGCCCACCCGCGGGATGCGGGTCACGATCCGTTTCACCGATGAGAGCGGCCGGCTGCCCGTCAATCTGCTCGATTACAACGGGCTCTATCTGATCTTTCAGGACATGGGATTCGAGCCGGCGGTCTGCTCGGTGTTGACGAACAGCTTGCTCGACTGGATCGACGAGGATGATGAAGCCAGGATCGACGGCGCGGAGGTGGCGGAGTATTCCCGTCGTGAAACGCCCCACCGGGCCGCCAACCGGCCTCTGCGTAACTTAATGGAACTGGCTGTCGTCAACGGCTTCGACACCCACTTTTTCGATGAATACGGGAACCCCAACCACTACTTCCGCCGATTTCAGGAGATCGTCACCCTGCAGCCTGTCACCAACCTCAATCTCAACGCCGTCAACCGGTCGGTCTTAAAGAGCCTGGCCCTCTTTGACGATGCCCAGATCGACATGCTGCTTGAACATCGCTCAGGGGCGGCCCGCCTCGGCCCGGACGGCGGGCCGAGGTATTTCTCCGACCTCAGTGAGGTCACGGCCCTGCTCGGACCCCTGCCGCAGGGTGCCCGGATGGGTGTTTCGGTGGAGATCCTGCGCATCGACGTGAGCGTGACCGAAGGGCTCTCGACCTTTGCCCTTCGTGCGGTGGTGCGGGCCGGTGGTGGCGGTGGCGGCGGCGGGGCTCCCCGCGCGACCGGTGCCGGCCAGGTCACGATGGGCGGTGGGGCCGGCGGCTATCCCTTTGTTTTTCTTGAGATTCGGGAGGAAGCGCCCTTGAGTCAGGGCTTGCCCAGCCCGACCCATGGAAGGGCAAACTGACAAGCGCATGACCGCCAAGAAACCGGAGACGGCCCCCCCTCCCGCCGGAGACTCTCTGCTCGCACCGTTGCTGGTTCGGGGCGATTTTTTTTATGCCCGCCGCATTCCCCTCCCGGAGGGGCTTGATCGGGAGGAAATTGCCTCGCTGGTTTCGCTTCGCCTCGAAGAGAGCGCCCCCTTTCCACTTGAGCAGCTTTACCATGGCTTCCGCCTGGATACCGCCGGAGCGGGCATCTTTCTTTTTGCCGCCTACCGGCGGCGCTTTTCCAATGAGGATCAGCAGCGCTGGACCCATGCGGCACTGGTTTTGCCGGACTTCGGCCCCGCTCTCGACCTCCGTTTTGAGGAGCCGACGCTGCTCCTGCTGCACGGTGTGGAGGCGGGCACCGCCCTCTGGTTTCCCGAAGCCGGGCAAGGAGCCCATGGCTGCATCGGGCGTCCCTGGCCCGAGGACTGCACCGCCGTGGCGGAGCGTTCGGAATGGCTGGCGGCACTGGGCCGCCGCCTTCTGAACGGTGTCGAAGAGGCGGCGGTGGTGGCGTTCGCCGCCCCCCGGGACCTGGGCGAAGAGCGCGGTGCGCGCCGGTTTGGTTTTTGCGCCCCCGTGGAGGGGCCTGCCGCCGCCGCTCCGGCCGACCCCGATGCGCCCGCGGATGCGGAGGCCGACCCCGTCAAGGTCTCGCCCAGCGAAGAGGCACATGCGGCGCCTTCCAAAGTATTGAGGCAAGTCACCTTCCGCCAGCGTGACCTTTGGCTGATGGATATCCGTGAAGAGGGGATGCTGCAGGAGAAAATCAAACGCGCCACCTTCGACCGCTATGCCTGGAGGGGGCTCCTGGGACTGGCGGCGGCGCTGGTTGTCCTGCTGCTTGGGGAACTGCTGCTGGGCGCGTTCGGCCTTACCTTGCGGGCGGTTTCGCGCGATACCCAAAAGCGGGGTGTCGAGGTGGCCGAAATCCAGCGGAAACACGAAATCGTCAACCGCCTCCAGGAATTCGAGGAAAGCAACCTGCTCCCCTTCCAGATGCTCGCCATCATCAACCCCGTGCGGCCGCGCTCGGTTTACTTCACCCGGGCCGCCACCGAGGGTGTCACCGGCCTCGTTGTCGAGGCCAGCACCCGCAATGTGGCCGATGTGAACGAGTACGAAACCCGCCTCCGCAACCTGGGCCAGGTCCGCCAGGTGGAGGTGCGCAACCTCAACTCCCGCGCCGGAGGGACGACATTTACCCTCGTGCTCGACTTTTCGCCGTCCGCCCTTGTCCGCCCCGCAGGCCGCGGTCCAGGCCCCTTGGAGACCGCCTCCCGTCCCACCGACTGATGTCCGCCGCCGCCATCCGATCCTCATTCCGAGCCCTGCTGGAAAAGCTCCGGGTGTTGTTCTTCGTGCGCAGCCTGCGCGAAAAGCTGCTCACGTTTCTTTTCGTGGCCGTGCTGGTGCTGATCTGGTTTTTCAGTTTCACGGATCGACTGCAGGCCTCCACCCGGCATGCATTTTCCATTAAGAGCGAACGCTCGGACCAGAACCGCTGGTTTGAAGTCGGTGAACGCGCCGAGAGGGAATTCGATGAAAGGATGCGCTCGCTCGATGTCGCCAACCTGCCCAACCGGAACGCGGTCACCGGGCAGATCGACACTCTTCTGAGACAAGGCGGCTTCCAGTTCCGGATGGACCCGCCCCGCAGCGACCAACGCGATCCGCTCACCTTCAACACCCTCGGCATCGCCATCGAAAGGGCCACCCTCGATGACTTGATCCGCTTTACCGACGAGATCCGCTCGACCATGCCGTACATCACCCTTGAGCAGATCACCTTGGCGCCCGACCGCCGCAACCCCACCCAGCTCGATGTGCGCATGCGCCTGGTGGCCATTGAGTTTAACCGCTGATCCTTTTGTGAGACCGATCCGAACCCTGCTTCTCATCCTTTTTTCCGCCGGCCTGCTGGCGAGCGTTCCCGTCGCATCCGCCCAGGCGCCCGCCCCCGAAGCGCCGGGCCTGGTGCCGCTCCAAGGGGCGGACGACATCGTCGAGCGCATCGTGCTGCGCGATGAGTCGCTCGCCCAAGTGCTGGCCCTGCTGGAGCGACTCACGGGCCGTTCCGTGCTCCGCCCCCAGGCGCTGCCGACGCCGACCTTCACCTTCAACAGCCTCGAGCCCTTCACCCGCCAGGAAGCCATCATCGCACTGGAAAGTCTGCTCAGCATCAATGGCATCGGGGTGGCGCCAATGGGGGACAAGTTTCTCAAAGTCGTGCCCATCGCCGGCATCCGGACGGAAGCTCCGGAGTTGGTGATCGGCTCGCTGCTGGGCGAGCCACCCAGCGGCAAGGTGGTGAGCAAACTCTTCCAGCTCCAGCACCTCGATTCGGCCACCTTCCAGGCCCAGATCCAGCCGTTCCTAAGTCCGAATTTCGGCACCATCATTCCCTTTCAGGGCACCAATGCGGTCATCGTGATGGACACCATCAGCAACTTGCAGCGGCTCGAATACGTGGTCAGCCAAGTCGACCGCCCCTCCCGGCTCAACATCGAGACGCGCTTCTACACCATCCGCTTTGCCTCCGCCTCGGAACTCGCCAACCAACTGCGCACCCTGATCGAATCGACCCGCACCGCCTTTGCCCCCCAGGGAACGCAGCAACAACCCCAGCGCACCCAGGAAGCCCGCACGATGACGCCCCAGGAGCGCCTCGCCGAGGCCCAGCGCCGCCTCGAGCAGGCCGGCCAGCAGCCCGCTCCCGCTCCCTCCCCCGGGGCGGACACGGTTCCACTCGGGGTTATCGTCGGCACCAGCACCTTCATCACCGCCGATGAGCGCACCAACCAGCTCATCGTCATCACCGATCCGGTCAATTTCTCCTTCTTTGACGACATCATCGAGCAACTGGACATCCAGGCCGATCCGACCACCCGGATCGAGGTCATCCCCCTTCAGCACGCCGATGCCGGCGAGGTGGCCTCTCTTTTGAGCCAGTTCATCGCCGGCCGCACCCAGCCCGGCGCCCGTCCCGGCACCGGTCCGCAGCAGCCCGGAGGCCGCGCCACTCCGCTGCGCGGAACCTTCGGCCCGGCCGAGACGCCGCCGGCGCCGGACCGAAACCAGACCGAAGCTGTGCGCCAAGAGGTCGAATCCGTCCTCGAAGAGCGAGACAGCCAGTTCAGCGGCTTCATGACCATCGTCGCCGACGAACGCAGCAACGCCCTGATCGTCAGCGGCACCCGCAACGACCTCGCCCTGATCAGCGACATCATCAAGCACATCGACATCCTCCTCGCCCAAGTCCGCATCGAAGTCATCATCGCGGAAGTCACGCTCAGCAACCGCCACCAGCGGGGCATGGACAGCTTTGGCATCTCCTACGACAACGTTACCGGCGCAGTCTCGGTCAACAACGCCAACCTTCTCGGCATCGGCTTCAGTTCGGACTTCATTCTGAAGGGCGGGAGCGTCAGCGACCTCTCCATTGAGGCGGTCTTCAACACCGCCCGGACCAACTCCGACATCAACCTCCTCTCGGTGCCGACGATCGTGACCACCCACAACCGTGAAGCCACCATCATCGTCGGCGAAGCCCGGCCCATCGTGACCTCCACCGAAGGCGCCTTCACTGGTGACCGGCAGCGCTCGACCTTTCAGTTCCAGGACATCGGCATTGAGCTGCGGGTGAAGCCCCTCATCGGGCCCAATGACATCATCCAGCTTGAGGTCGACCAGAAGATCGACGACGTTACCGGCACGATAACCATCGACCAGAATGAACAGCCGATCATCGGACGCCGCCAGGCGACTTCGTTTATCAGTGTGATGAGCAACCAGATGGTTGTGCTCGGAGGCCTGCAAGCCGACCGCATCGAGCAAGCCCGCAGCCGCACCGCCATCCTCGGCGAAATCCCCCTCATCGGCGAGCTCTTCACCCGGCGGACCACCGAAAAGCGCCGCACCGAGCTGATCGTTTTCCTGCGGCCCCGGGTCATCCGCGGAACCGACGCCACCCACGCCGACGCCATGGAGAGCGTGGAACGCATGGACAATCCCAAGGTCGACAACTTTCTCTTCCCGACCGATGTGGAGGAGGAACCTTCTCTGCCGACGCGCCGCTTCCACAAGTGATGAAAACAACCCTCCCGACAGCGCTGCCCCTGATTCTTCTGGCCCTCTTGTTGGGCTCAGCGACCGCGCTCGCCGATGTTCGCTCCCTGGTGCAGAATTCGCCCTTCGTGCCCGCGGATTTCAACGTCCGCCCGCCCGACCCCCCGCCTCCGCCGGCACAGAATCCACTCGAGAACTACGAGCTGCGGGGCATCATGTATCTGAATGGAGAATACATTTTCAGTGTCTACGATCCGCAAAACCGCCAAGGGCGCTGGCTGTCGGAAAGCCAGATGGAGGATGGCCTGGAAGTCAGCGAATACGATCTCCAGCGCAACCAAATCGTGCTGCGCCGCGGAAGCCACACCAAGCGACTGGAGCTGAAGGAAGCCACCATCGCGACCCTCGAAGTCCGTCAGCAGCCCGCCACCGGCGGCGGTCCGCAGCGGCCGGGACAACCTCAACGCGAACGGGCCTCTGATGCCGAGGACCTCAGCGATGAAGAAGTGCGCGAGCGGATGCAGCGCATCGCCGAAGAGATCCGCCGCCGGCGGGCCATCCGTCGTTCCATCATTGAAGAGGGCAGCGAGGCCCAGCAGCAACAACAGCAGCAGATCCAGGCGCCCCAGCAGCGCTGAACCGCCCGTCATGCCCGAGGTCCCCGTCGCTTTTGAACCCGCCTTCCTCGAAAAACTGGAAGAGAGCCGCCGCGAGGCGCTCAAGGACCTGCCCCGTGCCCGGAAGGCGGAGTTTGTCGAAGAACTCTTCTCATGGTCGCCCGAAGAGACTCTCGGCCGGCTCCTCGAGGCCTCCGGGCTCCCCCGGGCCGAGCCGGCGGATTTCGACATCGAGGGGCTCGACCGGCTTCCGGTCCGTCTGGTTCACGAATACCACTGCGTGCCCCTGAGGGCGCCTGCAGCCAACGGGAAACTCGCCTTGGCAACCGGCTGGCCGCCCGAGCCGGAGATGGATGACTGGGTTTTCGCCTCCTGTGGGGCCGAACCCGAGTGGCATCTCGCTCTGTCCGAGAAAATCGGCAAATGCATCACCGAGCATCTTGGGGTGGGTGCGGAAAGCCTCGATGCCTCCATCGAAACCAACGCCGATCTCGAGGAGGCCGATCAGGATGAGGAGGACGAGAACGCGGCCGTCATCCGCTTTGTCAATCAAGTCGTGGCCCAGGCGGTGGAGGACGGGGCGACCGACATCCATTTCGAACCCCAGGAGGAGACCCTGCGCATCCGCTACCGGATCGATGGCCTGCTCGTCACCGTGCCCGTGCCGGACAATCTGCGGCGCTTTCAGGACGCGATCACCTCACGCCTGAAAATCATGGCCAAGCTCAACATCTCCGAGCGCCGGCTGCCGCAGGACGGCCGCATCAACTACCGCGCCGGCAGTGCCATTCTGGATATCCGCCTTTCGACCATCCCGACCATGTACGGCGAGAGCGTGAGTCTGCGGCTGCTGAACAAGAAGAGCCAGCCCCTCACCTTGGACGAATTGGGGATGTCGCGCCACGACCAGGAAGAAATCGGCAAGGTGTTGGCCCTGCCGCATGGGATTATTCTCGTCACCGGGCCGACCGGCTCCGGCAAATCGACCTCCCTGAACGCTTTCATCCGCCAGATCAACTCCGTCGACCAGCGGATCATCACGATCGAAGATCCGATCGAATACGAAGTGCCCGGGGTGAATCAGATCCAAGTGCGGCCGGAGATCGGTTTCGGTTTCGCCGAGGCCCTCCGGCATGTGCTCCGCCAGGATCCCAATATCATCATGGTCGGAGAGATCCGCGACCGCAACACCGCCGACATCGCGATTCGCGCCTCGCTCACGGGTCACCTTGTCTTCAGCACCATCCACACCAACGACGCTCCCGGGGCCATCACCCGCCTGACCGACATGGGGATCGAGCCGTTTCTCATCGCCTCCGGGGTGGAGATGGTCATCGCCCAACGCCTGGTGCGGCGGCTTTGCCGCAACTGTGTGCGGCAGGTTCCCTTCGACCGCGAGCTGCTCCGCGCCACTCTCCGTAGTTTAGAGGTGGATACAGCCGAAGCCGACCGGACGGAAACCCTCCCCGAGCCCGCCGGCTGCGAATCCTGCCGGCAACTCGGCTACCGGGGCCGGGTCGGCCTTTTCGAAATCCTCCGGGTCGACGAAACCTTTCACGAGCTGATCGTGAAACGGGAGTCGGCCCGCGCGATCCGCAAACTCGGCCTGGAGCACGGCATGCAGACGCTGGAACGCTCGGGCTGGAGCCAGATCCGAGCCGGCCTCACTTCGCTGGAAGAAGTGGTGCGGATCGTATCGATGAACGACAGCGGCGAATAACCCGTGCCGAGCTTTCTCTACACCGCCAAAGATGCCCGCGGCCAGGAAGTGCGCGGCCGACTCGAAGCCGCCTCCCGGCGCCTCGCCATCCGCCAACTCAGCGGCCGCAGCCTCAGCCCGGTGAAGCTGGTGGAGGGTGCGGCGGAGGTGGGCGACGTCGAAGACAAACCCCGGTCGAAGGCCAGCTTCGATTGGAAAAGCGTGGTACCCACGTCGTTGATGGCCACGGGCCGTCCGGGCCGGGCCCAAATGCTGCCCTTTCTCCGGGCACTTTGCGATCTTATCTCCTGCGGCATCCAAGTCGGCGATGCGGTCAAGCTGCTGAGCCGCCGCCTCAACAACCCGAAGTTGAAGGCCTTGGCCCGCGATCTCTGGGAGGAACTCAGCCAGGGTCGCTCACTCTCGGACGGAATGCGGGCCTATCCCGATGTTTTCGACGAAGCGGCCACAAACCTGATCGAGGCCGGCGAGGCGACGGGCAACCTTTCCGAAATTCTCACCCGGCTTGTCCAGGACCTCGAAGACCGCCGCCAGATCAAAGGGCAGATCCTCGCCGCGATGGCCTACCCGATCTTCATCGTCTTCATGGCCGGCGGGGTGATCCTGATCTTTCTGTTTTTCCTGCTGCCGCGGATCCAGGATCTTCTCGGCGCCCTTGGCGGTGATCTGCCGCTGTCGACCCGCCTGCTGGTGGGGCTGTCCGAGTTTGCGCTCACCTACGGAATTCTGGTCGTGATCGGCTTGGTTCTGGCCGGGGTGGGGGTATGGAGCTGGCGGCGGACCACTCCCGGGCGAAAGACCTTCGATCGGCTTGTCCTGCGCGTGCCCGGAGTCGGCAATTTCATTCGCGACAGCGATATCCTTCGCCTTTCGCAGACGCTCAGCCTGCTCCTGGAAAACGGCATCACCACCATCCAGGCCCTGGGCATGACCGAGCGGGTCATCACCAACCGCGCCATTCGCGAGAGTTTCGGTGAAGCCCGCTTGAGGATCGCCGAAGGCGTTTCCATTTCCAACGCACTGAAGACCACCGGTTACTTTCCCGACCTCGTGCTCGACATCCTCACCGTGGGTGAAAACACCGGCAACATCGTGCCCAGCCTCAAGGAAATGTCGCGCCACTTCCATGCCCGGCTGACCGCCCAGGTCCGCGCGTTCATGGGCGTGATCTCGATCGGTGTGCTGCTGGTGGCGTTCGGCTTTGTCGGGCTCATCGCCCTCGGGATCATTTCGAGCGTCTTCCAACTCAGTTCGAGCCTTTAGACTCGCTTGCCGACTCCCGGAAGTGCGCTGGCTCAGCGATAGACGCGGAGAAACAACCCCGTCATTTCCTCCTCGGAACGGAGAGCTGTGATCGAAGCGGAGGCTTGGTGGCGTGCCTCGATCAGGCCGACCAACGGCTTGGGGGAAGGGCCTCTGAGCTGCACGTCGGCGGCCGCCTGACCCAGCCGTCCCGAAGCATGGCGGAGTCCATCGAGCCCGACTTGAGCGAGGGTCGAGAGTGGCGGAGTAGGAGGGCCTGGGGGCATTACAGACATGGCTCTCAGGATACCCTTTGGTCCGTTGAGGCACAATCGGGTGTATTGCTCAAAGGGTCCGACAAATTCCCTCCAGATGCCCCGGAGTGAACTCTTGGCCACAACGAGCCCTTTAAAATTGGGAAAAGCGTAAAGACGGGCCCCGGAAAGGCCGTTGTTGTGTGGAGAGCTGCCGCACCATGCCAGACCCTACAACTCCATTCCCCCTTGAACTCGAAACGGTCGAGACCCACTTGAAGGACCTGCCTGCAACGCCGCAGATGCTGCCCGAGTTTCACCGGCTCATCAGCGACTACAACACCAACCCCGATGACATTCTCGACTTGATCAAACTCGAGCCGGCCCTGGCAGCCAGGATCGTGCGGGCCAGCAACGCCGCCTTTTACAGTCCGGGTTTTCCAATCCAGTCGGTCCAGGATGCGATCACCTTTCTCGGCTTCAAGGAGCTCTACCGGATCGTGGCGCTCTTCTCGATGAGTTCGATCATGATGGAGCCGCTTTCGAGCTACGGGATGACCCAAGGCGACTTCTGGAAGCGATCGGTGCTGTGCGCGCTGGCGATGGAAGGCCTCTGCCGCAGCAACCGGCAGCCGATCCACCAAGGCTACACCATCGGATTGCTTCACGGGATCGGGATGGTGTTTGTGGACAAGCTGGTCGCCCAACTGCCGCAGTCCGGAAGCAGCCGCATCCGCTTCGCCTATCCCGGGACGGCCGACGATCCATGCCAAGAGCAAGAGGTGAACGTTCTGGGACTCTCCCATGCCGAAGTGGGTGCGTATGCCCTCTGGAAGTGGAAATTTCCCGAGGAGCTGGTGGATCCGGTGCGCTTTCAGTTTGATCCGCTGGAATGCCGGTCGGTGGGCAAGATGACCTGCCTGCTCAATCTCGCGAAGTGGATCACCAACACCATCTGTTTCCGCGACCGGCCCGACTGGGACGATGCCCCGGATCCGCTGATTCTGCAGCTTCTCGGGCTCGATGAAGAAGTCTTCTACACCATGGTGGCGGAAACCTCATGCCGCTATGAAGAGCTCGAGGGCCTGATGACGGCGACCGGGTGAGCCCGGCGTGCCGCCCTTCGTGCGGCTCCCTTTTCCAAAATGGTGGGAGGTCCGAGACTCGAACTCGGGACCCCCAGCGTGTCATGCTGGTGCTCTAACCAACTGAGCTAACCCCCCAAGGGCGTTCGGGTCGGCAGCGGACTGCCACCCGTTGAAGCGTTGAACAACAGGGAAAAAGGGGCCGCGATCAAGCCCGAAATTTCCCTTTTCATTTACTCCGTCCTGGGCCATCCCTCGGAGCATCCGGCTACCCGCGCATGCTTCACTACTTGAAGATTCACAACCTTGCCCTGCTCGACACCGTCGAGCTGACCTTCGGGCCGGGGTTTGCGGCCGTCACGGGTGAGACAGGTGCGGGGAAGAGCATCCTCCTCGGTGCGCTCGCCCTGCTCTCGGGCTCGCGGGCGGAAAAATCGCTGATCCGACAGGGAGCGGATTCGTGCCTGGTGGAGGCGGCCTTGGCCCTGGGTGAACGGGAAGGCATCGACCGGCTGCTGGAGGAGCGCGGATTGCCGCCGCGGGACGAAGGGGAGCTGATCCTGCGCAGGGAGTTGTTCCGCGACCGGGCGGGGCGGTGTTTTGTCAACGGCAGTCTGGCCACGACCGCGGTCCTGCAAGAGCTGGGGGAGCACTGGATCGATTTCCATGGCCCCGGTGAACCGAGGCGACTGCTGAAGCCGGAGTGCCAGCTGGCCTTGCTCGACCTTTATGCGGGTCTCGGTCCAATGGCGGAGGCGTACCGCGAACGGTTCGACGAGTGGAAGCACCTGCTCGGCGAGCGCGACCGGATCGCCGCGGAGACCCGCTTGGATCCCGATCAAGTTGAATTTCTTCGTTCCCAAGTGGAAAAAATCGACCGCGCCGAGCTGGACGGCGCGGATCCGGTGGAGTTGGAGAGTGCCTATCGCCGGGTCTCGCGGGGCCAGGAGTTGACTGAGTTGGCCGGGAGTTTGGCTGACGGGCTGGGTGGTGATGACGGCGTCCTGGGACGCTTGGCGGGGCTGGTGCGGGCGGCCCGCGAGTTGGAGACCCTCGATCCGGCCCTCACCCCGCTGACGGCCCGCATTGATGCCCTCGCCGTCGAGGCGGAGGATTTGGGACAGGAGTTTCAACGTCTGCAGGCAGCCGGAGAACTGGATCCCGAGGAAGCGGCCCGGGTGGAAGAGCGGTACCACCTCCTGCTGGAACTGAAGCGCAAATACGGCGGTTCCATTGCCGGTATTCTTGAGGCGCGAGCCAGTCTGCTGGCTCGGATCGGCGAGCAGGGGGATGTGGAAGGGACGCTTCGGCGCCTGGAGAAACAAGCCTCCGATCTCGAGCGGCTGTTGCGGGGTCAGGCCGGGGAGCTGCGCCGGGCAAGAGAAAAAGCCGGCAAGGAGCTTGCCCGCAAAGCCCGGGTTCTGCTCGGTGAGCTCGGTTTCAGAAAAGCCGGCTTCGAAGTGCGCCTCGAGCCCGGGACCGAGTTGCGGTCCTGGGGAGACGCGTCCCCTGAGTTTCTTTTCAGCGGCAACGCCGGCCAGCCTCTTTTGCCGTTGGGCAAAGTGGCCTCCAGCGGCGAACTCGCCCGGGTCATGCTGGCGCTGAAGACGATCTTGGCGGAGGTGGACGAAATTCCGGTGCTCGTGTTCGACGAAGTCGATGCGAATGTGGGCGGCGAGATTGGACGGGTTGCGGGACTGAAGCTGCGCGAAGTGGCTCGCCGCCACCAAGTCTTCTGCATCACCCACCTGCCGCAGGTGGCGGGTCTCGCCGCCCAGCACTTGCTGGTCGAGAAGCAGCAGGCAGGAGGAAGCACGGTCATCCGCATCCGTGAAGTGCACCGCGATGCGGATGAGCGGGTGGGCGAGCTGGCCCGGATGCTGGGGGACCGCCGCTCGGATGCGGCTCGCCGGCACGCCCGCGAGTTGCTCGAAGCCTGAGTTGGGAGAACTGTCCCCGGGCGTGGGGGGGGGCGGCCGGTTTTCCCTGCCGGGTGCATGACATGGCTATTGGAGTCCCGCCCCGACATGGGATGGATTCGCGTTTGCCAGGGGACCCGCCCTTGTCGAGCATCGTTGGATGCTGCGGGTATTGTTTCTCGGTGATGTTGTGGGGCGCCCGGGGCGCACGGTGCTCAAGGAAGGCCTGCCAGGGCTGAGGCAATCCCTGGCGATCGACCTGGTGGTGGCCAACGCGGAGAACGCGGCCGCCGGGGCCGGCCTGACCGCGGCTCTGGCCCATGAGATACTTGCCGCCGGGGTCGACGGCATCACGTTGGGCGACCATGTCTGGGACCAGCGGGGCTTCGAAAAGGAAATCGCAGGGCTGGAGCGGGTCTGCCGGCCCGCGAATCTCGATCCAGCCTGCCCGGGCCGGACGCATTTGGTGCTGGAAGCGGGCGGGATCCGGGTCGGCGTCTTCACCGTTCTGGGCCGCCAGTTCCTGCCCCCGCGGGATTGTCCCTTTCGACGGGCGGAAATTTTGGCCGGGGAGTTGAAAAAGGGGACCGACCTGGTGGTGGTGGAAATTCATGCCGAAGCCACTTCGGAAAAAATCGCGCTGGGCCGGTTTCTGGACGGCAAAGTGGCCGCGGTTTTGGGGACGCACACCCATATTCCGACGATCGACGCCTGTCTGCTGCCCGGGGGCACCGCTTACCAGACCGACATTGGCATGACCGGGCCCTACGATTCGATCCTGGGACGGGAAGTGGCGCCGGTGGTGGATCGGTTTCTCGACGGCATGCCGCGGCGGTTCGGAGTGGCCTCCGGAGACGTGCGGCTGGGGGGAGCGTTGCTGGAGCTGGATCCGGCGGTCGGCCGCGCGGCCTCCATCCGCCATCTCTGGCTGCGGGCGGATGATGACGGGCGGTTTGCCGGCGAGGCTGGGCCGCCTGTAAAGCCGATGTGAAACAGTCTCCCGGACCTTACCTTTGCCGGTTTGGTTTTGACAGAGCCAGGGAGAGCGGCATGGTTAGGGAGAGCACCCTGCAGTGTTCGAGGTGTCTTTCAACCGCTCCCTTCCTACTTAACCTTTCAGGATCCGGCCCTTTCGAAGGCCTGCTAAGCCGCACACCGGAAAGCAAAAATTCGGGAGAAGGATCCACCTGTCTGTAAAACGGACCAGGAGCCGAAGGATGCACGGCACAACGCGGGGTGCTTTTTTGTGCCCCCTGCCGGCGGTGCGGCCGCTCATTGAGAATGGCAGAGGGTGACTGCCTCGCGGAGCGCCGCATCCAGATCCTTGGTGCGGGCTCCGGGGTCGAAAGCCGTTTCCGCCCGCAGGCGGGCGGTTTTTCCGAAAGCATGACGCAGCTCTGGATCGGCGAGGCGAATAATGGCTTCACAGAGAGCGTCGGCATTGCCTTGGGGCGAGAGCAACCCCGTGGAACCGTGGCAAACGATCTCGTCGATGCCGGGCGCCTCCCAGGCCGCGGCCGGCTTGCCGAAGGTCTGGGCCTCCACGAGAAAATTGGGCAGGCCTTCGCTGCGGGAAACCGAGAGAACCACATCGGCGGCACGATAGAAAGGGGCCGGGTTTTCCTGAAACCCCAGAAAGTGGCAGCGGGCGGCGAAACGGGAGCGGCGGGCCGCCCGCTGAACGGAAGCCCGGCGGGGGCCATCGCCAAGCAGCCAGAGCCGCCAGTCAAGGGACGGCGGGAGCCGATCCACCACCTCAAGCAGAGCGCGGTGGTTTTTTTCGGATCGAAAAGCCGCCACCGTAAGGAGGACCAGTGAGTCCGCTCCGGCGCCGTGGCGGTGGCGGAGTGCGGCGGGGTCGGGCCCGGCGGCGGCATCGTCTCCTCCGAGCAGGCAGGCGTTGGCGACCAACCGTATACGATCCATCGATACAGAATAAAGCCGCCGGAGTCGGTCGGCGCCCGCGGCGCTGTTGGTCAGGACGAGGGGAGCCGTGGTTAGGACCTTGCGAAAACCCGCCGGCAGGTTGAGTCGGCCGGTGCGATAGGTGGGCACGATGGCGGTGGCGGGCAAGGCACGCTGCAACCGCGGCCCCCGGGCGTTGGCCAGTCGCCCCATGAGAAGCACGGCGTCGGGGTTGAAGGACAGGAGTGCGGGAAGGAGACCGGGGGCAAAGCCGTCGATGTGCCAATCCCAGCGTTGAAGTGACTGAAGCTCGATGCCGGAGCGCTGGGCAAGCGGGAGGAGCGGGCCCCCGGGGCGAAACGTGATCAGGCGCGTCTGCCAGCCGAAGGAGCGGAGGGCGTGGGCGGCATACAGGCTCTGTCGCTCGGTCCCGCCGGCACGGAGGTGATCCTGAAGAAGGGCCAGTCTCACTGGAGCGGAAGGAAGAAGGGGAAAGTTAGCCGTTGCAGGCCGGGCACGCAGCTGGAAGGCTCAACCTGCTCTGCTATGCATCCGCTATTGGTCATTCTGGTTCGCATGGGTATCACCGCGCTGGGGGTGGTGGCGGCCGCGTCGCTCCTCACGGGAATCCGTTATGAAGATGGGACCACGCTGATTCTGGTGGCCTTGGTGCTGAGTTTCTTCAACGCCATTCTCCGGCCGGTCCTGATTTTTCTGGCGCTGCCCTTTGTCCTGCTGACGCTCGGCGTGGGCATTTTGCTCATCAACGCCCTCCTGCTATTGCTGACGGCTTGGCTGGTACCCGGCTTTGAGGTGGACGGGTTCTGGTGGGGGCTGGGGGCGGCGTTGGTGATCAGCTTCATCTCACTGCTGGCGGGCACCCTGCTGCGGGGCCGGCCCATGGTGAGCGTGCAACGCCATCCGCCGCGCCGCGGCGGCCGCGGGCGGGACGATGTGATCGATATCTAGTCCGGCCTTGGCCGGCAGGACGGTGCGGGGCGCCGGCCGAGCCGCCCCTTCGGACTGGTGGCGTCGGTTGAAGGGGGCTGGAGCGGAGTCCTCTCTGCCGCGAGGGCTTCAGCGGGCGGCGAAAAACTTGTGCGAACCGATGACGGTGGTTTGCCGCATCTGGCGCATCCAGGCGGTGTTTTCGCTCACGAGGGAAAAGTGGGTGGCGCCGCCGGTGATATCGACGAGACGTCCGGCGTAGCCATCGTCCACGATGGCGAGGGCGAGACGCCAATTGCGGTCGCGGGAGGCTCGGCGGACGTGGTCGGCGAAACCCCGGGGGTTGTGCCGGGTGGTGGCGGTGTTGAGGGAGGAGAACTGCCAGGGCCGCCGCACTTCGCGATAGATATGGCGGGGGTTGCCGTTGGCGCGATTGACGATGACGGCCATGACGGCCCGCATGCCCTGCTCTCCATCACTGGAGGCCTCGAGAATGAGCGTGGCGGCGACCACCTGGCGTTCCCATGGGTCGGGCGTGTAAGCGCGGGCTTCGTTGGCTGAGAAAAAGCCGCCAAGGAGAGCGAAGGAGGCGGCGAGGAGAAAAACACGGGTGCTTTTCATAGGGTGGGTGGATGCCAGGGGAATGCGCCGAGGCCTGCGGTCGTGCCGCCGGTCGAAGGGCGAATTCCGGGGTGGAATCGGTTGGTCCTGGCTACGCTGCCATTCCTGGGTCGGTCTGGGTGATCCGGAAGTCCGGTGAGGCGAGAGCGACGGTCGGGAGGCGAACGTTGATTAGGTTTAGGTCCTCTGATCGAGGAAGTTGGTCAGTCTTTGAATTCGTTTGACGCTGGGTGCCGGTGATGAGGCCGGCAATGGTGGTGGGAGCTGGATTCGAACCAGCGTAGGCATAAGCCAGCAGATTTACAGTCTGCCCTCGTTGGCCACTTGAGTATCCCACCACGAGGAGAAAAGAGTTGCGGACTACACCGGACGAAGCTGATCGGGGCAAGCCAAAAATTACCCGGCTTTTACGAAGATGCGAACCCCAGGGGGAGCGGTCGAGGCAAGGGTTGCGGATTGTGCGGGCGGCTTCAGACGCCGGCCGAGCGCCGCACGGGGATGCCTTTCGAGGCAAGAAATGCCTTGGTTTCGGGGATGGTGAAGGTGCCGAAGTGAAAAATCGAGGCAGCGAGGACGGCACTGGCCTTGCCGTGTTCGAGGACTTCGGCGAGGTGCCCGAGGGTGCCGGCGCCGCCGGAGGCGATGACCGGAACCTCGACGGCTTCGCTGATGGCCCGGGTTAGGTCCAGATCGTAGCCATCGCCTGTTCCGTCGCGATCCATGCTTGTGAGGAGGATTTCGCCCGCTCCGAGGGCCACCCCGCGGCGGGCCCAGTCGACCGCGTCGAGCCCGGTGGGGCGGCGACCTCCGTGCGAATAGACTTCCCAGGCGTTGGCGCCGGGGATGCGGCGGGCATCGATGGCGAGGACAATGCACTGGTTTCCGAAGCGAGCCGAGGACCTTGCGATGAGGTCGGGATCGGCCAAGGCGGCGGAATTCAGGCTGACCTTGTCCGCTCCACAGTGCAGCATGTCGCGGATATCCTCGAGGGTGCGGAGCCCACCGCCGACGGTCAGGGGCATGAAACAGGCCTCGGCGGTGCGCTCGACGACATCGCGGAGGATGGCGCGCTCATCGCTGGAAGCCGTGATGTCGAGGAAGACCAACTCGTCGGCCCCCTGGGCGTCGTAGGCGCGGGCGCACTCGACGGGGTCGCCGGCATCGCGGAGCTGCTCAAAGCGAATGCCCTTCACGACCCTGCCGGCGGTGACATCAAGACAGGGGATGATTCTGCGGCCGAGCATGGCGTTCGCCGGGGGAATTAACCTCCGGCCCGGGCGATGTCCGGCTCGAAGGAGACGAGGAGACGGTAGCTGTGGCCGGGACGCATGATGAGGGGATGATCGCGCTGGAGCACCTGGATGTAGTGGAGATTTCCGTAGTTGGTGCGGTAGCCGGGATCGTTGGTGACGACATCCGTCTCCTGCCAAGTGCCCTGGAAATCATCTTTCTGCACGATGCAACGGAGCCCTTCGGGGCCGAGCATGGGAGATGAATCAAGCCGGTAACGGGAATGCGGGCTGCCGATGGCGATGGCGTAGCGGAAGCGGTCGAGCCGGACCTGGTTTTTGACCGTGAAGATGAACTCGCTGGTGATTTTGTTGCCGGCAAAAGTCCAGTTGACCTTGCAGGCTCCGACGCCGGGGATGACTTTTTCTTCCTTGGTTATGAGATCGGGCTGTTCGTAGCGGAAGAAGAAGGACTGCCGCAGGCCAAGCCCGGCGGTGCAGCGGCGGCCATAGAAGCCCGGGAGGAAGACATGCTCGCCGATGGTCAGCTCCGGAAGCATGACGGGCAGGTAAGTGTCGACCGGCCAGTCGAAGATGCCCGGAGCATGAGGGAAGGAGAGGATGTCGCTCGTGGCTTTGGCCGCTCCACCGACGAGTGGAAGCTGCACATGGAGGCCGGAGGCCGGGTCGCGGTAGAGAAGCAGTCCCTGCTCCTTGCGGTTGGACTTGTCAAAAATGACGTACCGACAGGAGGCCCGCGGCGTTTCCGGTTTGCCTGGCGCCACCTGGGTGATCTGCCGCGAGAGGCGTGACCATTGGCAAAGATACCGGGCGCCGTCGAAGTTCGCCATCCTCGTGGTGTGGAAATCGATGGCACTGCGCTCTTCGTCGCGGATGACCAAGAAGCCGTGCTCTTGGTCAAGATAGGTCATGAAGAAATAGTAGAAGAGACGGCGGAGAAGCTCGAAATAGCGGCCACGCTGATCCTCGGGCACCCACTCGTCGCGGAAGCCCTGCAGGAGCAGGCTGATGAGGTGCATCTGGCCGTAAGCGCCGGAGGTGCGGCCAAAAGCCCAACCGAGGCCGTCGTCGCGAACGAGGTCGGGCAGAAGCTTGATGTATTTCTCCGCATAGGTGCGCAGGCTTGGGAGTTTGCGGTCGCGGACGGACGGATTGATGTGGAGCTGGAGGGCCTGCCTCGTGAAGATGAAGGCCATGACTCCGTAGAGGTTGAAATTGCCGCCCACGCCCTCGTCCACATCGTCGACAAAGCCATTGGAACTGGTCTGGCGGATCCGGTCGAGGAAGCGCTCGATCAACCGGCTGGTTTCGTCTTTTTTGGAGAGCCCGAGGCTGAAGCGGCAGACGGCCTTGGCAATGTTGAAGGCCTGCCAGTGGTTGTCGTAGTCTGAACGGGTCAGCAGGAGCCGGTCGAGGCGCTCGCGGGTTTCGTCGACAAGGCGTTCCCAAACGGGGTTGCGCTCCTTGGAAGGGCCGAAGGAGAGCAGGCCGAGGGAGGCGTAGGCGAGGCCATTTTCAGCCGGAGGATCGCAAAAAGCCTGTTGGGTGATGCAGCGGGCGGCGAGGTCAATGAGATCCACTCCGTTGAGTTTGTCTTCTCCGGTGGCGCGGTAGTATTCACCGATGGCGAGGGCGGCGTGGCCAGGCTCGTCGACCCGGGTGGATTCGCCCGGAACCGGTTCGAGGGAACCATCCAACCTGATGGCCTCCAGATTGTGTCCGATAATGGACCTGGCCATGTCCAGGCACTGTTCGGAGAAGCTTTGCATGCGTGAGTGGGCTTTGGATTGGCCGTCGGGTGAAGCCGACGGCGAAACGAAACGGAAGGTTCTCCGCGACGATGGACGCCGTTTCAAGCGGGAAATTGCCCTGAAAACGAAAGTGTCGGCCAAGGAGAGGTGGGGTGGACGGCGATCCTTTGCATTTGTGCCCCGGCATTGGCTTGTTCCGGGTGATGGGTGGGAGGCTGCCGGGAGCCGTTGAGCGGACCCGGCCGGCGGCATCCGCTGACCGTGGTGATGCCGCGCCACGGAGGGCATTGCGGTGGGACTTGCCGGGGCGCGGTGGTCAAAAAACCCGGCCGGGACGCCGCAGGAGGTAGAGAAAAAAAAGGCAGCCCGCCAGGCCAGTCAGAATGCCAATGGGGATTTCCTCCCCCGGCAGCAGGCTGCGCGCGAGGATATCCGCGATGACCAGGAGCAGGGCGCCGCCGAGAGCGCTGGCGGGCAGGAGCAGGCGGTGCCCGGGTCCGAGAAAGCCTCGACAGCAATGCGGAACAATCAAGCCGGCGAAGGCAATGATTCCCGCCGCGGCCACCGCCGAGGCCGCCAGCAGGGAAGCGGTCAGGAGCATGAGCAGACGGAAGCGGGGAACACCCAGGCCTTGGCTGCGGGCGAGATCTTCGCCGCCGGCCAGGGCATCGAGCGGTCGGTGGGCGATCAGGGCGGCGGTCAACCCCAGGACGGTCCAAGGCAGCAGCGTGAGGGCATAACTCCAGTCGCGGTGGGCGAGGCCGCCCATCAGCCAGCCGAGGATGGAGCGGATCTGATCGGCTTCGGTGTGGAGGAGGAGGAGGGTCGTGAGCGCCTGCAGAAAACCGCCCACCGCGATGCCGGTGAGGAGAAGGGTGCCGGTGGAAGCACGTCCGGTCCGTCGGGCGAGGGTGTAAACAATTCCGGTGGTGGCAAAAGCGCCGGCGAACGCGGCCAGGGAAAGCAGGGAAAGGCCGCCTGCGCCCAGCCCCATGCCGAGACCGAGGCTGAGGGCCGCCACCGCGCCAAAGGCGGCGCCGGAGGCCACCCCGACCACGTAGGGCTCGGCCATGGGATTGAGAAAAAGCGTTTGCATGAGCGCCCCCGCGACTCCGAGATTGGCTCCCACGAGCAGTGCGAGAGTCAGCCGGGGCAACCGCACATGGCGGAGGATTTCATGCCATGTATCCAGATCTTCGCTACCGAAAAGAGGGCCGGGGCCGGTGAGGAGGGCAAGCCAGGCGCGCGGGCCCAGCGTCCCGAAGGCCCCGTGGCTGAGGGAGAGCAGGCTGGCTGCGGCCAAGAGGAGCAGGAGGACGGGAAAAAAGACCACCGGGCGGGTCCGGCGGCTGGTCCGCGCGAGTGGAGCTGGTGTGCTCATGAGGGCGCTTCCGCGAGTGAGACGAGGGGTCGGCCGCTGCGGGGGTGGGCCAGCACTTCGAAGGCATGCCCGTAGGCGCGGGCAAGCGATGCTGGCTGCAGCACCTCCTCGGTGGGGCCACAGGCGACCTGACCTTCCGGCCCGAGGAGGAGAAGCTGGTCGCACCACTCGGCGGCGGCGTTGAGATCGTGCAAAACACAGGCCACGCCCAGCCCGGCTTCCCGGCAGCGTTGCCGCAACAGGCGGAAAAAGTGTTCCCGCGCCGGAAGGTCGAGGTGTGCGGTGGGTTCGTCGAGGAGCAGCAGAGACGGCTCCTGGGCGAGTGCGCGGGCGAGTACGGCGCGCTGGAACTCACCTCCGCTGAGGTGATCAACGGACTCCTCCGCGAGGTGGGTGAGTCCCGTTTCACGCAGGATGTGGTCGATGACGGCCCGGTCGCGGGCCGGGTCGGTCCGAAGCAGGCCTTGGTGAGGCAGGCGACCGGTGCCGACGAGTTCGCGGACTGAGAAGGCGAAACCGCTCACCGGTGTCTGGGGGACGTAGGCGAGGAAGCGGGCGCGCTCCCGGTGGTGCCACTCCGAGAGCGAGCGGCCACCGAGGTGGATGGTGCCGCCGGAAGCCGGATGCAGACCGGCGCAAGTCTTGAGCAGGGTGGATTTGCCGGCTCCGTTGGGTCCGAGGATGCCGAGGAGGCGGCCGGGGCCGAGCCGGAAGGCAATGTTGCTGAAAACCGGCGGGCCTCCATAGCCACCGGAGAGCTGGTTGACTTGGATGAGCGAATCCGGATTGGTCATGGGGCCTCGGATACGGATTCCGCTTCGCGGTGGAGGAGGCGCACCACCGTTTCGACGGCCTCGACCGCGGCCGTGCCGGGAACGGCAAACCATCGCTCCTCGACGCGGTGAACGCGCCCCGCCCGGACCGCGGGCAGGCGCTGCCAGAGCGGATCCCGGCGGCTCGCCCGGGGACCGTCGCCGGACATGCCCTCGACGGCTTCTCCGCCGGCCAGGAGGATGATCTCGGGCCTCCAGCGCAGCAGCGTTTCCATCGAAACGCGGGGCCAGTCGGAGGCGGTGTTTTCAGCGACGTTGTGACCACCGGCCAGTTGGATGATTTCACCGGGAAAGGTGGAGGCGGTGGCGGTGTAAAATCCGCCGGGAACATCATACAGCAGCAGTACGCGCGGGCGCCGCCGCGGGTCGTCCTCGGGGATGCGCGCGGCGTCCAGGCGTTCCCGGAGGGCGCGGGTCCGCTCCCCGTCGCCTCCGGTGAGGCGCTCAAGGCGGGCGTAGTCCTCCAGCGTGCCTTCGATCCCGGAGTGCTCGAGCAGGAGCACGCGGATACCGAAGCTCTCGAGCTGGCTGCGCACGCCCACCGGCGTCATCGGAGTGGCGGCCACGAGATCGGGGCGGAGGGCGACCATCGCCTCGACGGAGGGATCGCTGAGCCCGCCGACGGAGACGGCGGCGGTCTTTTCGGGCGGCCGGCAGAAGCGGGTGAAGCCGATCAACCGGTCGGCGGCGCCGAGATCGGCAAACATGCCGGTGATGCTGGGCGCCAGCGAGATGATGCGCTCCGGCGGGGAGTCAAAAGCGAACTCACGTCCTTCCGCATCCAGAATACGGATACCGGCGGCGCTCGGGTTGGCGGCCGCCAGGCAGAAGCCGAGCAGGATGATGGCGGTGGAGCGTTTCACCGGCCGGAGCGGGGATTCCAGAAACCATTGTCTTCGGCGGGGCCAAACCAGCCGATCTCGGCGGCGGCGGCGTCGCCTCCATAGGGGTTGGCGCCGCCGATGCGGCTGGGTTGTTCAGCGCTCACATGGCCGTCGCACCAGCCGACGAGCGCCTGACCGCGAAAGCGGAAATGAACGGAGGGGTGGGGCCGGACTCCGGATGCGCCGTAGCCGAAATCCCAATACGGAGGCTCGGCGTAGGCGTATTCCTGGAGACCCTCGGCCCGGGGAAAGGCGGTGGTGGCGAACATGACGGTGCGCGAAGGCAGGGGAACCTCGTCCGGGCGGGCGGGCCGGTAGGGCCAGCCGGGGCTGCCGCCGATGTAGGCGGCGTTGTAGCCGTAGCCGCCGGTGCCGTCCTCGAAGCTGGCACCGCCACGCAAGGTGTGCCGCAGAAGGGGGCAGGTTTTGACGAGACCATCCCGGCCGAGGTAGGGGCCGAGAAACCCCCGGGCGGGGTCGAAAGGCGCCGTGGGGCCGGTGCGCGCACCGTGCCAGCGGATGCGGTTGAGAGGCTCCTGGGCGGGAGCGTAGGTGCCGTGTTCGGCGGCGAAGGCGAGATTTGCCAGCACGAGCTGCCGGAGATTGGAGCGGGAGGAGGAGGCAGCGGCATTTTCCCGCGCCTGCCGGAGGCCGGGAGCGACGATGGCCGCCAGGAGGGCGAGGATGGCGATCGCCGCCAGCACCTCAATCAATGTCAGGCCGGCGCGGCTGCGGCGGACCGCCGGCAAGTAGGTTTTCCCGCTCCCCGTCATGGATCGAGGCGGATTCGAAAGAAGCCGGTGGGGTTTGGCAATGCCGACAGATCCAGCACCAGCCGGACTTCAGCGGTGGTGAAGACGCCATGGGGGCCGGCCAGCGGGGTTTCCTCCATGGCGGCGACCGCGGCATGGGCGGTGGCGAAGGGAGCGCCCGCCTCGCTGGTCGCGAGGGCGGTCCATTCTCCGGGGAGGGCGGCGTGCTCGAGGGTGATGTGCAGGTCGGCGGCCCGGAGGTCGCGGCGCCAGCGGAGATGAAGCAAGCCGTCGTCGCCGGCAGCCAGGCGCAGCAGCGGTCCGGGGGCGGTTTCACGGGCGCCCAGGCCGGTGGCATAGCGGAACAGATTGGGCCAGCCGGCGGCCCCGGAATCGTGGTCCGGGGAGGCTTCCGGTCCGCTGAGGTTTTCCCGGCTCACCCAGTGCGCGTAGGTGAGGTCTTGGTGGATGGCGCCGACCGCATCGAGATCGAAACCGCCCGAGCCAAAGGTGGGCCAGGCATCATGGATGGGGCGGCCCGCGGCATCGGTGAACGACCCATCACCGGGGATGTCGACGAGGCGAAGGTATAGGATGGCGGAGAGGTCGACCGTGCCGTCGAGGACCAGCGGGTGATCCTCAAGGGCGGCGAGATCAAAGGGCGTACCCCAGCTTTGGCCGTAGGCGTTGGCATGTTTTCCGGCGAGATTGTAGACGGCGGTCGGGTCGATGCCGCCGAATGGTCCGACCGCTTCCGGTGTGAGGCTGGTGGCAGGGAAACGGGCGAAGGCGGCCCCGTCGCTGGAGACTTCGACAAAAGCCAGTTCCGCGAAAAAACCGGTTGTGCCACTGACGGGATCATCCTGCCGGAAGCCGTTTTCAAAGACGACAAAATCCGGCCCCGGGCCATCGCGGATCGGCCGGTCGAAGCGCAGGGTGATCGATCCGGGTGGAGTGCCGGCGGCGATTTGGGCGGCGGAGAGGTCGCCGAGGGAGACGAGGGTGAGGTTGTCGGCGGCGACCGGCCCAAGGGCGTGAGCCGGTTGCGCCCACATGGCGGCGACCCCAGGCGCGGGCGCGTATGCCACCACTTCGGCGGCCCAGCCGGCGAAGGCGGGGTTGTGGTAATTTCCCGGATTTTCTGCAATCCCGAAAGCTGGCAGGATCAGCCGGGCGGCGCCATCCCCGTGCGGGCCGACAAAACCCGGCACGGGGGGATCGTGGGGATTGGTGGGATCGTCCTGAGCTTTTGAGTACGGCCCTCCCATCGGGTTCGCAGCGCAGGGAGCGCCGATGCCAAGCAGGAGCAGGGCGGCGCAGGCGGATCGGAATGGTGCCGTGGTTTTCATCGGGTGCCGGTGAAGCGGCTCAGCAACGGCGACGGAGCAGGAGGGCGGCGACCAGGGCGAGACCGGCGAGGAGGGAGGAGGTGGCGGCGGGTTCGGGGACAAGGGCGAGATTGTCGAGGGCGAAGTAGGCGGGCGTGTTCATCCCGAAAGCGCCCACATCACTCGATTCGAGCGCGAAGACGATGGAAGCGACGCCGCTTCCGAGCGGCGTGAGGTCCACCGGCAGCCAAGAGGCGACGATGGTGTTGAGATTGTTGTCGGCGGGACGGAAGTCGGCCAAGTGAACCACCACGGCCTGGCCCGTGGGAGATCCCCCGGCATTGCGGCCGCTGATGGTGAGGCGGAAAAAGTCCGGATCATTGCCGTCCGGTCCCCCGAAGGCCTTGGAGAAGGCGGATCCGTTGAGCATGTCGAGGGCGGCAAAGGTGGTGTTGGTGATCCGCACGGAGAGGGGGCGGTCGAGGCCGGCGGGAAGGACGATTTCCGGAGCGCCGAAGCCGACCGCGAAGCTGCCATCCGGATCGGCCGGGCCAAAGGCACTGCTGCCGCCGCCGGCAAAGCTACTGTACTGGTTGCCAAAGCCCGGCGTGGTCGTGTCTCCGAGCCGGGAAAGCGCCCAGCCTTCCCAAGTGGTGAATCCGCCGCCCCAGTCGGTGAAGCTGTTCGGAAAAACGACGCCGCCGAAGGTAAATCCGCCGGCGCCATCGGCGCCGTTGTCGAAGCCGGCGGGCGGAAGGGTGGCGTCCTCGAAGTCGATCAAGACCGAAGCAGCCGAGGAAATGGAGAGTCCTAGAAGGAGAGTGGCAAAGGAGGATATGAGAGATTTCACACCTGCATGTCAGCAGAATTGATTCGCTCGGATCAATAAGAAACGATGCATGGTCCGGAAATAAACCGCTGGTGGGGCTGGCGACCGGTTGGGCTGGAGGCGTTGCCGGACGGCCCCGGTGCTTCAGAAACGTGGAGAGGAGGTGCGAGGGACCGTCTCAGCGGTCACTCGTTAACAACCTCGTCTGGTTCGGGGGGCAATTGGAAGCGTCCGGCAACGACCCCTGGGACCGTAATGTCTTCATCCAAATCCTCCCAGCGCAGGGCGAAATCGTTCACTTCAATCTGGACTTTCGCCAAGAGATCATCCGGTGCCTCCTTCAGGCGCCTGAATCGACTCGCCGGAAAACCAAAGATTCTCTGGTCGGCAAGCCTCAAGTAGACGATTCGATTCTCGACCCAAGCCTTTACGGCCAGGGGCTCACCGCTGACGGTCTCGGTACTCATGATACTTGTTAATAAAAAGCTCTTTATGTTCGTGAATCTATCGTTCGATCTCGTTCAAACGGTGAACTGGAATTCCTCTATTCCCGGCTCAATTTACCGGACTCAGCCAGAATTTGCAATCCTGACCCTCGAAGCGTACATGGATGTGGGCGGGTTCATTCCCCTCGTCTGAAAAGAAGTGAAAACGATAGGGACCAACTCGTAGAACGGTGGGCATTGAAGCTTCTAATCTTATCTCCCCGAATCGACCATGGACCGCATCTGGTGGGCCATGGCTTCGAGGTCGGCCTTCATGAGCAGGCCCCAGCGCCCGGGGGACCACTGCCGCAGGGAGACCACCTCCATGGCAGCAATCCTGTTATCCTCCATTTTGACATGGGTGCGGGCAACCACATGGACGACATCCTCCCCTTCGGCAACGGTGCCGAGAATCTCGACTCGGTCGAAGCTCACCCCGCTTTCGCTGTAGGCATGGTTCATGACGGTTCCGAGGAAAGCGGCGAAAAACGCCCGGTCATCGAGGGCGCGAACCGACTTCGGGGTGGCCCCCGGTCCGAAAAACTGGGGCAGCAGCTCCCGCGCCTGCTCTTCCGGTGACTCGGTCAGGAAGAAGAGGAGCAGCCGCATCTCATGCAGGGCCTTGGGGTCGAAGAGATCAGCGGCCTCCTTCCACTTGCCGTCCTTGAGGGCGGCGAAGTAGTTGCGGGCGACGGTTTCCGGGGAGGCGAAAGCGGAAGCTGCCAGGACCAGGAGACCCAAACAGACGAGGATCGATTTCATAAGCGCGAAATCTCGACAAAGATAACCCGCGGGTCGAGGCGGGAGTGGCGAACCGCCAAGGAGTTGGGGCCGGACAACACTGGCGACGACAGGGAAGAGTCAGGAAGCGTCGGCCGGGCGGACCTCGACCAGCTTGATATCGAAGAGGAGGGCGGCGCGGGAAGGAATGAGCGGGGGGCGTCCGACGGCTCCGTAGCCGAGGCGGAAGGGCAGGATGAGTTTGCGGCGCTCGCCTGGATGCATCTCGGCGACGGCTTTGTCCCAGCCCGGGATGACCTGCCCGGCGCCGAGGCGGAATGTATAGGGATCAGCGTGGTCGAGATTGGACTCGAAGACGGTGCCGTCGAGGAGGCGTCCGGTGTAGCGGATGGCGACGATGTTGCCGAGGATGGGGGGCCGGCCTTCTCCCGGCTCGAGGATGGAATACCGGTAGCCGGCGGTATGGACGAGGGTTTCGGGGAAGAGTTCGGCAAGGCGTTCGCGCTCGACGAGGCGGTTGGGCGAGGAATTGAACGCGGGGGTGCCGGGCTCCGGGCGGACCGACTCCATGCGGTGCATGGCGCGCTGGGAGAGACTGGCGGCGAAGATGAGGAGGGCGAGAACGGCCCCGGCGACGAGAGCGGGTAAAACACTGCGGATCATGATGGATTTGGCTTTGAATGAAGACCGGAGTCGAGCAGCTTGCAACCGGTGAATTCCTCCCTCGTCGCCTCTGTCGAACTGGTGCCGCACCCAAGGGCACGTCACTTCATCCTCCGGGTGGTGCCGGGGGGAAAAGTCCGGCTGACGGTGCCGCGCTGGGGATCCCGGCGGGCGGCGCTGCATTTTCTCCAGCGGCATGAAGACTGGGTGCGGCGGCAATTGGAGGAGCGCAGGCGCCGTGGGGCGGCCACCCGCTGGCGGGCGGGAACGCAAATCTGGTTTCGCGGGGAGCGTCGGGTCTTGGAGGGGGGGCGACTGGAGGAGGAGATCCGGCTGGGGACATTTCGGATTCCACTCGGGGAGGAGGACACGCGGACGGCGGTGGAAAACTTTCTCAAGGCATTGGCGCGCAAGGAATTGCCAGCACGGGTGGCGGAATTGGCGGAGCGGGTCGGGTGCCGGCCGAAGCGGGTGGTGGTGAGGGACCAGCGCACCCGCTGGGGATCCTACTCGGCCGCGGGCACGCTATCACTGAACTGGCGACTGGTGCAGGCCCCTTGGCAGGTGCGGGATTACATCATTTACCACGAGTTGATGCATGCCCGGGAATGGAATCACTCCAAGCGCTTCTGGAAGCTGGTGGAGTCGGTCTGTCCCCGCTACCGGGAGCACGAGGCGTGGCTGAGGCTGCACGGCCGGGATCTCTGGTAAGGGAGGGACTCCCGCACTGACGGGGAAAAGAGATGCCGGCCCGGGATCAGTTGTGTGTTCCTGGCGGCTGGGCTTGGTCGCGGGACTGGAAGAGTTTCACGACCCCGAGGACGCCGAGCATGAAGCCTGCGATGGCCACGGCCATGGAGAAGAGTCCGGAGAAAATGATGGGCGTGATGCGGCCGGCGCCGGGCGCGGGGCCGACGGCGAGGTCAAGCGGCCCGCCCTCGATGGCGACGAGCAGTTGGTGGCTCCCGGCGGTGTGAAGCTCGAGAATGGCGATGCTGTGGTAGAGGGTTGCATCGATCCGCAGGGTCATGCCAGCGTCGAGGATCACCGAAGGGGCGGGGCGGGTGGATTCAGGCCCTTCAAGCTGGATGCCGGGGGGATGCTCGGGGAGGGGTGTGGAGGCGGGCCGCCAGAGCACGTGGCGGGAAGGAGCCTCGGTGCGGATCTCAATGGTCTCACCGGTGAGAAACTCCTGCTCAATGCCGGCCTGAAGTTGCGGAATGATGAGCAGGAGAGGGAGGATGAGAACGCCGATGAAAAAGAGAAGACCGCCGGCGAAGAGAATGAGCAGACCGATCATGGCAGCAAAAACGGCGGGCGCGGAGCCCGCCGGTTAAAGAGTGGAATCGCAGGACCGTGCTTACTCCTGGGGCGGCAGCGGTGTAGGCTGGGGCGGAGCGGAGGCGGCGGCCAACCGGTCCAGAATGTAATGGTTGCCACGACGAAAATCCGAGGGGAAGATGAAGCGGGTCACGCGGACGCGCTCCTCGGGTGAGGCGGCGGCGGGGGCGAAGGCTTCCCGGCGTCGCTCGCGCTCTTGGGCGGCGAGGCGGGCGGCCTCGCGGCGGATTTCCTCCTGGCGATCACGTTCGGCTTCCTCGAAAGCGCGATGAGCGGCCTCGAGGCGGGCCTGGAGTTCGGCGGCGCGGCGCTCGCCTTCTTCCTGGCGCTGGGCGGCTTCGGTGCGGATTCTTTCGGCCTCCTGGCGGGCCCGCTCGAGTTCGGCGGCGGCCTCACGGGCACGGGCTTCGGCCTCGCGGCGCTCGCGCTGGATGCGTTCGTTTTCGGCTTGGATGCGGGCGAGGCGGGCGGCTTCACGCTCAGCCTCCTCGCGGGCGCGTTCCTCGGCCAGGCGGCGGGCTTCTTCCTGTTGGCGGGCAAGGCGCTCGGCTTCGGCAGCGGCTTGCTCCTTGGCGGCGAGTTCCTCCTGGAGGGCGGAGACCCGGGCGGCCTCAGCCTCCCTGGCTTCGCGGGCTTCCCGGACCTGAAAGAAGAGAAATCCGGAAAGAATCAGTGCGAGGACGATGACGATGGCAACTATAGCTTTGGACATGGGGGGATCAGGCTAGGGTGAGCAATAATCAGGATGAGAAGACCATCCCGGTAGCAAAGACCATCGGCAGGAGTGCCGGGTTCCTTTGCCGGGAAGGAGGGGTTTTTTGCCGACTGGCGTCAAGGCTGGGCGAAGGGGAGCCGGTTGTCAGGCTTTTTTCACTACCCATCCTCGCGGAGGGCGGCGGGGTCGAGCCGCAGTTCATGGCAGGCCTGGATGAAGCTGGAGGCGGACCAGGCCTGGTAGGCCTTGCCCATGGGGCGACCGGTCGTTCCATGGGCCCATTCATTGAACTCCCACTGGTGGGATTTGCCGAGTTGGTTGAGCTCGGCGACGCGGACCAGTTCTTGGTGGGCAATGTCCCGCAGCCCGAGACGGTGAATGAAGCGCACCCACATCGCTCCGATGAATGGCCAGATGCCGCCGTTGTGGTAGTGGTTGGGCAAATTGAGGAGATTGACGGTGTAGTAGCTCCGCCAATCGGGGTCGCCTCCGGTGACGATCGGGTAGAGGTTGGCCACGGGGTAGGGCTGGTTCACGCCCACTCCCCACATGAAACGGAAAGCCGTTTTGGCCCGCTCGAGGTCGAGGACATTGAAGAGGAAAGCAAGGATGTTACCGAAGACATCGCAGCGCCAGTTGAAACTGAAGGGGGTGACTTCGGCGAGTAGGTAGTGGGTGTCCCCGAGGGAGGTCTGCTGATCGGCGAAGCTGTAGAGGGAGCCTTCCACGGGCACGGCGGTGGAGGGCCAGAATTTACGCAGGATGGCGGACTTGATCGTCTGCGCCCAGCGGAGGTAGTCGGCGGCCTTGGAGTAGTCGCCGAGGAGCTCGATCATGCGTCCGTAGGCGATGTTGGCACGGTACCAGAGGACCTCGTCATAGAGGACATTGTAACTGCGGCCGAAGAGGTCGGTCCAGTCGCCCGCTTCGGGGATTTCAAGGAGGGCGTCGTTGTTGCTGTCGTGGGCGGCGAGCCAGTCCATGGCGCGCTGGAGGCGGTCCTCGTAGTGGGTGAGAAATTCGAGGTCGCCGGTGGCATGGATGAACTCGTAAAAGGCGATGATGAGCCAGATGCCGCTGTCGATGGAAGCGATGCCGCCGACGCCGGAGTAGTCCGGGGTGTCGTTGTCGATGCGGACATTGGCGGGGATCTGGCCGTTGGGCGAGATGTGGCGGAGGAGGGTTTCGAGGGTGCGGCGTTGGCAGGCGCGAATTTCGGGATCCTTGATGCCGAGGGTGCCGATGAGGGTGATGGCGCCGTCGCGCCCCCAGACAGAGCGGTAGTTGACGTCGGTGCCGGTGACCTCGTTGTCGTTGAGCGAGCAGGCGGAAAAGCCAAGGGGGGTGAGGTTGCGGCGGATGGCGCCAAGGGCTTCGTCGTAGGCCTTGGAGATGAAGGCACGCTGGTCGGGGCTGAGTTCGTGGAGCTCCTCGGCGTCGAAGAGCATGGCGATCTCCGGCTCGAGCCCCGCTTTTTCCGCCCCGGAATCCGGTTCGTAAACGGGAATGCCCTTGAGGACGTCGAAGTGGCGAAGACCGTCGAGGACGCCGTCGGCACAGGTGCCGTCGGCCGTGTAAGCGTCAAGCTCGACGGTGGCCTCGAAAAGCTCGGGCTGGGCGTTTTCGACAATGATGCGTTTGACGCCCTCGATCCGGAACATGGAGCTGTCGTTGCCGCTGTCGCCGGCAACAATGACTTGGGAAGGTTTCAGCTTGAGGTGGTCGATGAGCCACTTGAGGGCGTTGCCCTTGTCGGCCCAGCGGGGGAGGATATCAAGGTCGCGGGCGCTGGAGTAGATGAGATTGATGTCGAGTCCGGCCCGCTCGAGCTCGGCGCGGAGCCGGTTGATCTGCTCGGCGGAGGCGTCGTAGAAGTACCAGCTTGATTTGAAGGCGTTTTGAAACTCGGAGGCCTGTTTTTCGACGTTGGGGTAATGGGAGAGGATCTCTTCGATCTTGGCCAGATCCCAGCCTTGGACGCGGTTGCGGGTGAAGGCTTCGAGCGGGCGCTTTTCGCGGCAGTCGTAGATGCTGGTGCCGACTCCACAGACGAAGAAGTCCGGCTCCGGCAGGCGTATTTTCCGGATGAAGCGGCGGGTGTCATTGAGGAGCCGGCCGGTGTTGTAGCAGAGGAGGGGGGCGCGGCTCTTTTTGGCGGCGCGGAGCCGTTCCCAGGTATCGCGAAAGGCGAGGGTGGCATCCGCCTTGCCGGCGAGGGTGCCATCGAGGTCGGACGAGAGCAGTTTAATCTGCATATTCCGACCAGTTGTGACCACCGGAGAGACCCGAAAAGCTGAACGGGCCGGACTCGCGGGCCTCGACCGCGCTGAGCAACTGCTGGGCGATGCCGGTCCAAGTGAAGAGGCTGCGGACACGGTTGGCGCCCGTCTGACTCATGCGCAGGTGGAGGCCCCGGTAGCGCAGGGGTTTGAGCAGGGTGATGCCGAAGTCCTCCTTGTCGAAGGTGTCGCAGTAGAGGGCGTGTTCGCCGAAGTTGACGGCGCGGTGAAGGCCGCCGTGGGTGGTCATGACGGTGGGCGTGCCGCAGGCCATGGCCTCGATCGCGGTCATGCCGAAAGGCTCATAGCGACTGGAGAGGACAAAAACATCGGCGGCGCGGTAGAAGTCGGGGAGGTCCTCCTCGGAAACGGAGCCGGTCAGGGTGACGCGGTCGTGGAGATTGTAATCGGCGATGAGCTTGCGCAGCTCCTCGAGCAGACCCTGCTCGGTGACGCTCTCGTTGCTGGTGCCGACGGCGAGGGTGAGGTAGGCATCGGCCTCGCGTTCGGCGACGAGACTGAAGGCATGGATGAGGAGGTCGAAACCCTTGTTGTGGGCGAGGCGGCCGAGGGAGACGATGGTCTTGCCGCGGAAATTGAATTTCTCCCGCAGGACCGTGCGGGTGGCCTCACTGACGGGGTAGAAGCGGTTGTCGTCGTAGCCGGGGGGGATCATCCGGAGTTTGCTCGGCCGCAGTTCATAGTCCTCCTTGAGCATGTCAAGCTGGGGAGGGGTGGTGGCGATGACGAGGTCGGCTTCCTGGTAGAGAATGCGTTCGTGGTGGATGCGGCGGGAGAAGTTGTACTTTTCCTCGAAGGACTCCTGGTTGTCCGGGAAGTCGGTCTCCATCTGCCTTTTTTTCCAGGTGCCGATGGAGTGGGGGGTGTGGATGTGAGGGATACTGAGTACTCCGGAAAGGTGTTCGCCGGCGAGGCCGGCATCCCAGTAGTGGCTGTTGAGAAATTGGTAGTTGAGTTTCTCCTTTTTGATCCGGCGGAGGGCGTGCTCACCCCATTCTGGAAGTTTTTTATAGAGGTATTCCTTGGGGATGAAGTCCTTGCCGCCGCAGGGGGCGCGGAGGATGCGGACATCGGCGTTGACCTTTTCGGTGGCGGGCTGGTCCTCGAACTGGCGGGTCCAGATGTCGACCTTGTAGCCGAGCTGGGCGAGTTTTTTGCTCAACTCGAGGACGAAGACCACCTGGCCACCGGTGTCGGGTGCGCCAAGCGGTGGTTCGGCGGCGACATAGCCATGGGTGGAGACCATGGCGATGCGGTCCTTGATGCGGCGGCGCGGTTTTCGGGAAGTGGTGGTTTTCATGAGACTGGGCTGAGTTGAAAGGGGCGGCCGGGATCCTATTTCTGGCGGTCAAATCCCTTGGTCTGGACGCCCTCGAGGTTAGCTTTGCTGTGGTCGGGGGTGGCGGTGGCCCCGGGGGCGGGGGTGGCGGGATTGAGGATGCGCCGGCTCGATTTCTGGAAGAAAAGGTTGTTGGGGACGTTGGTGAGATTGCCGTTTTCATCCTCGATGACGGTGAACATGAGGCTGAGGTCGGCCACCCGCCCGCGGATGTTGTCGCCGAGGAGCTCGATCTGCTCACCGACCCGGAAGGGTTTGAAAATGATGATCAGGAGCGTGGCCGAGAGGTTGCTCAGCATGCTCCAGACCGCGACAAACCCGATCGCGATGAGCCCGAGGACGGCGGAGAGGAAGGTCCAGAAGTTGCCGATGTCGACCCGGTAAGCGCCGAGGATGAGGAGGAAGGTGACCGCGATCAGGCCGTAGCGGAGGAACATCCGCAAGGGCGTGACGACGACCGAGGGGACATCCTTGGTCTGCTGGAGGCGGTTCACCGCCCGGTGCAGGACGGCCCCGACGATAAGGGCGGCGAGCAGGATGATGGCGGCAAAGACCGTGTCTTTGATGAAGGCGGAGAGTTCGAATGATTCCATGTAAGGTGTGTTCGATACAGGTTGGATCGAAAGGCGAAAACCGGATCATCCAGCAAAGACCGGGCCGCAGCCAGACCCAAGCCCAAAATCCCGGAGGCTCGGCCATGGGGAGCGGAGCGCAAACGGTGCGGGCTGCGGGGGAACCGATGTCGGGCGGCCAGGCAATGGACTCGCGGATCGGGCGGAACGGCTACTCGGTGGTGGTTTCCACGACGCCGTCGAGAGCGGCGTCGGCGGCGTGCCAGGCGAGGGAAGCGCATTTGACCCGGACGGGGTAGCGGCGCACGCCTTGGAGGGCGGCGACATCGCCGAGTGTCTCCAGCTCCGGGATCTCGTCCTCCTGTGAAGTGAGGAGGTGGTTGATGGCCCGGAAAGCCTCCCTGACCGCGCCGAGTTTTTTGCCCTTGAGGTGGGTGGTCATGAGGGAGGCGGAGGCCTTGGAGATGGCGCAGCCCTCGCCTTCGAACTTGACCTCGCGGACGACGTCATCCTCGAGCCTGAGCAGGACCTTGATGTGATCGCCGCAGAGTGGATTGTGGCCTTCGGCATGATGGGTGGCCTCGGGCAGCGGACCAAAATTTCGGGGGCGGCGGTTGTGGTCGAGAATGATTTCCTGGTAGAGGTCTTCGAGGTCGGACATCAGTGAAAGAGTGAGCGGGCTTTGCGGAGGGCGGCCTCGAGGGCGGCGACCTCCTCCGCAGTATTGTAGAAGGAAAAGGAGGCGCGGGCGGTGGCATTGAGGCCCAGGCGCCGCATGAGCGGCTGGGCGCAGTGGTGGCCGGCCCGGATGGCGACGTTTTCGCTGTCGAGGATAGTGCCGATGTCGTGGGGGTGGATGCCATCCATGACGAAGGAGACAGCTCCGGCGCGGCGCTCCGGCCGCCCGACGATGGTGAGACCGGGAATGCCTTCGAGGCGGGCGACGGCCTCGGAGACGAGGGCATCCTCGCGGCGGGCGACGGCCTCGAGCCCGAGCGCTTCGAGAAAGGCGACGGCCGCGGCCAAGCCGACGGCGCCGGCGATATGGGGGGTGCCGGCTTCGAAGCGCGCCGGGCTTTTCTGGAAGGTGGTTTGGTCGATCGAGACCAGCTCGATCATGTCACCACCGGTCTGATACGGCGGCATGGAGTCGAGGTGCTCAAGGCGGCCGTAGAGCAGGCCGATGCCGGTGGGGCCGTAGAGTTTGTGGCCGGAGGCGACCAGGAAATCGCAGCCGAGGGCGCCGACATCCACCGGCAGATGGGGCAGCGACTGGGCGGCGTCGAGCAGGACCGGCACGCCCTTGGCATGAGCCAAGGCGATGATCTTTTCCGCCGGGTTGACCGTGCCGAGGGCGTTGGAAAGGTGTACGAGGGCGAGGATCCGGGTGCGGTCGTCGAGCAGCCGGTCGAGCGCCCCGAGGTCGAGATCGCCGGCATCGGTGACCGGAGCGACGCGGAACTCCGCCTGCTTTTCGTGGCAGACCTGTTGCCAGGGGACGAAATTGGCGTGGTGCTCGAGGTGGGTGACGACGATATTGTCGCCGGGCCGGAGCCGGGGCCGGGCGAAGGAGTGGGCGACAAGATTGACGGCCTCGGTGGCGCCGCGGACAAAAACCACCTCCTCGGGAAAGCGCGCCCCGATGAACTTGGCGATGCGGGCGCGGGCGCGGTCGTAGGAAGCCGTTGCCTGGGAGGAAAGATAATAAACGCCGCGGTGGATGTTGGCGTTTTCGAGTCGGTAAAAATGATCGAGGGTTTCCAGGACCTGCCGGGGTTTCTGCGTGGTGGCGGCATTGTCGAGATAGACGAGCGGCTTGCCGCGCGTGCTGCTGGCAAGGATGGGGAACTCCTCGCGAATGCGGGCGACATTGAGCTCAGCGGAGGCCGAGGCGGAGCCGGATGAAGGTGGTGAAGGCGGTGGTTGGGTCCGCGACATGATGATGCCACCATAACCAGCGACCGGTGGGCCGCCAGTGCAAAGACGCGTTTCGGGGATTGCGGAGAGCGCAGTTTCCGCCCTTGCGGAAGCCGGCACGGATGCTTAAGTCAGCGTAATGTTTGAAAATCTGGGGCTCGACCCCGCTGTTCTCAAGGGAGTGCAGGCCATGGGCTTCACCGAGCCCACGCCGATCCAACTTCGGGCCATTCCTCTGGTTTTGGCCGGCAAGGACGTGATCGGTTCGGCGCAGACCGGCACCGGCAAAACGGCCGCCTTCGGCCTTCCTGTTCTCCATCACCTGAAAAATCGCGGCAAGTGCCGCTGCCTCGTCCTGGAGCCCACCCGCGAACTGGCCGCCCAAGTGGAGACGGCGCTGCGGGATTTCAGCCGGTTCATGGATGTCCGGATCGGCCTCTTTTACGGCGGTGTGGGCTACGGAAAGCAGCGCGAGCAACTCCGCGAAGGGATCGACATCATGGTGGCGACGCCCGGCCGACTGCTCGACCATCTCGAGCAGCGGACGGCTTCGCTGGCGGACATCGAAATCCTTGTCCTTGACGAAGTCGACCGCATGCTCGACATGGGTTTCCTGCCGGATGTGCGGCGGATCATCCGCAAATGCCCCGAGAAGCGGCAGACGCTTTTTTTCTCCGCCACCATCCCGCCCGAGATCGAGCGCCTGACCACTTGGGTTTTGAAAGATCCCGAAACCATCGAAATCGGGATGCGGCGATCTCCGGCGGAGACGGTCAGCCACGCGCTCTACCCCGTGATCGAGACGCAGAAATTCGACCTCCTGATCGCCTTGCTGGAGCGGACGAACTTCGACAGCGTCCTGATCTTCACCCGGACAAAATTCGGAGCGGAGCGGATCGCCCGGCGGCTGCACAAACTCAACCACTCGGTGGCCAGCCTGCATGCCAACCGTTCCCAGCGCGAGCGCGAGGAGGCACTGGATGGTTTCAAGACCGGGCGCTACGAGTTGATGGTCGCGACCGACATCGCCTCCCGCGGCCTCGACATCGCGGGCATCAGCCACGTGATCAATTTCGACGTGCCCCAGCACGCCGAAGACTACGTGCATCGGATCGGCCGCACCGGCCGGGCCCAGGCGGTGGGCGATGCCTTCACCCTCATGACCGAGGAGGACATCAACCACGTGCGCTCGATCGAGCGCTTCATTGGCCAGTCCATTCCACGGATCAAACTGGACGGCTTTCCCTACACCTTTTCCGCTGTTTTGGAGAAGGAATTCGGGGACAAGCCCAAAGCCCGCAGCCGCTTGCACCGCGGGATGCGCTGAGCCGGCGGCCTGCGGGGCGGCGACCTAGGCTTTGAGGAAACTGCGCAGCATCCAGAGCGTCTTTTCGTGAAAGGTGACTCGTGCGATGATGAGATCCTCGGTCTCGGTATCGCCTTCGCGGTCGGCGAGTTCGCGGACTTTCTTGGCATCGGCGAGCAGCTTTTCGTGGGCCTTGATGAGGCCCTTGACGTATTCCTCCTGGGGCAGGGGTGAAGTGAGCTCATCGATGCGGGCGAGATCGGCCAACTGGCGGAGCCCGCCGATGGCGTAGGCGCCGAGGGCGCGGGTGCGCTCGGCGATTTCATCCGCGGCGGTAAAGAGGTTGGTGTATTGCTCTTCAAAGGCGGTGTGGAGGGCGAAAAACCCGCTGCCCTCGACATTCCAATGGGCGAAGTGGGTCAGCGCCATGAGCGCATAGGTGTCGGCGAGGACCTGGTTGAGGCCCGCGGGGATGGAATCGGTTTGTGTCAGAGCCATGATGCCAGCGTAATGGCATCGGTGCCGGTTGCAACGCATTCCCGATCCGCGGCGAGGTGACCGGTGCAGAGAAAAGTGATGCTTATGAAGTGGATACGAAAGCAACAACTTGCAGGACTCTTGGCGGCCGGATGGATTTTGTTCGGCGCGGGGGCGCCGGCTGTGGCGGGGGAGGAGCGGGCATCGGATGCCGAGCCAGAAGCGGCGACGGAGATGGGTGACCTGTTTGAGCTGGGGCGGCTGTTGTTCGAGACCTTTGCTCCCGAGGAAATCTTGCGTGAGTACCGCTTTCCCACCACCGAGGAGTGGAACCAGTTCTGGCGTTCGATCGACGCCGCCTCGGAGACCGGCAATCTTGAGGAGCTGGCCTGGATCCTGCCGGAGGCTCGGGTGGCGGTGGGATTGCTGCGGCAGCATGAGCTGGGGGAGTTTCTGGCGGATTGGCTGGAGCCGCGGTTGGCCTACCTGGAGATGGCGCACCGGGCGCTGGCGGCAATCCCGGAAGGGCGGGAACGTGTGCGGCCGGAAGGGCTGCGGCAGCCCGGGGCAGGCCTCGCTCCGCCGTCGCGGGATCCGGTCCGGGCGCCGTTGTCGGCGCCGGCCCGGCAGCAGACCGGGGCCTTTCTCCGCTTCCAGCGCAACTGGGAGGAGGAAGTGCGCAAGCACCCGCCGCCGCCGCGGGCGGCTTCCCTGCTCCCGCGGCTGAAACGGATCTTCCGGGAGGAGGGAGTGCCGGAGGAACTCGTCTGGTTGGCGGAGGTGGAGTCGTCCTTTAATCCGCGGGCACGGAGTCCGGCCGGAGCGAGGGGGCTCTTCCAGCTCATGCCGGCGACGGCCGAGGGCCTCGGGCTGCGGCTGCGTCCGCTCGATCAGCGGGACAATCCCGAGGCGAACGCCCGGGCGGCCGCCCGGTATTTGAAATCCCTCTACAACCGCTTCGGCTCCTGGGAACTGGCCCTGGCCGCCTACAATGCCGGCCAGGGCCGGGTGGGGCGGCTGCTGCAGGCAGGAGGGCGGCGCGACTTTTCCGCCATCGCGGGCACCTTGCCGGCGGAGACGCAGATGTTTGTGCCCCGGGTGCTGGCGACGGTGGCGGTGCGCGAAGGAATCGACAGTTCCCGCCTGCCCCCGCCGCGGGGCTGAAAGCACCTGCAACGGTCAATTTCCGGGGCCGGCCGGCAAGGAGCGCCAGAACGCCTTCAGGTCGGCCGGAAGCGGCGCCCGAAAGCGCGGGCCGGCGGGGAGATCAAACCAGAGCCGGCTGCAGTGCAGGGCCTGTCGCGGCAGGGTCAGGAGGCGGGCCAGGGCGTCCGTCCAGCCTTCCTTGATGAAGGCGAGAAAAACCTCCGGCGGCCGGCCGTAGATTTTGTCCCCGAGCAATGGATACCCGAGCGCCTCGGCGTGGACGCGGACCTGGTGCTGGCGCCCCCCCTGCAGAGGCGTGATCCTGGCGAGGGTGTGCCCGGCGCGGCGGGCGAGGGGGACAAAGCGGGTGGAGGCGGGGCGAAACTCCGGGCGGGCGGCGGCGAGGCGGCGGGCGACGACCGGGCTGTCCGGGTGCGGGCCGATGGGCAAGGCGCAGGTGGTCGGAGCGCTCAATTCACCGCGAAGGATGGCGATATACTCTTTGTGAAGCCTGCCCCCCTGCACCGCCCGTTGAAGGCGGGAGGCTGTTTCCGGGTTGCCCGCCAGAAGCAGCACTCCGCTGGTTTCGCGGTCGAGCCGGCTCACCAGGTGCGTCCAGGCGGGGCCGAAAGCAGCCCGGCAGGCGCCGACCAGGCTGGACCAGGGGCCGTCCTTGCTGGGGTGGCAGACGAGCCCGGCTGGTTTGTCGAGAACGAGCAGGTCGTCATCCTGGAAGAGAACCCAGGACGCCGGTTCGGCCGGATCGACCCGATAGCCATCGATGGTCGGGGGCACGGCTCAGTCCGGGCGGGCGGGGTGGCGACCGAGGCGAAAGCGGCCGATGATTCTGCCCGCCAGCCAGGCCGACACCCGCTTTGGAAGGGTGGAGGAAACGCCTGCGGTGAGACGGTTCGTCCAGCCCGACACAATCAGCGGACGTCCCTTCGCGAGGGCTTTCAGGGCGGTGGCGACGACGGCATCGGAATCCTGACTGATGCCCTCGGGCAGAAGATGGGTTTCAAAACCGGCCTCGCGGAAGAAATGGGTCCGGGTGGGGCCGGGGCAGAGGGCGATGACCGGGATCCGGTGGGCGCGCAATTCCTGGTGGAGGGCGAGGCTCCAGTGGAGCAGAAAAGCCTTGCTGGCGCCATAGGTGGCCATGTGGGGGGTGGGTTGGAAGGCCGCCGTGGACGCGACATTGATGACCGCGCCACCGCGGCGTCGGAGGGCGGGCAGGAGCCGGGCGGTCAACTCCACCGGGGCGGCCACATTAACCGCCAGCATGGCGAGGTGGCGCTCGGTCTCCGGCTCCGGAAACGCCCCGTAGGCCCCGAAGCCGGCATTGTTGACGACCAGGAGCGGTCCGTCTTCGCATTCCACCCGGCCCGCGAGTGCGGAGAAAACCCGCTTTCGGGCGTCGGGATCGGCGAGGTCGCAGGAGAGATGCTCGAGACGTTTGCCGGCGTCGGCGACCTCGGGCGGGCGCCGAGAAAGGTTGCACACCCCGGGGCCCGGCTCCAGACTGAGGGCCTGCTCAATGAATTGCTTTCCGATACCCGACGATCCGCCGCTGATCACAACTCGGGAAAAATCATGCAACACGGCCTGGCGTTGTCCTGTCGTCATCCCCTCAGCCTTTTTTCACCCTGCACTATAAACAAACCAAAAGCACACCACTATGCACAACCGCACCGAAAATCATGACGTGATCATCAAGGGAATCCACATGGAGCTGACCGATGCACTCAAGAACATCGTCCATGAAAAGGTGACCAAACTATTCCGTCATGAGGAGCGAATCGTTCGAATCCGGGTGGACCTCGAGCACGACAAGGCTCGCGACAAGGAGAAGGAATTTACAGTCAAAGGCGAAATTGAAATCAGCGGACCGACGATGGTCGTTTCCGAGTGCAACGGCGACTGTTTGAAGGCGCTCGACCGGGTCGTGGACAAGCTGGACCGCAAGCTGCGCCGGCGCGCGCGGATGATGAAGAGCAAGCGGAACCATCCCCACCCGGTGGAAATTCCCGCCGATCTGCCCAAAGTCAGCTGAGATTTCTTCCGCCCGACGATTTTGAGACGGGCCCGGGGAGCGCGGCTCCCCGGGCTTTTTTCTGTCCTGGGAGGCGGCCGAAGAAGGGAAACGGTGATGGGCGCGGGCGGACGCCGCGGGGTGGACTCGGCCGGGGCGGTTCACTTTTTCCATTTTCCTTCTTGATTCTGTGGGCGCGGTTGCGTTGCTTGGGAGCTTGCGTGCGCCCGTAGCTCAATTGGATAGAGCGTCTGACTACGGATCAGAAGGTTTGGGGTTCGACTCCCTACGGGCGTGCCATTTTCCTTTTCCCCGCCGGGCTCCCGGAGCCCTTCAAGCGTAGTGGCGGCGGAGATTGCTCGGGAGAATACCGAGTTCCTCGCGGTATTTCGCCACCGTTCGCCGGGCGATGGTGATGCCGCCCTCGGCCAGAATCCCGACCAGCTCCTGGTCGCTCAGAGGCTTGAGGGGGTTTTCCTGATCCACGAGGTGGGCGATGCGGTCCTTGACGCTGGTGTTGGAGATGGAGTTTCCCTCTTCGGAGCGATAGCCGGCGGCGAAAAAGTACTTCAGCTCGAAGACGCCGTGGGGGGTCCGGGCGTATTTGTTGGCGATGGCGCGGCTCACGGTGGTTTCGTGGACGCCGACCGCATCGGCCACCTGGGTCATGGTGAGCGGACGCAGCCGGGAGACGCCCTCCTCAAAAAAGTCGACTTGCTGGCGGACGATTTCACGGGTGATGCGCTCAATGGTCTGCTGGCGCTGCTCGATGGAGTTGATGAGGAACTTGCCGGAGCGAAGCTTCTCCTGAAGGTAGGTGCGTTCGTCCTTTTTGAGCCGGCCTTGGGCGATGAGGTTTTTATAGGACTGGCTGAGACGAAGGCGGGGAATGTAGTCGCTGTTCATCTTCACGACCCACTCGCCGTCTTCCTTTTCGATGGTCAGGTCGGGAACGACGACGCGGTTGGAATCATCGCCGAAGCGTCGGCCCGGTGCGGGATCGAGGGTGGCGATCTCCTCGATGGCCTGCTGCACGTCTTCGAGGTCCGCGCCGAGTTTACGGGCCAGTTCGGGGATGCGCCTGCGGGTGAGAAGCTTGAAGTGGTCTTTGACAATGCGGGCGGCGAGGGCGTCGGCCCGATTGCACTGGGTGAGTTGGATCAGAAGGCAATCCGGCAGGTTGCGGGCGCCGATGCCGGGAGGATCGAGGGTGCGGAGGAGTTCGGCGGCGGCCTGGAGATCGGCCAGCGGCAGGCCGGAGGAGAGGGCCAGATCGGGGAGGGGCGTGTCGAGAAAGCCGCGGTCATCGAGACTGCCGACGAGCAGGTCGAAGGCCGTACGCTGATCCGGGGTGAGGTCATCGGGACCGGCCTGCGAAGCGAGGTGCTCGTAAAGGGAAGATTCGGCCACCACGGAGTCAAAAAAGTGCTGCCGACGCTCGGCGTCCTCGCGCGTGTAGACGGTGCCGGCGGCCTCGGCCATGAAGTCGCGCCAGTCGTCGTCCAGTTTGCTGAGAATGGAGAAATCCTCGTCGAACCGCAGCTCCTCCTGAGGATCGGCTTCCTCGCCGGAGTTCTCCTCGGCGGGTTCGGCGGACGAATCGTCGGAAGGGAGTTCCTCGAGGGTGGGGTTGGTCTGGATTTCCTCTTGGATGGCTTGGCGGAGGTCGAGCGCGGCGACCTGCAGGATTTTGAGCGACTGGCGCAGTTGGGGCGCCAGGACCAGATTCTGGGTCTGGCGTTGGCGGAGTTCCTGGCTGAACCCCTGGGCGCTCATGCGTTGCGGAAACCGTGCTGCACGGCGGGTTGCGGTTTGATTGGGAGTCGGCTCACTGGGATGGGAGAAAGAGCGCTTGAGCGGTTTTTGCAAGATCAACCTTGCATCTAGCATGAAAATTGCTTCAAAGATTCGCGGGGTGGGTGGCCAAGCGCCCCGGCGGGTTGACAGGCCTTTGATGCGGAGCATGTTGATGCCATGATTTCGTTTACGCAGCGGGCGGCCGCCCAAGTTAAAACGCTCCATGCACAGCTCGGTGACGACACCCGCATGCTGCGCGTTTTCATCGAATCGGGCGGTTGTTCCGGCTTCCAATACGGAATGGCTTTTGACGAGCGCAAACCCGACGATCAAGTTATGGAAAGCGAGGGGATTTCGTTTTTGATCGATCCAGCCAGCCTGGCCTATCTTGACGGGAGCGAAATTGATTTCGACGACGGTTTGCAGGGCAAGGGTTTCGAAGTGCGCAATCCCAACGCTCAATCGAGCTGCGGCTGCGGGAAGTCTTTCAACTAACCCCTGGTTGGGGAGCGGGCCTGCGGTCTGCCGGAGGCTGCCGGGCTTCAGGGAATGGCGATATGAAGGGCGACAACGCCGAAGGTCATCGCGATGCTGCGCACGTCGACAAAGCCGGCGGCGAGGATCTCCTCGCTGACCTCCTCGCGGGTGGGGAATGACTCAATGGAACCGGCGAGGTAGTTGTAAGCGGCGCGGTCACCGGTGAGCAGGGTGGCGGCCCTGGGCAGAATCGTTTTGAGGTAGAAGTAATAAAAGGGCCGGAACCAGCGTACAGGCTGCGAAAATTCCAGAACGTAGAGGCGGCCGGCCGGCCGGCGGAGGATGCGCCGGCACTCTTCCAGTCCGCGCCTGCGATCCGCCAGGTTGCGGAAGCCGAAAGCCATCGTCACGGCCTCCGCGGAATCATCCTCGAGGGGAATTTCGAGGCTGTCGCCCAGCATGAAGGTGATCCGGTCGTAGCTGGGGCGGGCGGACCGCTTCTGTTCCGCGCGGTCGAGCATGGGCTGGCAAAAGTCGAGGCCGAGTATGGGGGTGTCCGGAGGGAGGGCTCGCGCGAGGGCGAAGGCGACATCGCCGCTTCCGGTGGCGAGGTCGACAACCTCCGCGGGCTTGCGCCGGCGGACCTCCCGCACGAGTCGCCGCCGCCACCAGACATCAGCCCCGAAGGAGAGGGCGCGATTGGCGAGGTCATAGCGGCCGGCGATCCGGCCGAACATCGAACGCACATCGGCGGGATCGGGCATGGAACTCAATCAGCGCCGCCTTCGCGCAGATCCTTGAAACTTTCCATGACCCACTTGGACAGCTCCTGGTCCGGATTCGCGATGACGGCGGCGGAGATGGCGAAGCGATCCTGCTGGCGTTGGCGGTGGATGAGGGTGAGGCCATGGTGGAAGTCGTGAAACTTCTCCTCACAGAGACCCCGGATGGTTTTGTCGCGGCGGAGGCTTTCCTCGATCAGCGCCTCAACGGCCGCCTCATCGAAATCGAGGCGGAAGTTGTGCTGGCTGTGAAAGCGCTCGGCGAAGGACTCCACCTCCTTGCGGAGCACTTCGCGCTGACTGGAGGCGTTGGCCTTGAGCAGCTCGCGCACGGCTCCGCGCGGATCCTCCATGATACGGGCGTCGAGGCTGAAGGATTTGATGGAGGTGGAAGGGAGCTCGAATTTGAAGTCCCGCAGGAGGCGTTCGAGCACGGTCATGAGGCCGCGGGCCCCGGTTTTCTCCTCGTAAGCGCGTCGGGCGACTTCGGAGATGGCGGCGCGGTCGATCGAAAAATCAATCCCGTAGCCGGTGAAATCCGCCCGGTATTGATTGAGGATGCTGCCTTCCGCCTGCAGCAGAATCGACTCGAGATCATCGGCGTCGAGCGGGCGGCAAGCGACCCGCACGGGCAGGCGGCCAATGAACTCGGGCTCGAAGCCATAGTCGATGAAGTCGCTCGACTGCACGCGGGTGAGGAGTTCGGCATCCTCCACCTCGCTGCCGCCGCCGGTTGCACCGAAGCCCAGCCGCGAACTCATGAGACGGCGGCGTACCTGCTCGGGGAGTTTGTCGAAGGCGCCGCTGACAATGAAAAGGATATGGCGGGTGTTGATGGTGCGCCGGCGGGCTTTTCCGGAACGCTGCATCTCCATCATGGCCTGCATCTGGCCGAGGAGGTCGGTCTGACTGTGGAGACTGACCTCGGTTTCCTCCATCAGCTTGAGCAGATTGATCTGCACGCCGCGGCCGGAGACGTCTCTCCCTCCGGTTCCGGCGCTGCCAGCGGCGGCAATTTTGTCGATTTCATCAATGTAAATGATCCCGTACTGGGCGAGTTCGACATCGTTGTCGGCAAGGCGGACGAGTTCGCGCACGAGGTCCTCGACGTCACCGCCAACGTAGCCGGTCTCGGAAAATTTTGTCGCATCAGCCTTTACGAATGGAACGCCGACGAGCTTGGCGACGCAGCGCATGAGGTAGGTTTTGCCGACGCCGGTGGGGCCGAGGAGGATGATGTTCTGCTTGGCGTATTCCTTTTCCCGCAGGCGGGCATCCTCGAGGCATCGGCGCACGTGGTTGTAGTGGTCGCAGATAGCCACGGAGATGACTTTTTTGGCTTCATCCTGGCGGATGACGAAGCGGTCCAGGTAATCGCGGATTTCGCGGGGTCGGAGGCTGAAGTCCCGAATGCGGCGGAGAACGGCATCCCGTTCGCTTTCCTCGTCGTCGGCGGTCTCATTTTGTGCGGGAGGGGCGCCGCTGGCGCTGACGCCGGGGCCGCCGGCCTGGGGCCCGAAAGGGTTCGGGATCTGCCCCCGGCGCAGCATCTCCTGGATTTGCTTCTGCAGGTCTTCGAGCGGATTGGGCGGATCGTTGTCCTTGCTCATCGGGTAATGTTCTTCGGGGTTTGAGGTTGACGCAACCCCAAGCAGGAAAATAAGTTACTCAGGCGAAACCACCACAACTCATGGCCAGTAATCTCACCAAGCGGGAAATCGTACTCGACATCTATGAAAAGACCGGGTGGCAGCAGAAACATATCCAGGAAACGGTGCAGATGGCGTTGGACATTATCCAGGATGCATTGGCCAAAGGGCGGAATGTGGAGCTGAGAAATTTCGGGGTGTTTGAAGTCCAGGTCCGGAAAGCACGAGTGGGGCGCAACCCCAACCGGCCGGAGAAAGACGTCATCATCCCGACCCGAGCGGTGGTAAAATTCAAGGCCGGCAAGATCCTGAAATCCCGGATCAAGAAACTTGATCTGGACGCCCTGCGGCAGTCGGCCGACTAGGTCGGCGGCGGCGTTTTTTCGATCTCCATGGAGCCCGTCCGCCTCCTGCCCGGCTTCCGGGATTTCTATCCCGAGGCCTTCCGCCTGCGCCGCCACTTCGCCACCATCTGGAGACAGGTGGCCGGCCTGCATGGGTTTTCCGAATACGATGGTCCCGTGCTCGAAGCGCTGGATCTTTTCCGCAAGAAATCCGGAGAGGAGATCGAGCGGCAGCTCTTTGCGTTCACCGACAAAGGGGACCGGGCGGTGGCGCTCCGGCCGGAAATGACGCCGACCCTGGCGCGGATGGTGGCGGCCAAGGCGGCTTCCCTGCGGCGGCCGGTGAAGTGGTTCAGCATCGGTGACCAGTTCCGCTACGAGCGCCAGCAAAAGGGCCGGCTGCGCTGTTTCACCCAGTTCAACGCCGATTTGCTGGGTGAGGAAGGGCCTGCGGCGGAAGTGGAGCTGATCTCGCTGTTGGCCGCTTCCCTGCGGGCTTTCGGGCTGACCGAGGAGGACTTTTGCATCCGCATCAGTGACCGCACATTCTGGATACATTTTCTGGAAACACGGGGCATCACCGGGGAAACGGCCCGGGGAGTCCTGGGCGTGGTCGACAAGCTGGAGCGGGAAAGCCCGGAGGCGACGCGCCAGGCCTTGGGTGCGGTCGTGGGCGAGGCCGCCGCGGATCCGTTGCTGGAGGCGATCCGGAGGTTGGTCGCGGTCCGCGACTTGGGAGAACTGGAGGCGATCGCGGGTAACGGTGTAGATGCAGGGGCACTCGGGGCGGCCCGGGAGCGGCTCGCGCTCTGGGCTGAGCTGATGGCGGATCTGGAGGCGATCGGCCTGGGGGATTTTGTCCAAGTGGACCTCGGTGTGGTCCGGGGACTGGCCTATTACACGGGTTTTGTCTTCGAGGCCTTCGACCGCAAGGGCGCCTTTCGTGCGCTCGCCGGAGGTGGGCGTTATGACGGCCTGGTCGAGCTTTTCGGCGGTCCTTCCCTGCCGGCGGCTGGCTTTGCGGTCGGCGATGTTGTACTGGAGGAGTTGCTCCGCGAGCGGGGAAAACTTCCCCCGTTGGTCGAGGCCGTCGATGTTTATCTTGTCGTCGGTGAGAACAGCCGGCGGCCGGCCCTGGAGGCGGCGGCGGCGCTGCGGGCGCATGGCTACCGGGTCGAGTACGCCCTCAAGGCCGGCGGCTTTGGAAAGCAGTTCAAGGCCGCCGCCCAGTCCGGCGCCCGGCTGGCGCTGACCTTCGGTCCCGACGAGATCGCTCGCGGGGTGTGCAAGGTCAAGGACCTCGCGGCCCGCACGGAGGAAGAGGTTCCGCTGGCCAGTGTGCTCACGGCCGTGGCACGGCACTTTCAGGCCTGAGAGGGTGTCTGTCGACGAGGTCGGCTCAGCTCCCTGAACTCAGGTGAGGTTCGGTCCGCCTAAAGTCTTGATCCGCCTGACGGATTGCTCTTTGGTCCATCGTTTCCGGACGGCTAGCTCAGTTGGTTAGAGCTTCTCGTTTACACCGAGGAGGTCGGGGGTTCGAGTCCCTCGCCGTCCACCATCCGCCCTTCATCCCTCATGCGACACACCATATCCGTTCTGGTCGAAAACAAGTTCGGCGTTCTTGCCCGCGTCGCGGGCATGTTCAGCGGCCGGGGCTTCAATATCGATACGCTCAACGTGGCTCCCACCCAGGATCCGGCCCTCTCCCGCCTGACCGTGGTGGTGCGGGGTGACGATGGCACGCTTGACCAGATCAACAAGCAACTTCTCAAGCTCATCAACGTCATCGAAGTGGTCGACTTCAAGCGCGGCCAGGCCGTCGACCGCGAGCTGGTGCTGCTCAAGCTCACCGCCGACTCCCGCACCCGCTCGGAGATCATCCAGATCTGCGACATCTTCCGGGCCAAGATTATCAATGTCGCGGCCGACTCCATTGTCATCGAGCTGACCGGCGACGAGGGCAAAATTTCCGCCTTTCTCAACCTCGTCGAGCCCTTCGGCATCGCCGAAATGGCCCGCACGGGCAAAGTGGCGATGCGCCGCTGAGGGCGGCGGACCGTTTTCACACCAAGAACCCCAGCATTACGCTCCCACTATTCATGCCAGCGAAAATCCATACCGACAAAGACGGCGACCTGCGCGCCTTCTCCAACAAAACCCTGGCCGTGCTCGGCTACGGGTCCCAGGGCCACGCCCACGCGCTCAACCTCAAGGAGAGCGGCTGCAAGGTGATCATCGGCCTGTATCCAAAAAGTAAATCCATCGCGGTGGCGAAAAGCCACGGCTTCGAAGTTTGTGAGACCGGCGAAGCGGTGGCCAAGGCGGACGTCATCCTGCTCGCCCTGCCGGACATGAAGATGCCCGACATCTACCGCAGCGCCGTCGAGCCCAACCTCGCCCCCGGCAAGTGCCTCATCTTCAGTCACGGCCTCTGCGTTCACTACGGCCTCGTGCAGCCGCCCGCCGGGGTGGATGTGATCATGGTGGCGCCAAAAGGGCCGGGCCATGTCGTGCGCAGCCAGTATAAGGAAGGCAAAGGCGTGCCCGCCCTCATCGCCATCCACCAGGATGCCACCAAGAAAGCCAAGAAGATCGCCCTGGCCTGGGCCAAGGGCATCGGCTCGACCCGCGGCGGCGTCCTCCAGACAACTTTCAAGGAGGAGACCGAGACGGATCTCTTCGGCGAGCAGGCCGTTCTTTGCGGCGGCACCAGCGAGTTGATCAAGGCTGGCTTCGAAACCCTCGTGGAAGCCGGCTACCAGCCCGAGATGGCCTACTTCGAGTGCTTGCACGAGCTGAAGCTGATTGTCGACCTGATCAACGAGTCCGGCATTTCCGGGATGCGCTTCAGCGTTTCGGAAACGGCCAAATACGGCGACGTGACCCGCGGTCCGCGGATCATCACGCAACAGACCCGCAAGGCGATGAAGAAAATCCTTTCCGAGATCCAGAAAGGCACCTTCACCAAGGAATGGGTCAAGGAATACCAGGGCGGCTTGAAGAACTACAAGGCCCTCCTCAAGCAGGACGAAAACCACCTCATCGAAAAAACGGGCAAGCGGCTCCGGGCCTGCATGCCCTGGATTTCCAAGAAAAACCTCAAGGGCGTGCAGGCTTCCTACAGCTGAGGCCGCCCTCCGCTTCCCGGGCGGCCTGTACTCGCCCGGGAAGCCGGCCGGCCCGGTCGCCGCTGTTTCCCGCCTTGAGCAAACGCCCTCCCTCTCCCGAGCGGCCCACCATCCGCCTCGCCACCCGGAAAAGCCCGCTCGCGCTGGCTCAGGCGGAGCTGGCCCGTGAGCAGCTTGGTCACAGCTTTCCGGATACCCTCGTGGAACTGCTCCCGATGACGACGACCGGGGACCGGCGGCGTTCCTGGTCGCTGGAGGAGCGCGGCGGCAAGGGACTATTTACCCGGGAGCTGGAGCTGGCCCTGGAGGAGGAACGCGCAGACCTCGCCGTGCACAGCGCCAAGGATCTGCCTACGGAATTGCCGCCCGCGCTGGCCTTGGCGGGATTTCTTCCCCGGGAGGATCCACGTGATGTGCTGGTGGTGCGGGCGGGGGTGGACGTGCCGCGGCGCATTGCGACCGGCAGCCCCCGTCGGCGGGAGCAGGCCGCGCTGCTTTTTCCGGAGGCGGTTTTCGGGGAGTTCCGCGGCAATGTCGGCACGCGGCTGCGCAAACTGGCCGAAGGCGAGGCGGACGCCACCCTGCTGGCCAGGGCGGGCCTCAACCGCCTCGGCATCGCCTCTTGGCCGGGGCTGGTTTTTCGGACCTTGGATATCGAGGCATCGGTGCCGGCCGCGGGTCAGGGCGCGATCGCACTGCAGTGCCGTCTGTCACAGGCGGAGCACTACAGTGGGGTGGGGGATCGGGTCACCGGCCGGGCGGTGCGGATCGAGCGGGCGTTTCTCAACGGTCTTGGCGGCGGCTGCCACTCGGCGCTGGCGGTGCATTTCGACGGCGTCCGTCTGCATGCCTTCATGCCGGGCAAGGGCCGGAAATCCTGGCCGCATCCGAAGGGGGGCGAGGCGGTTGAGCAGGCTTGGCTGGAGGCCTGCCGTAAGGAGCTGCTGGCATGAGCGTTCCATCGGGATGGGTGGCCTTGGTCGGGGCGGGCCCCGGGGATCCGGAGCTGGTCACGCTCCGGGCGCGCGAGTTGATCGGCCGGGCCGATGTGCTGGTCTACGACAACCTGGTGGACCGGTCGCTGCTGGCCTGGACCCGGCCGGACTGCGAGCGGATCTTTGTCGGCAAATCATCGGGGCGGCACACCCTGCCGCAGCAGGAAATCGAGGCCATCCTGGTGGATCGCGCCGGGCGGGGACTCGGAGTGGTACGCTTGAAGGGGGGAGATCCTTTTGTCTTCGGCCGGGGTGGGGAGGAACTGGAGCAAGTCCTGGCCGCCGGCCTCGCCTGTGAAGTCGTGCCGGGAGTCTCCGCCGCACTGGCGGCGGGCGCTTGCACCGGCATTCCGCTGACGCTGCGGGAGGAGAGCGCGGCGCTCGTTTTTGTGACCGGCCACGAAGATCCGGCCAAGCACCAGAGCCAGGTAAACTGGCGGGCACTGCCGAAGGACCATGCGACCCTTTGCATCTACATGGGCATGGGACGGCTCGAATCCATCGTCGCCGAGATGATCGAAAGCGGCTTTGCGCCCGAGACGCCGGCGGCCTGTGTGGAACGGGCCAGCCTGCCCCAGCAACGGACCTGCCGGGCTCCCCTTGCCGAGCTGCCGGCGCGGGTGGCCGCTGCCGGGCTGAAACCGCCGGCCGTCATCCTCGTCGGCGACACCGTGAACCGCGGCGGCGGGCGGGGTCGGGAGGGGCGACCCTTGCATGGCCGCCGGGTGGTGGTGACGCGTACCCGGGAGCAGTCGGGCGAGCTCTCGGCCCGGTTGGCCGAACTTGGCGCGGAGGTTCTGGAGTTGCCTTTGATCGCAATCGAAGGGGCGGTTGACCCGACCATCGCCGGGGAGATTTGGGAGGACCTCGGATCCTACGACTGGCTCGTTTTCACCAGTGCCAACGGGGTGCGGTTTTTTTTCGAGGCCTATTTCTCCCAATACCAAGATCTCCGTTCGCTGGGCATGATGCGGATCGCGGCGGTCGGCTCCGGGACCGCCAAGGAACTGGAGGCCCTCCATCTCCAAGTCGAACTGATGCCGAAAAAGGCGGTGGCCGAAGCCTTGGCCGATGCACTCATTGCCACCGGCAGCCTCGATAGTGCCAAGGTCCTGCTCATCACCGGGAATCTCAACCGGCCGGTCCTCGCGGATCGCCTCGAAACCGAAGGCCGGGCCATCGTGGACCGTTTCCCCGTCTACCGCACCCGCCCGGCCGATCTCGCGGAGCATCCGGCCGCGCGGGACTTCCGCCGGCGCGGCGCGCATGCGATCCTTTTCGCCAGTTCTTCCGCGGTGCGGGCCTTCGCCGCCGCCGCCGGCCAACTCACCCTCGATCCGGACGCGCAACGGCCGAAGGCCTTCAGTATCGGCCCAGTCACGACAAAGGCGATGCAGGAAGCGGGGATTCCGCTTGATGGAGAGGCGGTGCGCGCCTCGCCCGAAGCCCTCGTCGACCTTGTCCGGCAAACCCTCTCCCACGATGAAAGTTCCCTTTCTTGACCTGAAGCCCCAGCACGACGCCCTTCGAGAGGAGATTCTGGCGGCGTTTGCACGCGTCTACGACCGCCGACAGTTTTGTCTCGGGGCGGAGGTCGAGGCTTTTGAAGCCGAGTTTGCCGCCGCCATGGGTGCGGGGGCGGCGGTCGGCGTGAGCAACGGAACGACCGCGCTGCAGCTGGCCGCGAACGCGCTCGGCATCGGTCCGGGCGACGAAGTCATCGTGCCGGCGTTCAGCTTCATCGCCAGTGCCTGGACGGCCAGCCATGCCGGCGCCCGCCCGGTCTTCGCGGACATTGATCCGGCCACCTTCGGCCTTGATCCGGAGGCGGCGGCCCGGGCGGTGACGCCGAAAACCCGGGCCATCGTGGTCGTGCACCTCTTCGGCCAACCCGTGGAAATGGCGCCGCTGCTGGATCTGGCCAAGCGCCATGACCTGCGCGTAATCGAGGATTGCGCCCAGGCTCACGGCGCGCGTTGGCGCGGCCATCCCGTCGGCCTGGTCGGCGACATCGGCACCTTTAGTTTTTACCCGACCAAGAATCTCGGCGGCTGCGGCGAAGGCGGGGCGGTGGTGAGCCGCCACGGTGAACTGCTCGACCGTGTCCGGCTGGCGCGGGCTCATGGATCGCCCGAGCGTTACCGCCACACCTCCATCGGCTACAACCACCGCATGGAAGGCCTGCAGGCGGCCGCCCTCCGGGTCAAACTGCCCCACCTCGGGCGGTGGACCGAACGCCGCCGCGTCATCGCCGACCGCTACCTCGAAGGTATTCGATTGCAGGATACGCTTCTGCCGGCCCGGAAGCCGGAAGCGGAGTCCGTCTGGCATCAGTTCACCCTCCGGCATCCGCGGCGTGACGCCCTCCGCGCCCACTTGGCGGAAACGGGTATCGGCACCGACCTGATTTATCCGGTGCCTTTGCCGCACCAGCCGTGTTATCATGATCTTGGATACAACCCGGGGGACTTCCCGGTCGCCGAGAAAGCGGCGGCCCGCTGCCTGAGCCTGCCGATCTGGCCGGAAATGGCTGACGAACAGGTGGAGGCGGTGGTCGCGGCGATCAACGCCTTCGCAGCCGTTCGATGACGGCGGCATCCTTTGGCGACTCGCTGGCGGCCTTTGTCGGTCCTTTTGCCCGCTGGGCGGCGGTCATCGACGCCGATGCGCTCCTGCGCGGAGAGCCGCTGCGGCCCAAGCTGCTGAAGATCGGCCGCGAGCTGGGCCTGCGCGCGCCCGAAGCCAACCGGATCCTGGTCGTGGATGTGATTCCCTTTCCCCACCATGATTCCGCACTCGTCGAAACCGCCACCCGGTTGGGTTTGATCGGCCCCGGAATCCGCGGGAATGCCCAAGTCTTCGGCGGGAGCATCCTTTCCACACCCGAGTTTGCCGCCTCCGATGAGAAAATGGCCCACGAACTGGTCCATCTCCGGCAGATCGAACGCGCCGGGTCGTTCGAGAGCTTTTTGCGCTGCTATTTGGAGCAGGTCAGGACCCACGGCTACCACGATGCACCGTACGAGGTGGAGGCGTATGCGGCCAACGAGAGGTATGCCGAACCGGGTTGACTGAATCACGGCCGCCCTTTGCGGGCGACGGCAGTCCCGGGAAAGCATCTCCCCAGTTGCGTTGAGGCCGGCCGGTTCAAGGGAAAGAAACAGCGGTCGGATTGACATCGCCACGTAATGTCGGGAGGGTGGAAAAGCGTGTTAAGTTTCTCCTGCCAGACCGGCTCTTCCGACGCGGTCCGGCCGTTCTGCCCGGTGCAGTGGGTCGTTGACCGGTTGATTCTAAAGCCTCCCTGTTGCGGTCGCGTTCGCTGATCAAAGCCGAGTTCTCGGCGCGAATGGCATTCCGCCCCTCGTCGGAATCCGACCCCCGTGATCCCGACCCGTGCATCGGGACGAACCTTCCGAATCCCTCTCCTTGACCATGTCTGTAACCACTTCCGCTTCCACACGTCGATGCCCAGCACTTCTGAAATTATGGCTCCGTCTGGCGACACTCTTGCCGCCGGCCTTCATGGCTCCTCTTTCCGTATCCGCAGAACCAGGACACTATCATGAAGTCGTCCTCTCAGTCGCCGGTGCGCACTTGGAGACCTTTGTTGAGAATCCTGAAACCCTGGTGACCGCCCTGCTCGGCGATACCGAATTCGCGGGCGGCTCGGTCGGCACCATCGGCCTGCCCTTGGGTTGGCAGGCCGAAGACTCCAAGGCCGGGCTGACGACCCGCGGGCTGCTGATCCACGAAAATCCGCAGTCCACGGAACCCCCGGTGGTGTCCCTGCTGCTGGTTCCCACTGGAGAACCCGCCGATCCCCGGGAGAGCCAGCTTCGGCTCGAAAGCCGTGTTCTGGGTTCCTTGGAACGGACCACCTTGAGCCACCGTCTCCGCCCATCGGAGGCGGAGGGCGTGGCGGATGATCCGGCGGGTGTTCTCGGGGCGATCGCGGCCAAGGCCGGATGGAATGATCTCGAACCGGAAGCCCACCTCGATGGTGTTTCGCCGGCCTTCCTGCAGGCCTGGCCGGGGCAGGTGCAGCTCTTCGCGGATCCGCGCTTCGACGTCGGGAAGGCCGCGGAGAATGAGATTGCCGAGGGTCCGGTCTTCCATGCTCCGGACGGGGAGGAACCGCGGCCGGCCCTCTGGGTTCTGGAAACGACTCCGGTCGACCGCATTCTCACCGATACGAACGAAATCCACCCCGGGGTCTTCACCGAGTTTGAAGGCGGATTGCTCATCGGGGCTCATCCGCAGGCGCTGGAGGAGCCGCTCGAAGTGGAGGTGCGCTGGTTTGATCCGGAAGCGGAATCGGACTTTCCCGTCGATGACCGGCGCATCGAAGGCGTGGATCTGTTTTTGGAGGTCGTGGCCACGGGCCTCAACGATGAAGCGGCCTGGACCGACTTTCCGCGTGGCGCCGCCCTTTATGTCGCGATCCCCGTGCAGGAATTTTTCGATCCCCGGCGGCTGCAGTTGGCCGATTTGAGTTATGGTGATTTGTCTGCTGACTCCGATGGCGACTTGTGGCACCTTTCCGATGCCGGCGTCTATGACGAATCCAGTGGTCTCTATGTTTTTAACATCGTTGAGTTGAACGGCGGCGACTATCCGGCCCGCTTCGGACTCATTGAACATGCCGAGCGGGCAATGGATGAGTACATGGATGGCGCCTTCGATTTCATCCTTGAGGAGTATTTTCCGGATGCGGAGCGCGGCGGTGAGGGCGGTGGCATCGAGCCCGCCAGTGGTCCGAGCTTCGACATCCGCTGGCGTCCAAGCGCCGATGAGGATCAGAGCTTCATCAACACCGTGGAGAACGCCCTCCATGAAGCGTATCCGGTATATCGCGGCCTGGTCGGCAGCCCCGAGCCCAAGATGAGAACCCGCATGTTTTCCTCCACCTACAAATACTACGTCGAGGATGAAGACAACTTCAACACCGCTTGCGACTACGCGGCCGGATACTACCGACGCACCATTCTCGGCGGCAAGGCCGTCACCTGCTACGGCATTTCCGCGGTCGCACGCACAACCCGGCACGAACTGTTCCACGCTTTTCAGTATGACTACGACACGACCCGGGATGTCTGGGTTTTGGAGGGAACCACCCGGGTCGCAGAGAACCTCGATGTTTACGACATCCGGGAAACAGTCCGGGAGGTGGACATCGACCTGACCCTGGCGGTCCCTCTCAATGAAGGTTATCCCTCCCACCAACGAGCGGCCCCCTATCGGACGGAGCTGTTTTGGGTCTACCTGCTGGATCGGGGCAACCTCGGGCTCGAAGACCTCGGGCGACTCTTCCAGATCGGGCTCACCACCAGCGCCGCGGAAACCTTTGTCCCGCAGTTCACCCCCTACAACTCGCTGGCCGAGGCGCATTGGCACTGGGTGCGCAATGCGACCTTTGAAGCGGACTTCAATCCCTCGGGTGCCTACGGCGCGCCCAACCAGGTCAATTACTCCACCTTCCATGAAGACTTGCCGGTGATCTCGATCTCGCCGGATGCAACGCTGAACAGTTACACCTTCCAACTGCAGCCGTTGTCGGCCCGGATGATCGAAGTCGTGCTTCCATCCAAGGACGAGCACAGCCGTTACGACTTCAGTTATGAGACGGTCAGTGGAGCCGCGCCGCGGGTGCGGCTCTATACCGAGGATGGCGACACCGGCTCTGACTTTCTGCTCTTCCGGGATCCGGAGGCGGAATCCGCCCAACACGACGAAGGGGCGGTCGGCACCATCATCAATGGAAAAGACACCAACATCTGGGAGCCGACGTCACGCCGTGCCTGGGTGCTCTTCGCCAACCCCAACCGGCATTCCTCCGCGAGCTATCGCCTGACCATCGAAGGTCCTACGCCCGACGAGGATCATTTCCCGATTGCGCACAATTTCGAGCATACGCTCCGGCTGCCGAACACAGTTACCTTCATCAGCCCGCTTCTCACGCCGCGATCCGAAGATCCCAATGATTCTTTCCTCGATCTGGAACTGCTCTCTCCCGATGAAAGCGGGACCACGACCGTGGGCGGCGGCGAGGCCCGGGCCCTGCCGCCCGGCACCGATCCCGAGGTAGATTGGAACCCGCCGCCTTCCGACCTTTACCGCATCCGCTACCAGGTTGGTCAGAACTTCGTGGATTTGTATCAACAATTTGAGGACGCCGATCGTGCGGAGGATTTCAGCCGCACTGATGCCTTCAACTTCAGGATCCGCAACACGCTCGGGCTGACCGACAGAGGCCGGATCCTCGTCAACCTGAAAGGCCCGCGCGAATACACGGCGTCCCTCCTGCCGCCACTGGTCGACGTGGAGGCTTTTTACCTCATGCAGGACCTCGATCAAAACCTGATTTTCATGGCCGAGCTGGAGGAGCTGTTGGCCGGCTTTATCGTCGATCCGGACGGGCGTCCCCAGCCGATGGGTGACCCCGGGGTTCATGGTCCCAACGTGGCCAAAGCGGTCAACGACCACGGACTGGCGGTGGGTTGGCTGCAGCCGCCGGGTGACGCCATGCGTCCCTACGTCTGGAGGCGGGACCGGGGCTTTGAAGTCCTCGCTTCGGACCCCCGCGGCCATGGCCGCGCGCTCGACCTCGACAATCAGGGATTGGTCGTGGGGCAGCTCGCCCAAGGCCCGGGAAGCGTTGTCTCCAGCGCCACTGTCTGGGAAGAAGGCGAACCCATTGATCTCGGCGCGTCCCTGAGCGGCGGCAGCGTGGCGACGGCGGTGAACGAGGAAGGCCAGGTGGTCGGTCTCTTCGACCTGCCCGACAATCCGGTCGATGCCTTCGGCACCTGGACTCATCGTCTGCCGGACCGCACCCGTACCCCGCTGGTGGAGGATGCCTTGAACAGTGGCGCACGCGCCTTTCTCCATGACCTCAGCAGCGGCGAAACCCAGGAAATCGAGGTTGGTGATGGTCAGGGCGTCGTGCCCCGCGCCATCAATGCCGCCGGCGAAGTGGCGGGAGTGGCCGCGGCCGGCGAGGGTGGCCGCGAGCGCAGGGCCTTTCTCTGGCGGGACGGTGGAGCCATCGACCTCGGCTCACTGGGCGGCCTCGACAGCAAAGCGCTGGCACTGAACAACCAACGTCAGGTGGTGGGTGTATCCGAAAATCCTGACGGCGAACCGAGGGGTTTCTTCTGGCAGGAAAACGAAGGCATGGTCGACCTCAACCGCATGATCCCCGATCGGGCGGGTCGCGAGGTGATCGTGGCTGGCATCTCCATTGCCGACGACGGCTCCATCATCGCCATCGCTGAGGACGTGGCAGGCCGCACGCGGATCGTTGGAGTGGCCGGACCCGCCGAGCCGGCGCCCCAAGGGCCGCCTGTCTCCTACGAGGATTGGATCAGCCGTATCTTCGCCGATTACTGGTCGGTGCACCCGAATGTTCCCTTCGAACTGCTGGCGCCGATGGCGGACTTGTCCGGCGACGGCTTCAAAAACCTCAAGGTCTACGCCTTCGGCGGCGATCCCTTTGTCCCAGGCTCGGCACTCCCGGGGCAACCCCGGCTGCGGATGGTGGATTCCGCCCACGTGGCGGGAGCGGGGCAAGCGGGCCTCGATCAGGAAATGGAACTGACCTTCGTTCGCCGCACCGGCGCCGATGATCTGGACTACCGGATCAAACTTTCCTCCGACCTCCAGGACTGGCGGGAGAGCCCCTTTTCCGTGACCAAGGTCGGTGATCCCGTGCCGATCCCCGGAGAGCCGCTGGAAATCGTGACCTACCGGATCCTGACTTCAGGCGCGGAGGAGCCGATCTTCGTGCGCGTCCACATCGACTGGTTGCAGGACTGAAGCGGAGCGATCTGCGTCAACGGTTGGCTAGGGCGACCGGTGACGTGCTTGGAGGCTGGTCGGTGGCCGGGGCGACCGGTTCGAAGATCAGGTGCGGGCGGGCGGAACCGGCCAGGTGGATTTGCCGGACCGGAAGGCCGAAGCAGCGTTGAATCCAATACGGGCACAGCACCTCCGTGATTGGCCCGCTGGCCTGCAAGCGCCCCTGGTGAAGCAGAAGAGCGTCGTCGGCATAGGTGAGAGCCAGATTGAGGTCGTGAAGCACCGCGAGTACGGAGACGCCTTCGTCTCGGAGCCCGCGGGCCAGTTTCAGGATGGAGTGCTGGTGGGCGAGGTCGAGGTTGTTGGTGGGCTCGTCAAGCAGAAGCAGACATTGCGCCGGCTTGCCTCCCGCGATCTGTACGAGGGCGCGGGCGAGGTGCACGCGCTGCTGCTCCCCGCCGGAGAGACTGGTGTAAAGACGGTGTTCAAACCCGGCCAGCCCGACCCGGCTGAGCACTGCGGCGATGTGGCGGCTGTCCTCCCGCGACCGGCCCCGCCCGGGATGCGGGCTGCGGCCGAGGGAGACCACCTCTTCGACGCGGAACGGAAATCTCAGGCCGGACTGCTGGGGGAGGACGGCACGGCGACGAGCCAGGTCGCCGGAGTTCCAGTCAGCGAGAGCCCGTCCGAAGCAGTCGATGTGGCCGGAGGACGGTTGCAGCTCGCCCGCACAGAGTTTCAGCAGAGTGCTTTTGCCGGCGCCGTTCGGGCCGAGGAGGGCGGTCAACCGACCCGCGGGCAGGATGGCATCGATGGGATGGAGGATGGTGGTGCGGCGGCGTTCAAAGCGAACGTCCCTCAACTGGATGGCGGCGGTTGCGGCCATGGCTCAGAAGAAAACCGACCGGCGTCCCGAGAGGAGCAGGCTGAAGAAGACCGGGGCGCCAATGGCGGCGGTGATGACACCCACGGGAAGCTCCGCGGGAGCGGCCACTGTGCGGGCGAAAAAATCCGCCCCGAGGAGGAGTCCCGCCCCGAGGAGTGCCGAGCCCGGCAGCAGCCAGCGGTGGCCGGGGCCGAAGACCTGTCGAACGAGGTGGGGAACCACCAGGCCAAGAAAACCAATGCCCCCGGCAAGTGAAGCGGCCGCTCCCACGGCCGCCGCCGTCACCAGGATGAGGATACGTTTCATCTGCTGCAGCGGGATGCCGAGGTGCAGTGCCTCGGCCTCTCCGAGAAGGAGTGCATCAAGGAAACGGGCGAAGCATGGCAGGACGAGGAAAGCCGGGAGGATGAAAACGAGAGCGGCGCCGAGCATGGGCCAAGTGGCGTGTCCGAGACTTCCGAGGGTCCAGAAGGTGAACTGGCGGAGTTGGTCGTCATCGGAGAAAAACAGCACCAGTCCGGTTCCGGCCCCGAGAAGGCTGTTGAGGGCGATGCCCGCCAGCAGCATGACGGCGACCACGGTGCGGCCCTCGACGCTGGCGATCCGGTACATCAAAGCGGTGGTGGCAAGGCCTCCGAGAAGGGCGAAAGCCGGGAGTGCAAATGTCCCGAGCACGCCGGAAATGCCGGCAAAGGCAAAGGCGGCGCCTTTCAGGTAGACGACACAGCCGAAAGCCGCTCCGGCGGTCACGCCGATCAGTCCCGGGTCGGCCAGCGGGTTGCGGAACAATCCCTGCATGGCCGCGCCGCAGACGCCCAGAACCGCGCCGACGAGAATGCCGGCGGCGACGCGCGGCAGCCGGATGGAATAGAGCACCGATTGCTCGATCGGATCGAGGGCGGAGACCCGGCCGACAAGCCCTTGGAGCAGCGTGGCGGGGGCCAGGGAGACCGGGCCGACCGCCAGGCAGAGCCCGGCGGCGACCAGCAGTAGCACCGCCAACAGCCAGATGCCCGCGGGTTGGAGGCCCCGTCGTGCCACCGCCTCGATCATGGATTAAAATCCAGGTCGGGGTGGATCAGAGCAGCCGTCTCCGAGACGGCTTCGGCGAGGCGGGGACCGAAGGAGAGGTGAAAGCCCAGATCCAGCGTGTGGATGCGGCCGGCGCGGCCGGCCCGGGTCGCCTTCAGCCAACCCGGCAGGCGGGCTGTCGCTTGGCCGGGGATTTCGGCATGAAAGACGACCTCGGGATCGATCCGCAGGAGCGCTTCGGCGGTGAGGGTCTTGTATCCGGAATTTCCAGACAAAGGATTTGCTCCTCCGGCCAGGGCGATGAGTGCATCCGCGGCGGTGCCGGGAAAGGCGGCCGAGGCGGAGGTGGCGCTGATCTGCATGAGAAAGACCGCCGTCGGCCGCCGCACGCCTTCAAGTTGGCGCTGGACCGCCCCGAGGCGGTCGCGGAGCTCTTCGGCGAGGGCTTCGGCCTCCGCTTCCCGCCCGAGGGCCGATCCGAGTCGGCGAAGATTCGCCAGCACGGCCCGGGAGGAGGGCGCTCCATCAAACCGAACCAGTGGCACGCCCGCCTGTTCAAGAAGCCGGACCTGGGACTCCGGGCCGGTGCCGTGGGCGGCGAGGACGAGGGAGGGCCGCAGAGCCAGCACCCCCTCCGCGCCGATGGTGCGGAAATACCCGACATCGGGAAGGGCGCGGACCGGTTCGGGATAGAGGCTGGAACTGTCCCTTGCGACGATCCGGTCGCCGGAGTCGAGGGCGAAGACAAACTCGGTCACGGCCCCTCCGAGGGTCACGATGCGGTCTGCGGCCGAGGCCGTCACCGTGAAGACAGCCAGCAGGAGGCCCGCAAGAGCGAAGTGATTGTTATACCTGCGCATCTTCTTCAGCGGCGCTGGTGGCCCCGGCCGCCGACCGGGCTGAGCCGGCTCCAATCGGCCGGATTGACATCAAAGGCGCGGCCGAAACCCGCCACGAGTCGACCGGCCTGGGGATGGAGGCGGAAGAGGTGAAAGTCCTGCATCGCGGCCAGCTGTTTCATGATCGGCCCCTGGCGTTCCCGAAAACTCAGGAGAACGGCGGAGAAGAGATCGCTTCCGCGGGCGATCGGCTCGGCGGTACAGGCAAAGGTGAGGCGTCGCCGTGCCAAGGCATGGTCGGCGGCGGATTCATCTTCGATCAGCAGCAGGCTGGCCCGGCCGGTGGAGCGGAGGTTGGCGGTGTGCGGAGAAAGCTCGCTGACGTAGATGTGCAGTTCGCGGTTTTCACCAATGTCGAGCGGCGTGACGGAGGCATCGGGCAGGCCGTCCGAAGAAACGGTGCCCAAAATGGCGGTGCGGTGGCGGGTGACCAAGTGGTCGACGGCAGCGCGGGCCTGCTCCCGCTGCTCGGTGGCACGGTCGAGGGTGCTGCTCGCATCGAGCGCTTCGGCGGCCGCCCGGGCCATTTCGACCAAAACCTCGCGGGCCTGGGTGGGGCTTTCCAGAGGCTGGGCGAAGTCGATGCGGAGCGGGCGGCGGCCTTCCGGCAGTTCGACTTCGAGATCGAGACCGCTGCGGTCAATGGCCGTCAGTCTGGCGGACGAAGCTTCCGGCAATTGTCCGAAGTGCCGGCTGTAGGCGAGCACGGCGTCGGCGTGATCATCGTTCATGTGGTCGATGATGCCGCGGCGGTGTCCGGAATCGAAAAACGGGTGCGGTTGGGTGGTGGTGTTTGCTGTCATGGCTGCGAGGGTGGAGTGGTTCGGCGGAAAAAGAGAATGGCCAAGAGGACGCCGAGGCCGAACAGGGCGGAGCTGGTGGCCGGCTCGGGCACGGCGGCCACGGTGTCCGGGAAATAGCCGGAGGGGGACCACCCGACATCGACGGCAAGGGCGGCAAGACTGATTGGGAAAGTGTCCGGGCCGCCGGGAAACTCCACCGGCACGGTGATGAGGGCGGGATTGCCGGGCAGCTCGTACTTTGCCCACCATTGGCCCTGGCCGACGGAGTTGGCCCCGATGACAAATGTGGGATCAGCGCCGTTGACGGAACCGAAGACCGGGAAATTTTGGATGAGTGCTTCGGGGCCTCCGAAGCCGCTGGTGGTGGTGCGCCCTTGGATGATGAGGGTGGTGAATCCATCCGCTTCCGCGCCGGTTGCGGGCAGTTCAAGGGTGGCGAAAGCCTGGCGCCCGATCCGTCCCTGGCCGGTGTAGATGTTGCCACTGCTCGCACCGATGAGAACGAAGGAGTCGGCGCCGGCGTCATTCTGGAACCAAGTGACTCCGTCGGTCGGACCGAGCGTCCCCAAGTTGGGGGCGGGTCGGTCAAGGCGGCGTTCTTCGGCCGGCGGGACGGGATCGCCAAAGAACGTGCCTGGACTCCATCCAAACCATCCGGTGTGGCTTTCGCCGCGGAAGGAGGGGGTGAAAAGGCCGTCGGCCTCGGCAATGACCGCCGGGAAGGCGGTGAAGGGGAAAAAGACTGCCGGGAGAAGGATGCCGGCAGTGCAACGGAGGATCTGGGAAAGGTAGTGCATGAGGGAGTGGTGGTGAAAAAGCGAGGTTGGAAGCGGGATCACGGAGTCCAGGCGGGGTCGTCGGCGTGACGAGCGGCTTCGGCCCAAAGCCGCATGTCGCGGAGATCCGGATACGCGAGGAGCCGCACATGGCCGTCGAGAAAAGCCCCCACGGCCCGCTCCCGGTGGCGGAAGTCGACCCAACCGCGGGTGGTTTCGGAAGCGCTGGAGTCGAGGGCGGCAGCCCAGCGGGGTGCGAGGGTGGGGGCGCGGATTTCGAAGTAACCGCTGTCGGCGCCGAGGGCGGAATTGCGGGCGGAAGCAAAGACGAGTTGCCGGCTGGGCGAGCGGCAGTTTTCCAGCCGGATGAGGGGTTGGAATTCCTCTCTCCAAGCCGTTGGTCCCGTCCAGATGCCGCCGACAAAGGCGGCATTGAGACCGAAACTCGGGGAGAGGCTGAGAATATAGGACGCCATGGCCGGTGATTCGCGGTGCGTGATTTGGTCATAGAAGCGGGCTTGGTCATTGACGAAGAGGGTGCCGAGCAGTCGGTTGCCCAAGTAGGGTGCGAGCCGGTAGGTGTAGCGATAGCCGAAGGCCCCGAGATCGAGTCCTGTTTCGTCGACGGCGGCCTCGGGGATTCTCCCGGGAAGCAGCCGCCCGTCGCGCTCTTCGGGCACCACGAGGTAACCGAGCATGACCGAGCGGGCGGCAGCGACTTCCCGGGTCTGGCGGGCCGCGTCCCGCGCGCGGGCGAGTGAGCCCGCCACCAGAGCGGCCAGCAGGCCGATGACGGCGAGGGCGGCCAGCAGTTCAATAAGGGAGAATCCTCTGCGGTCGGGCATGGCCAGTGAGGAAAAATCAGGCCTTCCGACGCCAGCCGAGAACGACGAGCACCGTGGCCAGCCCGAGCAGCACGGCGGCGGCGGCGGGTTCGGGCACGATGGCAACATCGAGCGATACGGCATCGAGACTGAGGCTGGAAGATGCAGCTTCGAAGTTGATGGTGAAGGCGGTGGCCTGGGTGCCGGCGAGGCTGAGGTCCCAGCGGTAAACGAGATCCTCGCCCCCGAATCCACCCAGCATCTGGGAAAAGAGCAGCTCCGGCGCTGGAGCGGAGAGGGAGCCGGAGCCGTCCGGGCCAGTCCAGTCTATGGTGATGGTGTCCAGGTCGAGAACGGTGCCGAGGGTGCGGGTCTGAAACACCACGGCGCCGACTTCGAAACCCGCATCGGCCGCAAGTTCGAACTCCAGAGGTTCGGCGAAGCTGTAGATATTGCCGCCTCCGGTCAGGAAAGCGGTCGGGTTGAACTGCGTGATGGCGGCGTCGAGATTGCCCTCATTGGGGGTATTGGGCGCGTCGGCGGCCTCGGTGAAGACCGACCAGACCGCATAGGCGGTGTCGGGATCACCGCGGAAGTCCGGAACAGCGAAGTGTTCGGTCGAAGCGCTCAGGCCAAGGGCCGTCGCAGAGGTGAGGCAAAGAGCGGCCAGGCCGCGTTTGATGAGGGAGGATGGATTCATGACGCATCCACTTTATCAAAACCGCGGATACGTTTGCTTACCCGTTCTTGATCATATTTTGCGGCTTCCTGCTGCGATCCATGCCATCCTTCAGGAAACGGCCCGGGCTGATCCCGTGGAAGGCGAGAAAGGCCCGGCTGAACTGGGCGAGACTCGAGTAGCCGACGCTGTAAGCGGTCTCGGTGACATTGGACCGGCCTGTCCGCAGCAGCTCCGCAGCACGGCGCATGCGCAATTCGCGCAGGTAATGGGTGGGGCCGCGGCCGAATTCCGAGGAGAAGAGGCGGCTGAGATGGGAGGCGCTGGCCCCCGCCGCCGCTGCGATCGCATCCAGACCGATCGGTTCCCCGAGGTGGCGCCTCATGAAGGAGACCGCCCGGAGGAGGGCCGGATGGCGCCCTCCCGGTGGTGCTCCCGGGGACGCCGGTTCCGGCCATGACGGCAACAGGAGCGTGACCAACTCCGCCAGTTTGGCGGAGCCCCAGAGATCGCGCAGGACCGGCGCGACCGGACAATTGCGCAGGCCTGTCGCCAAATTCCGGATACCAAGGGGAGCGGTTGGAGACCGGAAACTCCGCGGCGCGGTGGTGGAGGGAAGCAGGTCCTGGAGGCCCGGCGGCAGACCCTCTTCCGCGAAGCGCCAGCAGAGCAGCTCGACAGGGGGGCGGGTCGCCGTGATGGAAAGGTCCGGGGGCGGCCGCCCGCAGAGCCAGAGCAGCGAACCGGGTCCGAGCCCGATGTTTTCTCCCCGGACCCTGATGGCGAGGGGCCCATCGGCATCGAAAATCAACACATGCGCTCCGTGGCCCGGTTTGCCGAACGGGGGCGCCGCCCGCCAACCTTGCCGGCCGAGACGAATGCGATGGAGCTGGTGGGCGCCCTCGGCCGAGCCACAGAGAAGCTTCGCCTCCGTGTGCGGATCGCCGCAGACGCGCGGCTGGGTGCGCGCTTCAAGTTCCATGCCGTCGGGTGGGTCGGGTCGTCAACCGCATGCCATCATAAAATGAGATTGAGACCCGATAACAATATAAGATGTGACTATTTCTAACCATCTGTGGATTGGGGAGCCTTCAGGGAGCAGCTTGAGGTCTTCCCGGCGCTAACGGCACGCCAGGCATGGGCGTCGGCCGTCTAAGGGCCTGCCATATGACGGTGAAGTCGGAGTCCAGCGGGGCGTGGATGCGGAGGCCGCCGGGGACGAGATCATGCGGGAGGATGAGCGACTCCGCGTGGAGGAGGAGGCGGTGGCAGTTGAAGTGTGCGCGGAAAAAGCGGTTGTGGGCACCGTCGCCGTGGCGGGTGTCGCCGATGATGGGGTGGCGCAGGTGGGCGAGGTGGCGGCGGAGCTGGTGCCGCCGGCCCGTTTGCGGGGTGAGGCGAAGCAGGGTGTAGCGGGCAGTTGGATACGGACCGACGGGGTGAGGCAGTTCGGTCCTGGAGAGGGCCTGCCAGCAGGTGACGGCGGGCTGCGGCTCCGGATGAGACCGCCGGCCGCAGCGGGACGTTTCCGGAACCAGCGGGTGGTCGACTTCGCCGTGCCCGGTCAGGTGGCCGCGGACCACGGCGAGGTAGTTTTTTTCGATCCGGCCGGCTTGGAAGGCGGCGCGGGCGCGACGGAGTGCTTCCGGATGGAGAGCGAAGAGCAGGACACCGGAGGTGGGCTTGTCGAGGCGGTGGCAGGGGAAGACCACGCGGCCGAGTTGATCGCGCAGAAGTTGGAGACAAAAGCGGTTTTCCCCGGCGTCGAGGGCGGTCCGGTGGACGAGGAGTCCGGGTGGTTTGTCGACCGCTGCGTAGTCCTCACTCTGATACAGGATGGGGAGCGGCGGAGAGGGCGCGGGGCAAGGGTTCATTCCCGGTTGGCGATGGTGTGTCCCTCCGGCAGGGATGCTTGGAGCGAGAAATGGACTTTGAGAACCGGGTCGACCGTCATGACGAGCAGGGTGCGGATGCGGGGAAGATCCCAGTCGCGGTGATCAAGGGTGGCGGTGCCTTCGACCCCGAGGGTGTCGGCCTGTCCGCTGAGGGCGAGGCGGAGCGTGAGGGGTTGTTCACGCCCATGGAGAAGAAACCGGCCGTGGGCAAGCAGCCCGTCGTCGATTTGTTCAAGCTCGATCAGGCGGAACCGGGCGCGGGGATGGGTCTCGGCATCGAGCCAGCGAAGCATTTCCCGGTCGCGCCGGGGGTGGCCGGTGGTGAGGGCGGCGAGATCGAAGGAGAGCTCGGCTGCGGCAATGGAACCCGCTTGGGGATCCCATGCGATCGCGGCCTCAAAGGTCGAGACAGATGCTTGGAATCTGTGGGCGGTGGGACGGACCTCCGCG
>REEB01000209.1 GCA_007695295.1 Puniceicoccaceae bacterium
CGGACTCGGCCTTGACCACCCGGGGATCGTTGGCGCCCTGCGCGATGAGCAGCGGTCAGCCAATGGGGTCAGGCCGAAATCCCAACCAAGGCGAGCCGGCTTTCCTTTACTCTTCGCTCGGAGCGAAGCGTGGGTTGTCACGCCGGAGTCCGCTTGCGGCGAAGGCGGATCCTTTACGCCCGCCGCAGGGGAGCAAGATGCTCCTCCTGCTTTGCCGCTTGCAAAGGCCACCCAATACCCACCCGCCCCGCGCCCGCGGGGTCACTCATCGCCCATCACTCACCACCCCTTACCCACCACCCATCACCCATTACTCATCACCTCTCCCCCTTCCTCCCGCCGGCGCTCAATCGCCGGCCGGGCCGAGGGTCGCTTCGTAGTCGTAGAGCGTGCCGAGGATGTCCTCGCCGCCGGCCTTGCGGCCGCCGAGGTGACCGGCGAGAAACTGCTCCAGCGCCCGGTAGAAGGAAAAGCGGTTTTCCTCGTTGGCGAAGCCATGGCCTTCGTCCCACTTCACCATGTAGGGGATGTCGATCCCGCGGGCCCGCAGCGCCTCCACCATCTGGTCGGACTCGGCCTTGACCACCCGGGGATCGTTGGCGCCCTGCGCGATGAGCAGCGGGGCTTGGATGCGGTCCACGAAGTTGACCGGAGAGGCTGCTTCGAGCAGGCGGCGTCCTTCCTCATCTTCGGGATTGCCGACCATCTCATACAGCATCTGCCGGTAGTGCTCCCAGTAGGGCGGGATGGAGTCCATGAAGGTCATGAGATTGGACACGCCCACGAAACTGACTCCGGCCGCATACAACTCCGGGGTGGAGGTGAGGCCGGCGAGGGCTTTGTAGCCGCCGTAGGATCCGCCATAAATGGCGATGCGGTCGGGATCGGCGATGCCCTGCCCGATGAGCCACTCGACGCCGTCGGTGACGTCATCCTGCATGCGGCGACCCCACTCGCCGAAACTCGCTTCCCAAAACTCCCGCCCGAAACCCGTGGAGCCGCGGAAGTTCATCTGGAAAACGGCATAGCCCCGGTTGGCCAGAAACTGCACCTCGGGATTGTAGCCCCAGTAGTCGCGCGCCCACGGGCCGCCGTGGGGATTGACGACCACCGGCAGGTTCTCGGCCGGCACGCCGCGGGGCAGGGTCAGATAGCCGTGGATGGTCAGACCGTCGCGGGCGGTGTAGCGGATGGGTTTCATCTCCGCGAGATGGTCCGGGTTGAGCCAGGGAGCGGCGTCGGCCAGGTGGGTGATTTCACCCGTGGCCGTATCGTAAAGATGCCAGGACACTTGGTTGCGGTCGCTGAAAGTGGCCACGATGAAGCGGGTCTCCTCGTCGTCGCTGGAGGTCAGCCGGATCTCCAAGCCGGGAAAGGCCGCCTCCAGGCGGAGTTGGGTGCGGAGACGGTCCTCGTCAAAAAAAGCGAATTCGGTCTTTTCGAAGGTGAAGCTGACCCCAAGCAACCGCTGCTGCGCGCGAGAGCGGAGGAGGTTGGAGACATCCACATCGGGGTGCAGGAAAACCAGGCCGGCCTCCTCGCCGTTCTCCGGGTCGATCACGACAATGGCCTGCTTGTCCCGGCCGAGATTCGAGCTGGCGTAAAGGTGGCGGTCGTCGAAGGTGAAAAAGAGCGGGCTCACCGTGACCCGGAAGTCCGTCTGCAGGATGAGCTCGAAGTCCGCCTCCTCGTCGGGGCGGTGGAAGATGCCGGTGCTGACGCCGTCGGTGGAGGTGGCGAGACGGAGTCTTCCCTGGTTATCACAGAGGTAGGAGGTGAAATAGCCGGGATTTTCAATGAGTTGCAGGAGATCGCCGTCGTTGATGTTGAGCCGGTAGGCGTCGTGGAAACGGGGGTCCCGGCGATTGAGGGCCACGACCATGTGGTCGGGATCGTCGCGGAGGGGATCGATGATGCGGGCCTGGATGCGGTCGAAGGGAGTGAGGTTGCGCTCGCCGGAGCCGTCCCGTCCGGCCGAGAAGATGCGGAAGTTTTCGTCGCCGGCGGTGTCCTGGATATAGACGAGGGTGTCGTCATTGGCCCAGAAGTAGCCGAAGATATCGCGCTCGCGGGAGGAGGTCACGCGGATGGTTTCGCCGCCCGCAAGGGGCCGCACGTGGATGTTGAGGCGGTTCTCCCAAGGGGCGAGCCAGGCGAGATGGGCACCGTCGGGCGAGATGCGGTAGGTGGCGGTTTCCGGATTGCGGAAGAAGTCTTCGAGGGGAATCAGCGGCGGCGGCGCGGAGGCGCGGAGGACGCCCCCGGGCGCGGCGAACAAGACCAAGAGGAGAAAAGCGGCAAAGAGGCGGAAGGGCGTCATCAACGGCACAGATGAGGCCGTGGCGGCGGCGGAGTCAACCCGCGGCGGCGGCGCGGAAGGTCCGGCGGTCAATCGCCGGGGGTACGGGCGCGGAAGAACTGCTTGGGTTCGCCGGCCGGGATTTCGAACGCCCAGAGGTCCCCGCCCAGAGCCTCGGCCCCGACCCCGGCAAGCGGCTGCCAGGCTTTGAGATCCAAGCTGTGGTCGAGGGCCGGCGCCACCCCGCCCGGAGCGCGCACCCGCACGATGATGCGATTGGCCGGAGCGTCGAAGTCGACGCTTTCGATGGCCGGTGCGGGCGTTGCCGGGTGAAAGTCGAGCTTGGTGTTCAACCCCCCGGAGACGGAGATGGTCTGCGTTTCCGGCCCGAAACCGGCGCCCTCGAATGTCACCACGTACTCGCCATCACCGGGCACGGGAATCGCATAGCCGCCCGAGGCGGTGGTTACGGCATGCCAGGACAGGCCGTCCACACGAACGGTGACTCCGCCGATGCCGTCACCCGGAGTATAGAAGCCGGTCTGCCCGCGGTCCTCCCAGGCGATGCCGGTGATGAGGGGTTGCCCGCCGCCCAAAGGCGTGGCGAACTTCTGGGTGACCAAGAGCGGCCCCACGGTGGTGGAGCCGCTGGTGCGGGTGCCCTCGCGCACGCCCACCCCGATCTCGCGAAAGTCGGGATCGTGGATGGCGAGCCGGTGGCCCGGCGGGTTTTGCATGCCGCCGATGCTTCCATCCTGGCCCGTGCCCCAGTCGATGTTGAAACCGGCATGGCCGTGCCAAACCGAGCGGGCGAAGGCAAAGACGTTCTCGGCCACCCGGCTGAAGCGGTAGCCTTGGCGGGCGGCGCGGTCCCCGGGACGGTCGCCGGGCTGGTTGGGCGAAGGCGGATTGCTCGAGGAGACGTGTCCCTGGAAGACATTTTCAAACATGTCCTCCGAGTGGAGGCGGGCGGCCGCGATGAGCGCGGGGTTGAAGGCCAGCGGCTGCGCGGATGCCGCGAGGGTGGCGAACTGCTGCTCCATCAGACCCACGTCGACCTGAAACGCCTGCATCGCCCCCAGCACATCGGGATCCTCGGTGTCGCGGAGGCGCAAGGCTTCCGCCATGGCGTCGGCGCGCGCCCGGTTGATGAACTCGAGAAACAACTGTTCTTCGTCGGTGGGATCGCCGATGACGTAGGGGCGGGTTTCGAAGGAAGGGCCGATCTGGATGTCGTCAATGTACCAGCCCACGCCCGGATCGGTCTGGGGAAAGGCGCTGCCGGCGACTTCGTAGCTGAAGCGAATCCGAATGGTCCCGCCGGCGAAGGCGGATAGGTCAACGGCCTGGAGGGTGAATCCGGTCTCGCCGGCGGTCCCGTCGCCGGAGCGGCTCCAGACCGACTGCCACGTGGCGCCACCGTCGGCCGAAAGGCGCACCCGCGCGGTTTGCTGCGGGGTGGCCCAGCCCAGCCGACTTTCGAAAAACAGGTGGGTTCCGGCTTCCGGCTGAAAGTCCGGGGCGAGTTCGAGGGTCTGCGTGGCGAACTCCGGGTGGGCCAGTTTGAAGGCCGCGCCTTCATGAACATGCATGACGGACTGGACGACGTCGTAACCCGGCGAAACGTCGGCCAAGACATGATCAAGGTTCACCGCCGGATCGCGCCAATCCGTCAAGGGCGCATCGGCTGGCGCGGCCTCGCGGGCGGCTCGGGCCTCGGGGCCGGCCGGCAGGAGCTGCTGGTGGCGGGGCGCGAACGTTTCGGGCGGCCATGCCGGCGGAGGAGCGGAAGCGGCACGAAGGAGGGACGGGGCCGGGCCGCAGGGAAGGACGAACAGTAAACCGACCAGGATCGCGGTCGTGCGCGACCGGTGGTGCCGCAGGGGGGAGGAGGAACGGCGGACCATGTCCCCGAGCATGCCGGTGACGCGGCCGGGCTCAAGTCCCGATCCCGCGCCGCGCCTCAGCCGGGCCTGCTCCACTTACCGCTTGCCGGCAAGGCGCGGCCCCTTTTTACCAGTGACCATGGGTCAACAACACCCCCAAGCCGCCAAACCACGACCCCGTATCGCCGGCCTGATGCGCAAGCAAAGAACAACTGGAGCGGGCACGTGATGGCCCGGTTGGCGACCCCGGCCCGAAGGTGAACCTATGATCCCAACCTGTCTCAGCGAGCGCGTCCGGATGCCTTCCCCACCCACCCTGCAACGGCCGCAGGCCACCGTATCCTCGATGGCATGACAAAGCCGCCTCCGGCCCCGGACCGGCGCCACCCCTTTCCCCATGATACTCGATCTCGAAGCCTTCACCCGCCGACGCCAACCCGAGTGGCAGGCTTTCGAAAATCTCCTCCTGCGACTCGAGGCGGGCGCCCGGCTTTCCGTGGAGGAAGCGGAGCGGTTTCACCGGCTCTACGAAAAAGCCGCCTCCGATCTCGCCCGCCTGCGCGCCCAAGCCGCCGAACCCGAGGCCCTGCCCTACCTCGAATCCCTCGTCGCCCGCGGCTTCAGCGAAATGAACAGCGGCTCCCGCCGGCTTCCCTTCCTGCGGGGGCTCACGGACCTCGTTTTCGCTTTTCCAGCCACCGTACGCCGGCATGCCGGGCTGCTCCTCTGGGTCTGCGCGATCTTTTTCGCGGGAGCACTCTTCGGCGCGGGAGTGTTGTTCTTTGACCCAGCCGCCAAGCCGGTGCTGATGCCCTTTTCCCACTTGCTCGGCGATCCGAGCGAGCGCGTCGCGCAGGAGGAAGCCGCCGACGGCGACCAACTTTCCGGCGCCAAATCGACCTTCGCCGCCTATCTCATGACGCACAACACCCGCGTCGCCATCCTCACGCTCGCCCTCGGCCTGACCTTTGGCATCGGGACCGCCATCCTTCTCTTCTACAACGGCGCCATCCTCGGGGCGGTGGCCCTCGACTACCTGCGGGCGGGCGAGGGCGTCTTCCTCACCGCCTGGCTCCTGCCTCATGGCAGCATCGAAATCCCCGCCATCCTCTTCGCCGGCCTGGGCGGTCTGCTTCTCGGCCGCACGCTCCTCTTCGCCCGCGGTCGCATGAGCCTCGGCGAACGGCTCAGGACCATCCGCAGCGAGATTGTGGTTCTGATTGCCGGCATCGCGGTGCTGCTCATCTGGGCCGGCATCGTGGAGAGCTTTCTCTCCCAGTACCACGCCCCCATCGTTCCTTACTCGGCCAAGATTGCCTTCGGGTTTCTGCAACTGACGCTTCTCGCCGCCTACCTGCTCTTCTGCGGCCGCCGGCGCCCGGAACCCAATCCGGCATGAGCGCGCGTTTCAACACCCTCGTCGTTCAGACGCCCGAGGGCGTGGAGTTCATCCACCGCCTCGCCAGCCCCGTCAGCCGCGGCATCGCGGTCTTCATCGACCTCATTGTCCTTTCCTTCCTCATTTCCATCGTCACGGTGCCGGTCACCCTGCTGGGCTGGGTTTCCATGGACCTCGCGCAGGCCCTGGCCATCCTGCTGACCTTCCTCCTCTCGATCGGCTATTCCATGGTCCTGGAGCTTTTCTGGCGCGGTCAGACCGTGGGCAAGCGCCTGCTCGGGCTGCGCGTCATCGACGCCCATGGACTCAAACTCAGGCCAAGCCAAGTCATTCTCCGCAACCTCCTCCGGGCCGTCGACAGCCTGCCGGTTTTCTATTTTGTCGGCGGGCTCGCCGCCCTGCTCCATCCCCGCTACCAGCGCCCCGGTGATCTCGCGGCGGGCACGGTGGTGGTGCGGCAGACCGAGCACCATCCCCCCGCCCTCCGGGACCTTGAGCCGATCGAACACAACTCCTTCCAGGCGCATCCCAGAGAAGAGGCGCTGCTGCGCCGCCGCATCACGCCCGAGCAGGCCGAGATCGCCCTCCAGGCCCTCCGTCGCCGTGGAGAGCTGGAACCGGCCGCCCGGCTCCGCCTCTTCGCCCGCCTCGCCGACGTGTTTCGCTCCGCGGCTCCCTTCCCTGAAGACACCGCCGCACCCCTCAGCGACGAACGCTACCTCCGCAACTGCGTCGACAGCATCTTCCGCCAAGCCCGCACCGGCCCCGAGAACAGCCGCCGTTGAGCCCCCGGGCGGACAACAGGGTGTAGTTGCAAACTCAGGACGACCAGGGATTCCCC
>REEB01000135.1 GCA_007695295.1 Puniceicoccaceae bacterium
GCCGACATTACGATTGATCCCCGGGCCGTTTCCCGTTTCATCATCTCAAGCAGTTCGGAGGGTTGGCAGAGTGGTCGATTGCGGCGGTCTTGAAAACCGCTAGGCCGAAAGGCCTCGGGGGTTCGAATCCCTCACCCTCCGCCAATTTCCTTGGGGAAGTTGATGTTCAACTGTCCACCCACTTCCCCAAGACCAGGTCATGAGTGAGGGATGAGAACCCCGGGGTTCGACGCAGCGAGCCCCGCGAGCGGAGATGGGGCGGCCGCAGGCCGGTCCGAAGGACTTGGCGTCAGCCAACCCAATCCCTCACCCTCCGCCAATTTCCTTGGGGAAGTTGATGTTCAACTGTCCACCCACTTCCCCAAGACCAGGTCATGAGTGAGGGATGAGAACCCCGGGGTTCGACGCAGCGAGCCCCGCGAGCGGAGATGGGGCGGCCGCAGGCCGGTCCGAAGGACTTGGCGTCAGCCAACCCAATCCCTCACCCTCCGCCAGCCTTCGCTCGGAGCACCGCGGAGAGCGAGGGCGGTCACGCCGGAGTCCGCTTGCGGAGAAGGCGGACCATTCAACCCCCACGGGAGCAAGGATCCACCCCCTCCTTTCTTCGTCCCACTGTCCCGTCTCCACTTGCCCCGCCAGCCTTCGCTCCACGCCCGCGGGGCGTCACCTCCCCACCGCCCTTTCGGTAGGGCGTGATCGCCGAGCACGCCGCTTCCTTTGTCCCGCCGAGCGGAGCCCCGCGCCCGCGGGGTCCTCATCCGGGCATTCTCTGTATTTCGTGGCACCATCCTTTGTCATCCGTCTTCCGGTCTGCACCCCTGCCTCGTTACCTCGGCAGCTACAACAACTACCCCAGCCGTAGCTGACGTCGTCAGACGGCGGGCCGCCAGCCTTCGCTCGGAGTACCGCGGAGAGCGAGGGCGGACCAAGAAGCCTTCGGCCTCGGGACTCTGGAAACACGGCGTGCTCGGCGATCACGCCCTACCTGGGTCGCTGTCCCGTCTCCACGCCTTTCCGGCAAACGCGGGATTCTCTTTTCCTTGGCCCCCGCCGGTCGGCGGCATTGAATCCAGACCATGGAGTTCCGTCCTTTCCCAAAAACCGGCTGGCGCGTTTCCACCCTCGGCCTCGGCTGCTGGCCCCTCGGCGGCCAATACGGTCCCATTTCCGAGCGGGAATCCGCCGCCACCGTCCGCGCCGCCCTTAATCTTGGTATCAATTTTTTCGATACGGCGGACGCCTACGGACTGGAGCCGGGAACGAGCGAGCGCATCCTCGGCGAAGCGCTCCGCAGTGTCCGCGGCGAGGTGCTCATCGCCACCAAGGTCGGCAACTGGGCCCGGCGCCTCGGCCACCCCCTGCCATTCACCCACCCGCTCCACATCGTCAACTGCTGCCACGCCAGCCTTTACCGGCTGCGGACCGACACGATCGACCTTTACCAGTGCCACATCGGCGATCTCGCCGACCCCGACATCTTTCTCGAGGCCTTCGCCCAACTCCGCAAAGCCGGCAAAATCCGGGCCGCCGGCATCTCCACCGACGACCCCGGGGTGCTCGCGCGTTTCTCCCGCGACGGTCATTGCGTGTCCTGCCAACTCGACTACAGCTTGCTCAACCGCGCCGCCGAGGCGGAACTGCTGCCAGCCTGCGCCGCCGCCGGCATCGGCACCCTCATCCGCGGCCCCCTCGCCCAAGGCCTGCTATCCGGCAACTACGATGCCTCCACCCGGTTTACCGACAGCGTCCGCCTGAAGTGGAATGAAGGCTCCGGCCGTCAGCGCTATCAATCCCTCCTCGCCGCCCGCAAACGCCTCCAAGATGCATTCCCCGGATACGATCTGCTCGACCTTGCCCTCCACTACGCGGCGGGGCATCCGGCCGCCACCGTGGTCATTCCCGGCGCCAAATCCCCCGCCCAAATCCGCCGCCTCGCCGCCGCCCTCGCCCAGACTCCGCCTCCGGATTTCCGCGCCCGGGTCCGGCAGGCCGTGGCGGGCTGACCCGCCGCCGCCTCACCCGGCGCCTGGTCAAATATGCCGTGAGTCGCCGTGGTCTTTTTTCTCGTAACCGCTCTCCTGGCGCTGGTGGTTGATCTCATTTTTCTTCACGTAGGCTAGAAAGACATCGTCGGCGGTCATGCCCAGAGACTGGGCCAGCGAGATCAAGAAGTGGAACAGGTCGATGACTTCGACCCTCGCGTTCTGTTCATCGAATTTCTGGTATTTCGCCCACCACTTCCACGGCACCGAATCCACCAGCTCGGCCAACTCCTGCTGCATCGCCCGCGTGTAATTCAGCACCCAGCGGGTCTTTTCCTCCTCGGATAGCTCGTCCAGCCGGACGCCGATGCGCGCATTCAGCCCTTCCTGAAGCTCGAAGATGCGTTCTAATTTGTCCATCCGCCTTGCCTGCACCGAGCACCCGCCGCCCGCAACTCCAAACTGGCCCGTCCCGTTCGCCGAAGCGGTCCGCCAGCCGCCCGCCGCCCGTTCGCGGACCGGCCTCTTCCACGGGACCAGCGACAACCGCATCCCAACCCCGGGACCAAAACCGCTGATGGCAGCAGCTTCAGGGATCCGGCGCTTCTTCACCCTGGATGCCGCCTTCCCCAGCCCTTCACTCCGCAGGTCTCGGTTTGCCGTTGCAATTTTGCCGGAAGTAATACCTCTTATGGATGGACACGGGTTCCGAACGCTCTCGCGTTTCGCGCCATGCAACGCTGGCAGAGCCACCTAACCGCTCCGGTCGCCCCACTGGCGCCCACCCCGTTGTCCCCAACCTGAACTGCATATGTCTGATAAAAATGATCCTGATTTGCCAGCTGCCTCGCCCGAGGACAGCGGCCCCAAACACGGCCTGATCGTCGACGCGCTCTCCCCGCAGTCCGGTCGGCCCGCCTCCGCCGCCAAGCCCGTCATCCGACGCGGCACCCGCTTCCGCAAAAGCGCCTCCGAAACTCCTCCCGCCCCCGCGCCAAAGCCGGCCGTGAACGCCTCCGAGCCCGAGCACCCTCTCGAGATGGATGATCTTCCCATCCGTGCGACCGCTCCCGCCGAGCTGATCGCGAAAGGTGAAAACGGCCGCCGCGAGGAGGACTCCAGAGGCGACGACCGCCGGGAACGCCGCCCGCGCCGCCGCCGTGAAAACGAAGGCGATGACTTCCGGTCCGGCCCTGAAGCGGCCTCCCCGGAGGATTCCCGCGACGGAGAACGCCGGCCCCGCAGCCGCTCCCGGCGCGAACGCGGCGACCGTTCCCGTGGCGGAGACCGCTCCCATGCCGAGGATCGCCCCCGTGGCGATGACCGCTCCCGGAGCGAGTCCGCTTCCGAATGGTCCTCCGAAGTGCCGACAAGTCCGTCTCAAGGCGCCTCCGCGAGGGATGACGAAGAGAAAAGCGAAGATCGCCGGACCGACCGTCCTCCGCTTTTCGATTCCACCCCGGCGCAGTCCCCCTCCGGCCGCATCCAGGAATTCACCCCTTCCAATGAACGGCGCCAGCGGCGCTCCCGCCGGTCTGAAGAGGCCACCGAAAACCAGCCCAAGGGAGGCTCGAAGATTCTCGGGTGGGTGAAATCGCTTTTCGGAAGCAAGCCTCCCGAGCCGGCCGGCCCCGCCACCGAGCATCCCACCACCCGCAAGGGCAGCGAACGCGATGAGCGCAAGTCCGGCCGTGATCGTCGGCGAAGCAGAGGCGGAAACGCCCGTGGCCAGGGCGGAGGCGATGATCGCTCCGGTGGCGGCTCCGGCGATGCCCGCCGTCCCCGCCGTCGGCGTCGCTCCCGCAGCCAAGGCGGCGGTCGCGAACGCAACGAGTCTTCCGGCTCCTGAACCCCGCCATTTCCCGGCTTCTCGAAACCCTCCCCCGAGCGGGGAGGGTTTTTTCGTTTTCAGGATTGGACAGCACCACGCCCGCAACCCGATCGGGTGACCCTCCGCCTCCCAGCCGTAGCTGCGGTCGTGAGACTGCGGGCCTCCCGGCCCGAAGGGGAGCAAGATGCTCCCACTACTTTCCCGCGGCATCGGTAGGGCGCGATTCCCGCGAACACGGGACACCGCGGGACACCACCCCGCGAGAGCGAGATCCTCCAGCTGACGCCAGCATCCCGGAGGGGTGCCAGCAGCCTGCGCTCGGAGCACCGCGGAGAGTGAAGGCTGTCACGCCGGAGTCCGCTTGCGGCGTAGGCGGACCACCCCCGCCTCGTCACCTCGGCAGCTACGGCCGCAGCCAGCGACCGCGCACGGAAGCAAGATGCTCCCGCCTAATTTAATCACCCTGCAACCGCGGAGCCCTTGGCATGTGAAGTCCCATCCTCCATTTACACAAAAAACCCGGCCGCCGTTTCCCTTGGGGGAGCGGGCGGCCGGGTCGAAAGGGCCTGAAGCGCCGGCGGCAGGCCGGACCGTGAACCCGGTCCGGCACCGCCGTCAGTCAAGCGACCTCAGAAGGTGATCGAGGTGGCGAGGCGGGCCGAACGACCGGGAGCATAGAGGAAGCCATACTGCTTCTTGTCGTTGAGCACGTTGTCCACGTTGAGCGCCATGCGGACGTCGTAGCGATCGCGCATGCGGAAGTTGTACTCGAGCAACGCATTGAGGGTGAAGCGGGTCGGGGTGAAGAGGCGGTCGATGATGAAACGACCGTCCTCGTCCCGCTGGCCGATGCCGGTGCCGTCCGGCGTCACGCCGGCCTGGTACAGGCGTTCGGACTGCCAGGTGCCACCGAAGCCGACCGCGGCACCGCGGAGCTCGGGTATGTTGTCGAAGGCATACCGGTTCCAGAAGGAGACGGTGTGCTTCGGCGAGTCGTCGATCGGACCACCGGCTTCGATCGGGCGAACGATGCCGGTGCTGGTGTCGGTGGGATCTTCGTAGAACTCGTCCACGGGCAGACCCATCGTGCCCCAATCCCCGGAGGGAAAGGCCCAAATCCCGAGTTCCGCGAAGCGGGTGTCGAGATCGACGCCGATGAACTCATAGCGGTCGTTGGTGACCTCGTTGTCGAGGCGGGAGTACCCGAAGGTCATCCGCCAGTTCGGCGTCGGGTTGGCGATGAGCTGGACTTCGAAGCCCTTGGACTGGTCCGAGTAAGGAATGGCTGCGCCGCCGAACTCATTGCCGTAGGCATTGACGATGCCGGTGGTGCCGTCGGCGAAGTTGCGGGCGGCGCCGTTGCCTTCATAGATCCAAGAAAACCAGCCGAGTTCACCCTCGGCCATGAGGCGGATGCCGGTGCTGATGAACTCATACATGGCGGGATTGTCGAGGTCCACGAGCACATTGGCCCAGGCGCCCCAAGTATTCCACCATTGCCACCAGTCGCCTTCACCAATGCTCCAGCCATGGATGTTCCAGAGCGCACCAGCGAAGCCCTGGCCATCGGGAAGATCCGGGTGCTCAACCCAGCTCCAAGGCTGGATGCCCCCCATATCCATCCCGGCAGTGCCGAGGGGACGCCGCGGATCGGCCGGATCGGCGGGGATGCCGCCGAAGAAGTTGGCCAAGGCGGGAATGCCGCCATTGGGATCGGCGGTGCCGGGAAGGTCGCGGACCTGCCAACCCGTCATGGGATCAAACCCGGTGATATACATGGTCTGGCGGGCATTGGGATCCCAGTTGGCGATGCGGCCCTTGCGACCAGCGGGAATGCCGGGCGAGGGCGCCCACCAGATGTCGCGGGCGATGTTGGTGCGGTCCACCCGGAAGAAGGAGACCGTGCCCGAGACGCGGTTTTCAAACATGTCGAACTTCACTCCGACTTCCTTGTTGGTCGCCTTGGTCGGAGAAAACCGATTGCCGTGACCGTCGAGGGCGAAGTAGTTGGGCGTCACTCCGGTGGAGTAAACGCCGAACACGCTCACGTTGTCGGTGACCCGGAAGGAGGCGCCGATCTGCGGGCTCCAAGCGGTCGTAGCCTCGGTGCTGGTGCGCGAGAAGGTGTTGTTAATCAGGTTTTCATCGATGTTCTCGGCCGAGGAGCGGTCATAACGAAGACCGCCGATCAAGGTGAGCCGGTCATCGAAGAGCCGGGACTGGAGCAGTCCATAGAAACCGTGGTCGGTGGATTTGTTCTGACCAATCGACGTACGGGTCAGCGGAATCGTCGGCCGACCATCGGGCTGGAACTCGCGCCGGAGGTATTCCGGCTGAGCGATCCCGGCGTAGTTGTTGGTCAAGATGGCGCCAGCCGGACCGGGCGGCAAGTTGGGCACGTGGACACCGAAGTTGGTGAAACCACGGTCGGTTTTCATGCCCTGGTAACCAAAGATAACGGAGTTGTTAATGCCGGCGACTTCAAAGTCGTAGTTGGCATCGAAGCGGGCCTGCCAGCGGTCCTCGGTCCAGTCCTCGGCACCCCAGCGGTAACTCATAAGGACATGGTCCGCACTCGACGTTCCCTCACCCGAACTGGGCAGGCGGGAGAACCCTTCGAGGGGAGCCGCACCGAGTACATCGCCCAACCACATGTTCGCGGGACGCTGCACGAGGTTGGGGAAGGTCGGCCATCCCTGGGCTTCCGCCTCCTCAGGCGTCAGGCTCGGATCACCTCCGATGACACCGAGGAGGAAATTGCGAGCAGCTCCAGCGCCTTGGCGATAGGCGTTTTCCACACTGAGGGTCGCTCCGCTCGGATTGTAGAGCATGAGGTTGTCGAGGAATTCCTGCTCGGCGGCGGTCTGGGGCGCGCGGTACCAGGAAGGTGAGAAACGAGTGCCATCGACGGCATTGATCTGGCCGGAGGAGATGTTTTCGCCGTCTTGGGAACGGCGGGAGTATTGGATACCGCCGCGCAGCCAGAAATTGTCCGCCACCTTGTGATCGACGTTGAGCAGGTGGTTGCTGGTTTCCTGGTTGCGGTAAGTGTCCGGGCCGGACCAGCGGAAGGTCCGGGCATCACGACCGGCCGGGACGATGAAGTCCTGCCGGCGCTGCTGGGCGCCGCTGCCGGCGCCGCCTTCAGTATCATTGAGCCAGGCGCGCACGGAAAGAAAGCCGATGCCTTCTTCGCGCTGACGGCCATACTCGTTGTCGAAGGTGATGAAGGTGTTCTCGGTCGGCGACCAGGTGATGATGGGGGAGATGAAGAGCTGCTTGCGCTTGTACCAGTCGGTGTAATCGCCGGTGCGCTGGAGGGCGCCGGTAACGCGAAAACCGTTGCGGCCGCTGGTGTCGTCGCCAAAGGGCGTGCTGTAGTCGAACTCGGCCCGGTAGAACTCATTCGTACCAATGGTGAACTGGCCGTAATAACGCTCGTGGGCCATCGGCCGCTTGGCGATGTAGTTGACGACACCGCCGAGGTTGCCGACACCGTAGAGCAGGGCGCTGGGGCCGCGGAGCACTTCCACGCGCTCCATGTTGACCCAGTCGGTGGCGTGCTGGCGGCGGAAGCCGTCGCGCAGACTCTGCTCGGTGAGCATACCGCGGATCTTGAAGGTGCTGCCGCTGGGATTGCGGGTCTGACCTTCCGGCAGGTTGGCGCCGGCGTCGGCCGGGCCGCCGGGGGCGCCCTGGAGGCCGTCATACTGCGACTCGAGCACGACACCCGCGGAGTAGCGGAGCGCTTCGCGCAGATTGGTCGCGCCGGTATCCCGCATGAACTCGTTCGTCACCACCTCGAGGGACAGGGGAATGTCCCGGATGGCGGTGCTCAAACGCGTCGCGGAAATGGCGTTGGTGGCGGAATAACCGGTATCCCGGGAGGCATCGACCTCGAACGGGGAGAGGATGTAGAGCTCGTCGTCATCCTCGTCATCGTCAGCAGTTGCCGGCTGGGCGATCAGTCCCAGGGGCAGGAGTGCCGCTGCGACCGCAAAAGCGGGCCAGCGAAAAACTCCGAAGGGTATGGATTTCGTCATGGTTGTAGTTTGTTGGCTGTGCTTGAGGTGATCCTGGTTAACCAGGACCAAAATGAAAGGGGCGGGCCTCAGCCGGACCGGGGGAGGGGCAGCAAGGGTTGAAAGTCGGGGTATTCAACGGAGCAGATCAAACGACCCTACAGTCAGAGAGGGCAATACCAATCTTGCTTTACCAGAAAACCGTCCCGGTCTTTGAAACTTTATTCACAATTGACACCAGCCCTCGCGTGCGGAGAGAGGCGGCACCGCCTTTATTCCATGCTCAATGCGCCACCGGGGGCGGACGCGGTTCGATCTCTTCGGCCAGTTTATCAAGGTTTAGGTTGAAGACCGGCAGCAGGCAGATCAGCCCGATGGAGGTCAGGCCGAGGACCGCGTAGCCGGTGACATCGTGCACCGCGCCGTCGATCGCCTCGGGGCCGTAAGCGTAGGCCCAGGCGGTCAGGAAGAGGCTGCGCAGGAGGTTGGTGAAAAAGGCGAAGAGCATGGCCAGGGCCACGAGCGCGACTTTTTTCCAGAAGGCGTTGAGGAAAACCGCGGCCAGGAAGGAGCCGGCGAAGAGGCAGGCCGTGAGGGAGCGGATCCCCGAGCAGGCCTCGGCCACCCCCACCTGCCCCTCGGGCAGGATGAGGATATTGCCCTGCCGCTCCAGGGGCAGCCCAAGCATGTCGAAGGTGAAAAAGACCACCACCGTGACCTGGTTGAGCAGGAACATGCTGAGGTTGTTTTCCACCACCGAGAGCAGGGGGGCGGAGACCACCCAGACGAGAGCGGGGAAGAGAAAGAGCGCCGCCACTTGAAACCGGGGGCTGCGCATCAATGACCGCAGGCCCATCCCCCGGGCGGGCCGGGCCCCGTCCTCGGGCGCCCGCTCGGGCTGGTTGAGGTACACCATCGAGAGCAGCAACCCGCAGAAGCCGAGCGCGAGCGCGAGGGAGCCGGGATTGGAGGGGCCCGCACCCGCCCGGTAAAAGGCGCCAAAGGCGAACATCAGCGCCGATCCGGCAAACACCGCCAGCGCCAGCGCCCGCGCCGCTCCCAGTATTCCCGAAGGCAACGCCTCCTCCGGGCCTTTGCCGAGAAGACCGAGGATCCGCGGCCAACGGTCGTAGATCACATAGGCCACAAAGAAGGGCACCAAGTAGCCAAAGGTGTAATCCTCCTTGTGCGACCACCAGTAATGCTGGTCCCAGACCAGGAAGGCCATGAACCCGGCCGCCAGCAAAAGCGTTGCTTTGAGGGGACCGGGCAGGGGAACCGCAGGCGGCTTCTGAGGGGCGGGAGCATCCGTCACGATACTTCGCACAAAAGAGCATCCGCCCCGCGGAGCAAGCGCTTTCATCACCCCGGGGCGATCCACACAAGAGGGTTTTGACTTTCCCACGCCCATCCTGCAGAACCGATTTTTCCCGCCGCAGGGCCGATTGCTCCCGCGGCACCTTTTTACACCCACATGGAGCACCTGCATGCCTATTGGCGGATGGAATACATCCAGGCACCGAAACCGGAAACCGGCGGCAGCCCGTTTGCCGGCCTGGCCGCTTCCGGCAACGACCGCGCCGCCCTCATTCTCCATCGCCGGCCCCACACCTTTCTCATCCTCAACCGCTTCCCCTACAACGCCGGCCACCTCCTCGCCCTGCCCTACCGCGAAGTGGCCGACCTCACCGATCTTTCGACCGAGGAAGCCAGCGACCTCATGGCCATCGTCACCGACGGCAAGGAAATCCTCCGCCGCGCCCTCCAGCCCGACGGCTACAACATCGGCCTCAACCTCGGCCGCACCGCCGGCGCCGGCATCCCCTCCCACCTCCACTTCCACATCGTGCCGCGCTGGCGCGGCGACACCAATTTCATGCCCGTGATCGGCAACACCCGCGTCCTCCCGCAGAGCCTCGACGCCATGTGGGAGCGGCTTTCCGCCCACCCCCCGGCCAAGCGCGCCGACACCTGAGGCCATGGATGCTCCCTCCCCTCCCGTGGTCGAGAAAAAGCTCTTTTTTCCCAACCCCCGCCACCTCAACCAGCTCTACTGCGGCCGCGAAGAGAACCTCCAGCTCGCCGAGTCCCGGCTCGGCCTCACGCTCGTCAGCCGGGAGGACTGGCTCGCCCTCCAGGGCCCGGAGGATGCGGTCGGACGCGGAAAAGCCTTTTTCACCCTCTTGGATGAAGCCCGCTCCCAAGGCCTTGTCCTGAAAAGCGCGGATTTCCGCCGCCTCCTCGACCAGGTCGCCGCAGGGCACACCGAGGCCATCCGCGCCCTCTTCGAACGCCCCGTGGTCATCCAGACGGGTCGTCGTACCATCGTCCCCAAAACCCTGGGCCAGAAACGCTACCTGGAGGCGGTGCGCGCCCACGACATTGTCTTCGGCATCGGCCCCGCCGGGACCGGCAAGACCTACCTCGCTGTCGCCGTCGCCCTCGCCGAGCTGCTCGCCAACCGGATTGAAAAAATCATCCTCGCCCGCCCCGCGGTCGAGGCCGGCGAAGCCCTCGGATTTCTCCCCGGCGACCTCCGGGAGAAGATCCTTCCCTACCTCCGGCCGCTCTACGACGCCATGTATGATATGCTGGACAAGGAGGATGTGGTGCGCTTGATTGACCGCGGAATCATCGAGATCGCCCCGCTGGCCTACATGCGGGGCCGCACCCTCAGCAACGCCTTCGTGATCCTCGACGAGGCCCAGAATGCCACGGCAGAACAAATGATGATGTTTCTCACCCGCCTCGGCGACAACAGCCGCATGGTCGTCACCGGGGATGTCACCCAGATCGACCTTCCCCGCTCCCGCGCCTCCGGTCTCGTCGAAGCTGCCCGCATCCTCCGCGGCATCCCCGAAATCGCTTTCCACTATTTCGATGGCAGCGACGTGGTCCGCCACCCGCTGGTCCAGAAAATCATCGAAGCCTACCAGGCTCACCGCGAGGCCGCGCCGGACGGCACCAGCCGGGCCTGATCTTATTTTCTCCGCCATGGTCCAGTCTGTGCTCAGCCCAGCCGGCCGGCTAACCGTTTACGCCGGTCGAACGCCTTTCCATCATGGCCTTGTCGGATAAACTCAGCGGGCTGCTGCCCGGTCTCTTCCCCCAGCGGCGCAAGCGCCGCCAGGAAAAAGAAGGCGGCTTTCTCGCCCAGCTCGAAACGAGCCGGGTCATCGCCTTTGGCATCTTTTTCCTCACCGTCGCTTCGATTGTCGTCATCAGCTTTGTCGGCATCCATCCCGCCGGCTTCCAGATCCTGCCCAACCAATACGCCAACGTCCGGATCATCGCCAGTTCTCAATTCTCCTATGAGAGCCGCCTGCTCACCGAGCGCAAACGCGAGGAAATCATCGAGCAGACCCCGCCGGTCTACAGCATCGTCTTCACCCCGCTGGAGCAGTTCGAACGCCATATCCAGGCCCTCATCGGGGATCTCGAAACCCTCGAAGAGGAAAACCTCCTGCGCGAGCCCGATGCCCTCCTCGACACCGCCGAAGCTTTCAACGCCCGCGGCAGCTACCGCCTCAGCCTCAACGACCTCGACACCCTGACCCGTTGGGGCAATGCCGAGGACCGCCGCACCCTGCTCGAAACCGGCCTCTTTTTCCTCCGCGAAATCTACCGCGAAGGCGTCTTCGACCGCCGCGGCTCGCTCCTCGGCACCGATCTTGGCGACGGCTCCCTCGTTTTCATCAATGAGGATGGCCGCATCACCCAGCGCCGGATCCAGTCCCTCGACAACGCCCTCGTCTTTCTCCGCATCAACCTCTCCGCGGAAAACATTCCCCCGGCGGTCGCCACCGCCATGTTCCGCCTCTTCAGCCAGGGCCTGACCACCAATCTGCTCTGGGATCCCGAGGCCACCCGGGCGGCCCGCCGCGCCAATCTCGCCGGCCTGCAGCCCGAAATCGTCACCGTCGCCGAAGGCCGCAGTATCATCGAGCCGGGCACGCGCGTCACTCCCGAGCAACATGAAATGCTGCTCGCCTATCAGGAGCACCTCGCCCAGGTCAGCCGGGTCGTCACCGGCCTGGACGCCCAGCTCATCGGCCGGGTCCTGCTCGTGCTCGGCATGGTCATGGCCGCCGTCTTTTACATCCGCCTCGAGGACCGCGCCACCCTCAGCAGCAACACCCGCCTCGGTCTGCTCGTCCTCGTCGTCGTCGGCAACCTGCTCGCGGTGCGGCTCTGCTTCGAGCTGGGCATCCTCCCCTATTTCCTGGAAAACTTCGCCCTCGGCGGAATCGTCCCCTACGCCGCCCCGGTCGTGCTCGCCCCGCTTATCGTGGCCATCCTCATCGGGATCGGCCCCGCCCTCTTCACCGCCCTCCTCGTCAGCCTCTTCACCGCCGTCATCTTCGGCAACCGTCTCGACCTGCTCGTCATTTCTTTCCTCTCCGCCACCGTGGCCGTCTTCTGCTGCCGCCACATCCGCCGCCGCGGCAAGGTCGTCACCGCCGGCTTCTGGGCCGGCCTCACCGTCGCCGTCGCCGCTTTTCTGCTCGGTCTCGCCGATCAAATCCCCCTCCTCACCATCGGCAAACAAATGGTCGCCGGCCAGGCCTCCGGCCTCGTCACCGCCATCGTCGTCATCGGCCTGCTCCCGATCCTCGAGGGCCTCTTCAAGCGCACCACCGACATCACCCTGCTGGAGTTGTCCGACTACAACCACCCGCTGCTCCGCCGCATGCAGCTCGAGGCGCCCGGCACCTACCACCACTCCCTCATGGTCGGCAGTCTCTCCGAGAACGCCGCCAACGGCATCGGCGCCAACGCCCTCCTTTGCCGGGTCTGCTGCATGTTCCACGACATCGGCAAGATGGTGAAACCGGAATACTTCGCCGAAAACCAACGCGGCGGGGCCAATCCCCACGACGAAAAATCGCCCTCCTTTTCCGCCCTCGTGATCAAGAGCCACGTCAAGGAGGGCGTCGACCTCGCCCTCACCCACAAGCTGCCTCGCCCGGTCATCGATGTCATCCGCCAGCACCACGGCACCAGCCTGATTTATTACTTCTACCACCGCGCCCGCGAAAACGAACGCCTCAGCCAGGGCGCACAAGCCGGAGATGCTTCCGGCCAGGACTCCAGCTCCGTCAGCGAGTCCACCTACCGCTACGACGGCCCCCGGCCCCAATCCCGCGAAAGCGGCATCATCCTGCTCGCCGACTCCATCGAGGCGGCCAGCCGCTCCCTCCAGAAGGTCACCCCCCAGAGCGTGCGCGAACTCGTCGAAAACATCACCGAAGACCGCATCCGCGACGGCCAGCTCGATGAATGCCCCCTCACCCTGGCCGACCTCAACACGATCCGCGAAAGCTTCATCCGCACCCTCTTCAACTCCCTCCACTCCCGGCTCGCCTACCCCTCCAAGGAAAAGGAGAAAAAGGAGTCCCGGGAGCCCGCCACCCCCGCCGCCGAAGACAAAACCCGTGCCCCGGCCGGTTCCCGTTCTTAACCGCTGCTCCCGGCTGCGGCTCGGCCGCGGCCACGCCGCCGGGATCGTGCACCATCTCGACCAGCGGCCCGGCCCGCACGCTCCCGAGGGCGAACTCTCCATCGCCTTTCTCGGACCCCGCGCCCACGCCCGCCTCCACGCCGATTTTCTCGGCGATCCTTCCCCCACCGATGTCATCACCTTTCCCGGCGATCCCGCCGCCGGCTTCGCCGGCGAGATCTGCCTCAGCCCCGCCCGCGCCGCCGAGTTGGCCGCGGACCAAGGCACCCCTTTCGCCCGCGAACTCCTTTTGTATCTGATCCACGGATACCTTCACCTGGCCGGTCTCGACGACCGCACCCCGGCCGCCCGCCGGGCCATGCGCCACGCCGAAGCCGCCGCCCTCCGCGACCTCGGCCGGGCCGCCCTCCCCTTCGAGGCCTCCTGGCGAAGCCGCTGAACACCGGGCGCCACCTCCCGGCGCAACGGCCCGCCCGGCACCGGGGACGCTCCGCCTCCCCGCAGGGAAGCATCAGCAAACGTTTCCATTGCCATAAGCTGAAATAGAAACGCCCGCAATCCGCGCCAAACCGGTCGGTTTCGGTTGACGGGCGCCGATATAGTGGCAGTTTAACTCATAAGACAAAGAGGTAATCATTAGATCTCCTTACGGCTTCTCCCTTTATCCATGACCCACTGCCTCCAGCACCATTACGATTTTCTTCCCCTTGAGGGACCTTCGGGTGAAGAGGGGAAAGTTGCTTGGTTGGGTCGTACAAAATCTCCGCCACCGCCCCTGCCCGGACAAGGTTCCGCTCCTGGGGTGGAGGCGGAGTCTTTTTCCTGCTGCCACCGCTTCCGGCGCACCCTCGGCCGTCTCAACCCGCGCCGGTTGCGGGGCCGCCGCAAGCATTCAGCGATTTTCGGACCGGGTGGTTTCACCTGACCCTCCCGGACGGCCTCACGCGCTCAGAACCATTGGCTCCGCGGAGGTGATAACAAGGAAAGCCCGGTCCGGCCGAAAGGCGGCGTCCCCCCAACGCCGCCTTTTTCGTGTCTGCCCGCGGCGTGCTCCTGCCCGGTTTCATCGTTGCCATGGCTTCGCCGCCCCGGTGGACTCGGATCCCGGGTGCGCCGATTCCGGCTGAAGCCGGGCCGCCATCCGCTTCTCCATGACCAGCCTTGATCCCTCCTTCGGCTCCGGCTCCCTTGTCCTTGTTTTCCTGGGTGTGATCAACTGCCTGCACGGGTACCGAGCCTTCCGGGTTTCATTTTCCGCGGCGGGCTTTCTCGGCGGCTGGTTTCTCGGCTGGAGCCTGGGCGAGCACCTCCTGCCCGGCGCCTGGTGGTTTATCGCCGGGATGGCCGCCCTGGGGGCGGTCAGCTTCGGCCTCACCGCTTGGTCGCTCTACCTGCTGGGGGTTTTTGTCCTCACCGGCGGCCTCGGCCTGATGGCCGGCCTGGTGGTTTTTGGCGGTCTGGGCGATCTGCCCGCCCTCATCCTCGCGGGGATCCTGGCCGCGATCTCCGGAGGGCTCGGGCTGGCTTTTCAAAAGCCGCTCGTCATCGCCGGCACCTCCGCCTTCGGGGCTCTGGCCATCGTCCTCGGCACGGGCTACTTCGTCACCGGCCTGGCCTGGCCGGTGTATTTGGAAAACCCCGACCGCATCCCCGACCTGCTCCTCTCCAGTCCGCTCATCCTCGCCGCCACCCTCACCCTCGGCATCCTCGGCATCGCACGCCAAAGCGCCGATACCGCCAGGGAAAGGATCGCCTAATCCTGCCCGGCCACTTCCAAAGCGTGCCGCAGGTCCACCCGGCCCTCGTAGATCGCCTTGCCCACGATCACCCCTTCGAGCCGGCCAGACTGCTTGGCCAACAGGGACAAGCGCAGGATGTCATTCTCCCCGCTGACCCCGCCCGAGGCGATTACGGGAATCCCGGCGACCTTCAGGAGGGCCTCGATGGCCTCGAAGTTCGGTCCCCGCAGCATGCCGTCGGTCGCAATATCGGTGTAGATGAGCCGGGCCGCCCCGGCATCGGCCGCCCAACGCGCCACTTCCGCCGCGGAAACCTCGGTCAACTCCGCCCAGCCTTTCACCGCCACCTTGCCGTCCTTCGCATCCACCCCCACCGCCACCTGCCCGGAGCCGAAGAGCCCGACCAACTCCCGTAAAAAAGCCCCTTTGCGCTCCAGCGCCTTCGTGCCGATCACGACCCGGGAGGCGCCGTCGTCCAAGGCCGCCGCCACCGCCTCTTCGTTGCGCAGCCCGCCGCCCAACTGCACCCGCAGGCCCGACCCCGCGATCGCCCGCACCGCCGCCCGGTTGGCGGGCTGGCCGGTGAAGGCGCCGTCCAGATCGACCACGTGGACCCACTTGGCGCCGGCCCGGGCAAATCCCTCCGCGACTTCCGCGGGATTGTCAGAGTAAACCGTCTGGGCATCCGCCCGGCCCTGCAGCAGCCGCACGCAACGCCCTTCCTTCAAATCAATGGCTGGGTAAATCGTCACGCCCCCCGAATACAAATCACCGCCCGGGAAAACCACTCCAAAACCGAAAAAGTTTTGTCTCCACGGCTTTTCCGCACAGCCTCCCGCCATGGCCAAAGCACCACCGGAACCCCCCGCCTTCCTCACCGACCTCCTCGCCGCCCGCAGCCCTTCCGGCGCTGAAGCCGAGGCCCAGGCCGTTTATGACCGCCATGTCGGCCCCGCCGCCGACACCATGGAAAAGGATGCCCTCGGCAACCGCATCGCCACCCTCAACCCGGAAGGCGATCCCGTGCTCATGCTCTCCGGCCACATGGACGAGCTCGGCCTCATCATCACTTACATCAACAAGGACGGCTTCCTCTACTTCGACGCCATCGGCGGCCACGACCGGATCATGATCCCCGGCCGCCGCGTCCTCATCCAGACCGCGGAAGGCCAGGTCCGCGGCGTCACCGGCAAGCGGGCCATCCACCTCATGTCCCCGGAAGACCGGAAAAAGATCCCCGAAATCCACGAGATGTGGATCGATATCGGCGCCGGCTCCCGCAAGGAGGCTGAAAAACGCGTCTCCATCGGCGATGTCGCCACCTACGACATGGGCTTTGAAATGATCTCCGGCACCGTCGCCACCGCCCGCGCCTTCGACAACAAGATCGGCGCCTACGTGGTCGGCGAAACCCTCATCCGCCTCGCCGCGGGCAAACGCCGGCCGGCCGCCCGGGTCGTTTCCGTGGCCACCAGCCAGGAGGAAATCGGCGTCCGCGGCGCCACCGTCGCCGGCTACGGGGTCAATCCCCACCTCGCCATCGCCGTCGATGTCGGCCATGCCACCGACCATCCGGATTGCGACGCCCGCAAATACGGTGAAACCAAACTCGGCGGCGGCCCCATTCTCTGCCGCGGCCCCAACATCAATCCGTTCATCCACGAACGCCTCCTCGCCTGCGCCCGGAAAGCCAAGATCCCTCTCCAGCACGAGGCCGACCCACGGCCCACCCCCACCGATGCCCGGGCCATCCAGATGGCCCGCTCCGGCGTCGCCACCGGGCTGCTCAGCGTGCCCCTGCGCTACATGCACACCCCCAGCGAACTCGCCGACTTGCGCGATATCGAAAACACCGTCCGACTCCTCGTCGAGTTCGCCCGCAGCCTCCAGGCCGGCGAATACGGCCACTGGTGACGCCGGCGGCCGCGGCCCGCACCGTATCGGCGAAGCCACGACACCGTCGTTTCCCGTGCGGCCGACCCCGTGAGTCGGCCGGACCTCCACCCGCACTTCCGCCGACTCACCCCGGCCGCGGCAATGCCGGCACCTACTGCAGCCGCTGCGGCAGCCGCCCCAGCCGGGACCGCATCCGGGAGAGGGTGTCTCCCGTCCCGCTGAGGTTTTCCCCGAATTCCAGCCGCGCCGCCGCGATGAAGTTGTCGATCAAAACGCAGTACTCGCGGTTGATCATGATGCCGAGCAGTTCCCCGGTCTTGCTGAAAACGAGATCCCCGGTCGAGGGTGAGAACTCGCCGAAAAGCCGGTTGAAAATCCGCGACTGCATCCGGACATAGTTCGGAGTGTCCGGGTCAAGGCGAAACTCCACTTCGCCATAGTAACCACCCCCGGCATTGATCAGCACCGCCTCCGGAAATTTGAAGGGCTCCAGGGCGGTCGGAAAGAGCTGCACCCCAAAGGCATTGATCACGGGCTGCTCCAGCCGCACCACCACCACCCGCGGATCGCGGGCCAGAAAGGCGATGCCGCTGATGTCCGCTTCCACCCCCTGCCGTGCGAGCTGGCCCCGCAGGGTGGTCCAGTCGGCCGCCTGGTCCCGCAGGGACAAGGGCGTCGCCTCGAGGTGGAAGATGGCAAAGACATCCTCCCCGTCGGTCACCAGGATGGTGCGGAGATCGCGGTTGCGCACCCCCGACCCGAGAAAGACGGTCCGCCGCGCCTCCATCGTCGCATCAATGCGATTGTCGAGAAACCGCTGGAAAAGGGTGTTGGCGTTGATCGGCACGTTGGAGCGGATTTCCCGCCGGAGGTCATCGGAGGTTTCAGCCAGGCGGGTCACCCCTTCGGCCAGGCGGCCCGCCTGCTCCTGGATGCGCTCCTTTTCCTGCCGCACCACCACCACTTCCTGCCGGAGCACATCGACGTTCTCCCGCAGAAACCGGCGCTCCTCCTCGGCCACGCGCACCTGCACATCGAGTTCACGCGCACGGCGCTCGGCCTCCTCGCGCTGGGAGGCCACTTGCTCGAGGTTCTGTTCGAGCCGGGCGGCTTCCTCCCGCCGGCGCGCCAGCTCCTCCTGCAGCATCCGGCTCTGGGTCTGGCTCTGCGCGGCCTCCTCCCGCACCCGGGCCAAGTTCTCGCTCAGCGCTTCCAGCTCCTGGCGGGTCTGCCCGTAACGCTCGTCGAGCTGCTGCATCTCCCGGCTGCGCTCCTCCAGTTCGCGCTGCATCCGCGCCAGGCGTGCTTCCCGCTCAGCCAGGGTTTCGTCCCGGCCTTCCAGTTGGTTCGAGAGGGCTTCCAGTTCGTCGCGCAGAGATTCCCGCGCCGCCTGTTCATCCTCCAGCGAAAGGCGCAGCACTTCCACCAGGTCCTGGTCGCCGGGGAGGTAGACCGCCTCGCCCGGACTGCGGCTGACCGTCGAACCGGGCTCACCGGTCTCGTCAATCCGGTCCCACTGCGTCAACGCCAACAGCGTGAGCAGGAGAAAATCGACCAGGATCAACAACAGGGTGCGGTTCATACGGTCCTCAGGCTTCGACCAGCTTCAGCTCCGACTGACTCTCCATGATGAGCTGGCACTTGTAGGGACGCACGTGGCGGATCTTCACGATCGCCACGCACATGATCCCGAAGAGGTTTGAAGAATAAGCCGCCAGCAGGTTGGCCTCGATGAAGCCCAGCACCTGCAGCACGAGCGAAATACAGGTGCCCGCGATGCCCACGTAAAGTCCGGTGTCGAAGAGGTTGTCCTCGTTTTCCATCAGCTTGAGCTTAACCAGGCTGGGCGCCCCGGATTGGTCGATCTCCCGGATCTTCAGCAGGCAGACCATGTAGACGAGGCACTGGATAAGCAGGAAAAAGGTGATCGTGAGGATGGTGGTGATTTCCACGGCGGGGATGAGGGATGCGGTTTCGGCTGCGGTTTCGGGTGTCGCCTCTGCCAGCACGGGCAGAACCAGCCGGACCTGAAACTCCGGCATGGAGGCGGGTTGGAATAAAAAGGGTTCGCTCAGGGTGAAGAGAACGAGTCCGCCAAGCAAGGTTCCGGAACCCCGGAAGATGCCGGCTTTGGTCGGGCTGAAGGTTCCACGGATCGAGGAATAGGAAAAACCCAGCAGGCGGTCGAGCACCGCCATCAGACTGGCCGCCGCCCCGAGAAAAAAGGCGTAGCGCAGGAGCAGCGCGACCAGCGGCAGATCCGCCGCCAGCGGGGCCAGCCGGGCCGTCAATCCGTGCCACCATTCCGGCGGAGGCCGCCGGTCCGCCTCCAGTCCGCTCACCGGGACATTCCGCTTCACCAGCAACCGGATCGCCCCGGTGCCCTCGGCCGCCGCCAGTCGCAGCCCTTCGACGGCATCGCGGCCGTACTCATGCAGATAACCCGCCACCGCCGCCGGGTCTCCGGTCGCCATCCCGGCCGCATAGACCAGCGGCAGCCCGGCTTCGCTGTTCTGCAGGGCATGGCGCACGAGCGAAAACCCATCCAAATCGTCCACCCGGCGGGTCAGGTCCACCAGGCCCGACCATGGCAACCGTCGCCCCAAGGTGAGCAGATCGAGATAAAAAAGCTCCAACCGCGCCGCCCGCCCTTCCGCCAGCGCCTCCGCCACCGCGGCATCAAGCGAGTTGGCCACCCCGGCCGAGAACTGGCTCGCCTGCGCCAGCAAGGCCGTCGTCAGGATCACCGCCTCCAAGGGCTGCCCCGCCGCGCTCCCCACCGGCATGAACTGCCGCCACTCCGTAACCCCGCGTGTCTCCAGAATGCGCTGGACCGAGGGGTTGCGGCTGTTGGCCAGCAGCCGTGCGGCCGAATGCCGGATCTCCGGCCGAAGCATCTGGGAGACAAACCCTTCCCGCTCCGCCGCCGCTTGCGCCTGCTCGGCCGTGAAAACCTGGTCCAACAAGGGCTCCCATTGGCCGAATACCTTCAGGTCGATGCTCTCTTCCTTCCGCTCCAGCACCCGCCGCTTCAACCCCGCCGCACCCGGCAGATCCAGCCCCTCGGCGGCCTGCGCCACCAAGCCCGCGGATCCGGGGCGGCCCTCGCGCAGAAGGTCCTCGCCAAGCTGGATCAAACTCGGCGTATCCCGGGCGGCCGCCGCCAGCACCACCGGCGGCGTCGATCGCACCTGGGCGGGCACCAGCCAGCCGAGTCCAAGCAGGACCAGACCGGTCGCCAAGAGCAGATAGAGGCCGGTCATGCCTCCGCCGCCTGTGCCCGCTTTGCCGTTCATTGCATCAAAAGGTAATTGCCGGTCCCTCAGCGGGAAGCCTATTCTGGCTGCTTTGACCCATGGCGCTTTCCATTGTTCACTACGGCGACCCCGTCCTCCGGCAAAAAGGAGCCCCCGTGGCCCGCTTTGATGCCGCCCTCGCCCGCCTGGCCGAGGAAATGATCGATGCCATGCATCGGGCCGACGGCATCGGCCTCGCCGCCCAGCAGGTCGGCCGCGCCCTCCAGCTCTGCGTCATCGATCTGCGCGGCATGGACGACCACTTCTCCTGGCGGTTGGATGCATCCTCCCCGCCGCTGGAGCTGATCATGCCTCTGGCACTCGTGAACCCCGAGGTCACGGTGCGCCCGGAGCCGGTCACCCGCTATGAAGAGGGCTGCCTCTCCTTCCCCGAAATCCGCGGCGAAGTCCTCCGGCCGGACTGGGTTTCGGTCCGCTTCCAGGACCTCCACGGCCATCCCCACGAGTTGGAGTGCGACGGCCTCTTCGGCCGCTGCATCCAGCACGAGGTCGACCACCTGAATGGCGTCCTTTTCATCGATCGGATGGAGCCGGGCGCGCTCGATCCCCTCAAGCCCGCCATCGATCGTCTCCAGCGCGCCACCGCCAAGGCCCGCTCCCGCTGACCGTCCCGCCGGCGCCGCCTCCGCGCCGGCAAATCCGCCCGTCGGGTTGCCCCGGTCCCCGGCCCATGGTACATCTGTTTTCGCCTGTGGGCGGGGTTTGAGGCTGCCTTCGAAACCCCGTCCGCCGCGCCGGCGTCCTCTCTTTCAGGACTCTCCCAAACGACCCGCCCATGCCAAAAAGCCTCCTCATCGGCCTGTGTCTGCTCGGTGCCATCTTCGCCGGCCTCCTCACTTGGAGGCTCTGGCCGGCCCCCGCCGAATCCGCCAACTCCCCCAGCTCCGGCCCCTCGGAAGCGCCTGCACTCCCGGTTTTCACCCAGCGCATCGACCCCACTCCGTTGCGTGAACGGGTTTTCTCCACCGGCACCATCCGCGCCGCCGAAGAGGTCGAGTTGCAGAGTGAGATCTCCGGCCGAGTCGTCGAAATTGCTTTTACCGAGGGCACCACCGTCGAAAAGGGAGCCGTCCTTGTTCGGCTCGACGACGCCGAACTGCGCGCCCAGCTCTCCCGCACCACCGTCGAGCTCGACCTTGCCCGCTCCCGGGAGGAACGCCAGGCCCGCCTCCTCGAACAGCGGGGCACCAGCCAGGAGGCCTACGATGCCAGCCTCAATGAAGTCCGCGTCCTTGAGGCCGAGCGGGAACTTCTCCGGGCCCGCCTCACCAAAACCGAAATCCGAGCCCCTTTCGCCGGCCGCATCGGCCTGCGCTTCGTCAGTCCCGGAACCATTCTCTCCCCCGGCAACACCATCGCCACCCTCCAGAGCCTCGATCAGGTCAAGGTCGATTTTTCCGTCTCCGAACGCCACCTCAACCGGATCCGCACCGGCATCCCGGTCACCTTCACCACCCCAGGCGTGAGCGACCAGTTCGAGGGCGAGGTCATCGCCATCGAGCCGCGCATCGACGCCGCCACCCGCACGCTCCTGCTCCGCGCCGCCGTCGACAATCCCCGCGGGCTCCTCCTCCCCGGGGCCTTCGCCCGGATCGAGCTTTCCCTCGAGGAGATTTCCGACGCCCTTCTCGTTCCCACCACCGCTCTGCTCCCCGGGCTGTCCACCAATACGCTCTACGTCGTCGAAGACGGCCGCGCCGCCGCCCGCCGGGTCCGCACCGGTGTCCGCACCGACCGCGAAATCCAGATCATCGAGGGACTCGAGCCAGGTGAGGTCGTCATCACTTCCGGGGTCCAACAGATGCGCTCCGGCCTCCGCGTCGAACCGCGCGACCGCGAAGACACCGAAGCTCCCGCCGGCGCCGGCGATCCGTCGACATGAACCTCACTTCCCTCAGCATTCGCCGGCCGGTCCTCGCGACGGTCATGTCGCTCACGATCGTGCTCTTCGGCCTCATCGCCTACAGCTTTCTCGGCGTCCGCGAATACCCCGCCGTTGAACCTTCCGTCGTCACCGTCCGCACCGATTACCCGGGCGCCAACGCCCGTGTCGTCGAAGCCCAGATCACCACACCCCTGGAAGAGTCGATCAACGCCGTCGCCGGCATCGACACGCTCACCTCCGTCAGCAACGACGGCCGCAGCACCGTCGTCGCCGAATTCCGTCTCGGCATCGACCTTGAATCCGCCGCCAACGATGTCCGCGACCGCGTCTCCCGCGCCGTCCGCTTCCTCCCGCCCGACGCCGAGCCTCCGATCGTGATCAAGGCTGACGCCGATTCCATGCCCATCATCGGGCTTTCCGTCAGCTCCACCCTCCGCAGCCTGCTCGAACTCACCGCCCTCGCCGACACTCAGATCAAGCCGCGGCTCGAAACCATCCCGGGAATCAGCGAGGTCAATATCTGGGGCGCCAAGGAGTACGCCATGCGGCTCTGGCTCGACCCCCAGCTCCTCACCGCTTACGGCATCACCCCGGTCGATGTCCGCCAGGCCCTCGCCGGAGCCAATGTCGAGCTGCCCACCGGCCGTATCGAGGGCCTGGATACCGAATTAACGGTCCGCACCCTCAGCCGACTGGAGTCGGTGGAGGAGTTCAACGACCTCGTCATCCTGCGCGAGGGCGACAGCCTCGTCCGCCTCCGCGATGTCGGCCGCGCCGAGCTGGGCGCCCTCAACGAGCGCACCGTGCTCAAACGCGACGGCATTCCCATGGTCATCGTGGTCCTCCGGCCCCAGCCGGGCGCCAACCACATCGATATCGCCGACGAGTTCTACCTCCGCATGGATCGCATCGGCGCCGACTTGCCCGACGACATCAGCCTCGCCATCGGCTTCGACTCCACCGAGTACATCCGCGCCTCCATCGCCGAGGTCCGCCAGACCATTTTCGTGGCCCTCACCCTGGTCGTGATGGTGATTTTCCTCTTCCTGCGCGAGTGGCGCACCACCCTCATTCCCGCCATCGTCATCCCCATCTCCCTCATCGGGGCGTTTTTCGTGATGTTCGCGGCCGGCTTCTCGATCAATGTCCTCACCCTGCTCGCCATCGTTCTGGCCATCGGGCTGGTCGTGGACGACGCCATTGTGGTCCTCGAAAACATCTACTCCAAGATGGAGCGGGGCATGGCCCCGGCCGCCGCCGGCATCGCCGGGGTCCGGGAGATCTTTCTCGCCGTCATCGCCACCACCGTGTCGCTGGTGACCGTCTTCCTGCCCCTGCTTTTTCTCGGCGGGTTGACCGGACGCCTCTTCCGGGAGTTCGGCATGGTCCTCGCCGGGGCGGTCGTCATCTCCTCTTTTGTCGCCCTCACGCTTACGCCCATGCTGAGCACCCGCCTGCTCAAAGGCCACACCGGCACTGGCCGTTTCCATCGGCGCACCGAGCCGTTTTTCGCCCGTCTCAACGAGGGCTACCGGTCTTGGCTGGGGGCCTTCCTCACCCGGCCCTGGCTCGCCCTGCCCGTCCTCGTCGCCGCCGTCGGGCTTATCGTGCTCCTCTTCCGCGCCCTGCCTTCGGAACTGGCCCCGCTCGAGGACCGCGGCGAAATCCTCGTCCGCGCCTCCGCCCCCGAGGGCCGCAATTTCGAATACATGTCCGAGGTCATGAACCGGATCGACGCGGTCGTCCTCGACGAGCTGCGCGAGTACGAGCGCGACAATATCACCTCCATAACTTCGCCGGGCTTCGGCGCCGCCACCAGCGTCAACTCCGGGCAGGTACGTATCCGGCTTGTGGATGCATCCCAGCGCGAACGAAGCCAATCCGAAATCGCCTCCGCCCTCAACCGCCGGCTCCGCGAGCTCCCGGGCGCCCGGATCTCCGTCAGCGAGCCGCCCAGCATCGGCGGCCGCCGCGCCGGCCTCCCGGTCCAATTCGTCATCCAGGCCCGCACCCTCGAGCAACTCGAGGAGATCCTTCCCGAATTTCTCCAGTCCGCCCGGGACGACCCCGCCTTCTCCTTCGTCGATGCCGACCTCAAGTTCGACAAACCCGAGGTCCGCATCGCCATCGACCGCAACCGCGCCCGCGTCCTCGGCGTTTCCGTCCTCAAGATCGCCGAAACCCTCCAAGCCGCCCTCAGCGGCCAACGCTTCGGCTTCTTTCTCCTCGACGGCCGCCAATACCAGGTTGTCGGCCAACTCGAGCGTGATTTCCGCGCCACTCCTTTCGACCTCACCCAAGTCGCCGTCCGCAGCGAGAACGGCCGCCTCATCACCCTCGACAACCTCATCGAGATTTCCGAAGCCGCCGGTCCGCCCCAGCTCTACCGTTTCGACCGCCTCGCCTCCGCCACCATCTCCGCGAATTTGAATAATGGATACACCATCGGCGATGGCATCGCCGCCATGCGCACTCTCGCCGGCGAGCTGCTCGACGAAACCTACACCACCGCCCTCGCCGGCCAGTCCCGCGAATTCGAGCAGAGCGCGGCCAGCCTCGGCTTCGTCTTCGCCTTCGCCCTCGTCTTGGTCTACCTCGTGCTCGCGGCCCAGTTCGAAAGCTTCCGCGATCCCTTCACCATCATGCTGACCGTGCCCCTCGCCCTTGCCGGGGCGCTTTTCTCGCTCTGGTTTTTCCGCGAGACCCTCAACATCTTCAGCCAGATCGGCCTCATCATGCTCATCGGGCTGGTCACCAAAAACGGCATCCTCCTCGTTGAGTTCGCCAATCAGCGCAAGCGCGCCGGCCTCTCCGTCGCAGAAGCCGCCCTTGATGCCGCCGCCGCCCGTTTCCGCCCCATCCTCATGACGACTTGCTCCACCATCCTCGGCATCCTGCCCATCGCCCTCGCCGTCGGAGCCGGCGCCCAGAGCCGCGTCTCCATGGGTGTGGCCATTATCGGCGGCCTCATCGTCGGCGCCGCCCTCACCCTCTTTGTCATCCCCGCCATCTACTCCCTTGTCACCCCCGAGCTGACCGAAGAAGACATTGCCCTGCTCAAAGGCGAATCCTCCGAGCCCGAATCCACCCCGTCCCGGGAAAACACCCGCGAACCCGCCGCCGCCGGCCAAGCCTGATTGCGGGCCGGGATCGTGCCGAGCCGGGACCGCCCAGCCTCCGGGCTTGCCAAAACCAACCGGAGGCCTATGGTGACTCCTTTGTTCTTTGGAGAGCCCGAGTGGCTTCTCCCCACGGATGGCCACGGCCATCCGGCTGAACCAAGGGGGTGTTTTGGATTCGACCTTGGATGGGAGTGGCACGTGGCATGCCGAGGATGATGGTTGGCCTCGTTAAACCTCCATCACACCAATAAATGGCAACACTGAAGAAATGCCTCTGGCTGCGTAACTAACGCGCCACGTTCTCCCGGCGACACCTGCTAGCCGGTGCGAGCGACGACAGCAGGTATAGTCCGGCAAGCCGCCCGCGGATGTCGGACCGTATCTTCACCGGGGGCTGGCCGACGGGCAGGTGGGTCCCGGTACCTTCCCGTTGGCGAGATTGATCGGGGACTAAGCATGTAGAGGCGTGTCGTGAACGTTCAGGGGACGCGGGTTCGACTCCCGCCACCTCCACCAGCCTTCGCTCGGAGCTCCGCGGAGAGCGTAGGCTGTCACGCCGGAGTCCGCTTGCGGCGTAGGCGGACCACTCACCCCCGAGACTACGGCTTGGCATGCCAAAACATCCCTTCACCTACGTCTACCTCCTCCAGTCCCTCTCCCATCCCGACCGCCACTACACCGGCGTCACCACCGACCTGAAGGCACGCCTGCGCAAGCACAACGAAGGCAGCGTCACCCACAGCGTCAAATACCGCCCCTGGAGACTGACCACCGCCATTGCTTTTCGCGATCCCGCCAAAGCCCGCGCCTTCGAGCAGTATTTGAAGTCAGGCTCCGGCCGCGAATTCGCCCGCCGCCATTTTTGCACCTTCGCTCGGAGCTCCGCGGAGAGCGTAGGCTGTCACGCCGGAGTCCGCTTGCGGCGTAGGCGGACCACTCACGCCGCACGGGAGCAAGATGCTCCCGCTACTTTCTTCATTCCGCGAATCCAGCGGCCTTCGGCCTCTGCCTCGTCACCTCGGCAGCTACGTCATCGTCCCAACCCGTAGCTGACGTCGTCAGACGGCAGACCCTCCAGCCTTCACGCCGGAGTCCGCTTGCGGCGAAGGCGGACCAGGACAACCGCAGGGTTTGCTCCATTCGCTCGACAGCGGGCCAAAGGCTGGTTTGCTAACAGAGATGGCCGAACTCACCAGGCGCGCCCTAGTCCATGACCGCCACGGTCCGCCCGAGGAAGTCCTCGAGCTCCGCTCCGAACCCCTGCCACCTCCCGACGCGGGAGAGGTTCTGCTGGAGGTCGAAGCCGCGGCCATCAACCCCGCCGATCTCGGCCGCATCAACGGCAGTTACGGCACCCTCGCCCGCCTTCCCGCCGTGGCCGGCCTCGAAGGGGTCGGGCGGGTCGTGGCCATCGGCCCGGGCGTGGGCCAGCTCAAGCCCGGAAACCGCGTGCGCGTGCCCGGAGACCGGGGAGCCTGGTGCGACCGGTTGGTTTGTTCCGCCGACGACCTGCTCATGGTGCCGGAAAGCCTGCCGGTGGAGCAGGCCGCGATGGCCTTTGTCAACCCCCCCACGGCCTGGCGGCTCCTCCACGACTTTGTGGCTCTCCAGCCCGGCGATTGGGTCGTCCAGAATGCCGGAAACTCCGCCGTTGGCCAACTCGTGATCCAGCTCGCCCGGATCAAGGGCTGGAAATCCATTTCCCTTGTCCGGCGGCCCGAGGCAGCGGACGCCCTCCGCGCAGTCGGGGCCGACGTGGTTCTTCTGGACGACGACGAAGCGGTCGCCGCCGTTCGGGACCGCACCGGAAAAAAGCCACCGCGCCTCGCCCTCAATTCCGTCGGAGGCCCCAGCGCCTTCCGCCTCACCCGCATGCTCGCTCCGGAAGGCTGCCATGTCACCTTCGGAGGCATGGCCCGCGATCCCGCACCTTTCCCCACCCGCCACCTCATCTTCAACGACATCTCCCTGCGTGGATTCTGGCTCACCCGCTGGATGCAGACCGCCTCCCGCACGGGAATCCGCGAGCTCTTCACCACCCTCTTCCCCCTCATCGAATCCGGCCGGCTCAAGGTCGCCGTCGAAGCCGTGTATCCGCTGGAAGACTACCGCACGGCTCTGAAACGGGCCTTTTCGCCGGGCCGCCGGGGCAAGGTGCTTTTCCGCCCCGCCGCCCGGTCATGACCGACCCCCGCAACCAAAGCAGCGAGCGGATCCTGACCCGCCGGCAGACCGACCTCGTGGCGGACTTTCTCGGCCTGCCCCGCCAGCCCGACGACCGCATCCCGCCCGACGACGCCTTCAGCCGGGCCATCGACCGCGTGCTCGAACGCAACCGGATCGGCATCGAAACCCCCGAACTCGCCCTCCAGGAGCAGTGGGAAAACATCGTCGGCCCGCTGCACGCCCATCACTGCTGGCCCCTGCGCATCAATACCCGCCAGTTCCTTCTCATCGCCACCTCCAATCCCGTCGTCCGCCAAGACCTCTTTTTCCGCCGCCGCGAGCTGCTCCGCAAAGTCCAGCAACTCCCGGGTTGCTCGGGCATCCGCGACCTCCGCTTGTCCTCGGTCTGAACAGATCCCGCCCCTGCCCATGAAGATCGCCGGCCAAGCCTGCCTCATTCTCCTGCTTTCGCTCGTTCCCGCCGCCGCCGCCTGGTGGCTCCATCCGGACTTCGACACCCCGATTCGCTTCGGCCTGCCGGCAGGAACCGTCCGCCTGGCGGAAGCCCGGTCCTGGCCGGATCCGGTCCTCTGGATCGACGCCCGGACCGAGACTGAAAGAGCCGATGGCCTCCTGCCCGGCGCCATCCATCTCCACTTCGATGCCTGGGAAGACGGTTTTTTCGACCTCGTGGAACGCTGGGAGCCGGGCATGCGCATCATTGTTTTCTGCGGCTCCACGGGTTGCCAAACCAGCCGTGAGGTCGCCCAACGCCTCCAATCCGATCTCGGCGACAACGACATTTGGGTGCTCCACCGCGGCTGGGATGCCCTCGCCGGCCACCACCACGAATCATGATGGCGCGGGTCATAGACTGGATTCTCGTCCTCATCATCGGGGGGCTCTTTATTGTCGCGGGTTTGCTCAAGGCCTGGGATCCCGGAAGCCTGGGAGAAGAACTGATCGCCTTTCAGCTCCTGCCCGACGGGCTGGAGCTGCCGGTTGCGCTCTACCTGCCCTACCTGGAAATCATCGCCGGCATCGCCGTGATCGCAGGTCCCTGGCGGGCCGGAGCCCGTCTCATCCTGGCCGGCCTCACCGTCGTTTTCATCACC
>REEB01000276.1 GCA_007695295.1 Puniceicoccaceae bacterium
TCGAGCACCGCGCCTTTCACGACGCCTCCCTGCTCTCCGTGCGCACCTTCCCCAACGCCCACCCCGGCACCGTCAACCCCGGCCACGGCGCCGAGCCCGTCCTCATCGACGCACCCTCCACCGACGCCTACGCCGCTTGGATGGTCCGCGCCTTCCCCGATCCCGCCGACCGGGCCGACCCCGCCGTCTCCGGCCCCCTCGCCGATCCCCGTCGCGAGGGCATCACCAACCTCATGCGCTACGGGCTCGAGATCGACCCCGCCGCCCCCGGCCTCGACCGGCTCCCGCAAGTCGCCCTCCACGACGGCCTCCTCTCCATCCGCTTCCACCGCGATCCCGCCAAGACCGATCTCGCCTACCTCGTCGAAGCCACCGAAAACCCCGGCCAGTGGGACGAAGTCCTCTACGACTCCCGCATCCACCCCCAGCCCAACAACGACGGCCCCTTCATGCGCATCGCCGACCCCGCCTCCGCCACCGCCTCACCCCGTTTCCTGCGCCTGCGCATCATCCTCCTCGACCAGCCCTAACCCACCCCACACGCCACTGATAGCAAAACACGCTCAACTCCCTCAAATCCCCTTCTCGCGCTCATGCCATTCAGCTCCTTCTCCTCCTCCATTTCCTTAACCCTTGGCTTCGTCTTGATGGCCGCCTGCTTCGGCGCACCTCCACTTGCTTCCCACACCATCCGCATCAACGAGGTCATGGCATCCAACGCCACCACCATCGCCGATGAAGACGGTGACTACGAAGACTGGATCGAGCTCTACAACTACGGCGACCAGCCTGTCGGCCTCCAAGGCTGGGGATTGTCGGATTCCTATTCCAACCCTTTCAAATGGACTTTCCCGGATACCTCCATCGCACCTGGGGAACACCTTCTCGTCTGGGCTTCCAGGAAAAGCCGGTCCGATCCGTCACAACCCCTCCACACGAATTACGCCATCTCATCATCCGGCGAGGAGGTCGTCCTCACCCGACCCGATGGCCACCGCGTCGACGAACTGCCCCCGACGTCCCTGCCCACCGACATCTCCATCGGCCGTTCCAACCAGCACGCCGACCAATGGTTTTACTTCGATCAACCCACCCCCGGGCTGCCCAATACCACCACTGCCTACACCGGCATCACTGAACCTCCATCCTTCTCCAATCCCGGAGGCTTTCACCTTCAAGAATTTGACCTTGTGCTCGATACGCCGTTGGCAGGAGCCGCCATTATTTATACCTTGGACGGATCCGAACCTGCCCTGAGTGCCATCGGTGGCGAAACCTATTTCTACAAGAACCAATTCCCGCGCAGACCAGGCGACAACTTTGGATCTTTTTTGGAAGGATCCGTTCAAACCTATTATTACAACGACCCCATTTTCATTCGTGATCGGTCCACCGATCCCAACCACCTTTCCGCCCGCACGACTACGTGGCACAGCACACCAAACTATCTGCCGAATAATCCTATCTTCAAAGGAACCGTCGTCCGTGCCCGAGTGGTGAAGGATGGATACCTGACTGGACCAGATCGGACCCGATCTTATTTTATCACGCCAACGGGCTGGAATCGCTATGACCTCCCGGTCATTTCGCTGGTCATGGATGAGCGTCATATGTTCGATTACAAAACCGGCATTTACACCGCGGGCATAAATTTCGATGACTGGCGACAAGGAAACCCGCATCAGGATGCCAACTCAAAGTCACCCGCCAATTATCGTAACCGCGGAAACCAGTGGGAATACCCCGCCAACCTGGAACTGTGGGAGCCCTCCGGTGAACTGATGCTTTCCCAAAAGATCGGCTGGAGGATTCACGGCGGCACCAGCCGGTGGGCGCCCATGAAATCCCTGCGCATCTATGCCCGCGGAAGCGCCTGGAATCCATCCACCTTCGCCGCACCTCTTTTTGAAGACCTGTCCGGACTCACCACCGGTCACAGCATTAATGAGTTTCATCGTTTGATCCTGCGAAACGGCGGCAGCAACAGCCGCCGACTCATGCTGAGAGACGCTTGGTTCCAGGAATCCGCCCGCCATTTGGAATTGGACCGGCAGGCCTATCGCTCTGCCATCCACTTTATCAATGGCGAATTCTGGGGTGTCGTCAACATCCGGGAGAGACTCGACCGCTTCTTTATCGCCTCTCACCACGGGATCGACCTCGATGATGTCGTGCTGCTCTCAAGAAACGCCGACATCGAAGAAGGCACACGGGATGACCGACAGTCCTACCAAGACATGAGGACGTTTGTCACCAACAACGACATGGAGGATGACGCGAATTTCGCCGTGGCAGAGCAACAAATGGACATGCTGAACTTTGCTCTCTACAAGATGTATCAAATCTACATCGGCAATTCCGACTGGCCTCAGAACAACATCCTCTTCTGGAAAAAACGCAACCCCGAACCCGAGAGCCCGAACCCGAGTCACGACGGCCGCTGGCGATGGATACTACAGGATCTCGACCTTGGTTTTTTACCCGACCGGGATATCCGCCTGGTCCACTACAATCACCTCGAACGTACGGCAGGCAAGGGGACAGAGCCTCCTCCCACGTGGTCCACCGAATTGTTTTCCGGCCTGCTTGCGAACCCCGGCTTCCGCAACCTGCTCATCCATGCCTTCGCTGAACACATTGCAACCACCTTTCGGCCCGAACGCATGCTAGGACAAATCCACCAGATGTTCTCCTCCCTTCATCCCTACTGGCAGGAACATTCGGCCCGCTGGCGATGGATGGTCGACCCCGTCAATGAGTTGAATACCATCGAGGCCTTTGCCCACGAACGCCCCTTTTATGTTCGGCAGCACATTATTGATTTCTTCCAACTGCCAGGGATATCAAGTGTCGATTTTACCACCACCGGCGACGGCGCTGGAGGATACCAGTTGGCAACGATCCTATTGGACGATTCCCTTCCCGAGTTGGATGCCCCGCTTTCCCAGCAGTCATTTTCAATCGAGTACTTCAACGGACTTCCTCTGACCGTCACCGCCATTCCTGATGCTGGCAGCAAATTCGTCGGATGGAAGGAATACCCCGAGATTTCCAGCTCCACCCTGACGATCGATCTACAGGGCGACCTCACCCTCACCGCCCAGTTCGAGCCCGACGAAGCCGACCTGCAGGACCGCACCCCGCCCCCCCACGACCTCTCCTCCGGTCCCTACACCTTCTCCTTCTGGAGCGAGGACGCCCCCGCCGGCACCTACCCGCCCCACATGATCTTCGAGCAGACCTCCGGCGGCGACCCCGGCCTGGCCGTGGAGATGGACGGCTTCTGGACCCTCCCCTACGACCTCGCCAGCCGCAGCCGCATCAACGGGCTCGGCCCCGACGGCATCGCCTTCATCAACACCGCCAACGCCCAGGACCACCCCGAGGCCGGCTTCCTCGGCTCCGCCATCCTCGCCCTCGACACCCGCGGCCAGGACCACCTCCAGGTCACCTGGACCGGCGGCACCGTCACCCCCAACAACCGCACCTACGCCCTGCGCCTGCAATACCGCCTCGGCGACGAAGGCCCCTTCCACGACGTGCCCGGTCCCGCCGAATACCTCCGCCACGAGCTCGCCGGCCACCAGGAGGTCATCGGCCCGGTCCTACTGCCCGCCGCTCTCGAGGACCGCCCCTACGTGCAACTGCGCTGGAAGTATTACCACGTCTCCGGCGACTCCGGCCCGCGCGCCCAGCTGCGCCTCGACGACATCCTCGTCACCGCCGGGCCGCCCGACACCGCCGTCGCCCTCGCCTTCGACCAGGAGCTGCCCGCCGCCTGGCAGAGCGGCCGGCCCCTGCCCGCCCTCACCGTGCGCGCCCTCGACGCCGACGGCCTCACCGCGACCGCCTTCACCGGCGCCATCCAGTTGACCGTCCAGGGCGAAGGCCAGCTCCTCGGCGCCACCGAAGCCACCGCCGTCGACGGGGTGGCCGTCTTCGAAGGCCTCATCCTCGAAGGCACCGGCCCGCTTACCCTCATCGCCACGTCCACAGGGCTCGAGCCCGCCGCCACCGCCCCGCTGCAAAGCCTGCGCCTGACCTCCCTGATCATGCCCCGCTTCCTCCAGGGCGAGCAGGACGCCGACGGCAACAACCTCGACCGCATCCCCTTCGCCTTCCGCGTCCGCCTCGACGGGCTCACCCCCGGCGCCACCTACCGCTACGGCAACCGCATCGTCGATGCCGACGACCCGCCCGAGCAAAACGGCGCCGGCAACGCCCTGCTGCCGACCGGCTCCGGCACCGACTGGGTGCGCAACACCAACGCCCCGCGCTTCCGGCCCGGCGACCTCGCCAGCCGCCACCTCGAGCTGACCGCCTCCGCCGAGGGTTCCTGGGAGGGCTGGATGGTGACCGAGCCCACCGGCAACGCCCGCTTCACCCCCGGCAACACCGTCTGGGTGCGCCTTTTGCTCAACGACGGGGCCGGCGGCGAAGACCCCGCCCACCTCCTCACCGCCGCCGAACCGGTCCAAGTGCTGTCCCTAGGCACCGCCCCCGGCCAGGCCAGCGCGGTCATGGGCCACAGCGACGAAGGCGCGCGCACCTTCGCGGTCCTCCACGACAACCTCGCCGGCGAGGGCCGCCCCCTGGCCGCCGCCCCGGTGGAGATCACCGGGGCCGAAGTCGACGACCGCTACGCTGCCTTCTACGAAACCATTGTCGCCACCACCCCCGGGGCCTGGGGCGCGCTCCTGCCCAACGACCTGCCCGCCGGCCTGCGCCGCATCGAGCACCGCGCCTTTCACGACGCCTCCCTGCTCTCCGTGCGCACCTTCCCCAATGGCCACCCCGGCACCGTCAACCCCGGCCACGGCCCCGATCCGCTGCTGATCGACGGCGACGAGCCCGACATTCCCCTCTTCCTGCCCGGCGGCACCGCCGACTGGACCGACCCCGTCAACTGGACCTCCGACAACTACCCCGACGGCCCGGGCCAGCGCGCCCGCATCGGCCCCGCCCTCCTCGACGACCGCAACGTCAACCTCCGCGCCCCCGTCGTCATCGGCGAGCTGCTCATCGACAACGCCGAGAGCCCCTTCCGCAACCGACTCCGCGACCGCTCCTCCGGCAACACCCTCACCTTCCAGGCCACCGAAGGACCGGCCCTGCTCCGCGTCACCGGCACCGGCGAGGGCTTCGTCGAGTTCCAGGTCGAAGCCGACGTCACCCTCGCCTCCGATCTGCGCCTGCGCGTGGACAACATCGTCGGCAGCGAGGAGCACGGCGCCCTCCGCCTCCGCGAGGCTTGGAGCGGCCCCGGCGGTCTCATCAAGGAAGGCGACGGCCTGGCCACCCTCACCGGCGACGGAAAGACCTACACCGGCCCGACCCTCATCCAGCAGGGCACCCTCGCGGTCACCGAACCGGCAGTCCCCTCCGCGACCCCCGAAGTCAGGGTCAATCCCGGCGGCCAGCTCCGCCTCATTTCCGCCGGCGACCCCGGCGAAATCCGCACCCACACCTTCGGCGGACCGCTCATCCTCAACAGCCTCAGCCGCGGCGGCGACGTCCCGGAAGGCGAGGGCGAAGGCCTCCTCGGAGCCCTCCGCTACGACCCCCGCGGCGGCGACAGCCACGCCCGGGTCACCAACCCCATCCAGATCGCCGGCCCCAGCAGTCTCCACATCGACGGCACCGCCAACACCCTCGAGCTCACCGGCCCCCTCGCCGGCATCCACCCCGTCTCCAAGTCCGGCGGCGGCCGCCTCCTGCTCAATGGCGACAACGCCGGCTTCACCGCCCCCATCACCGTCAGCACCGGCATCCTGCAGGTCGACGGCCCCCTCGGCTCCGCCATCGACCTCGGCGACGACACCCTCCTCAGCGGGAGCGGCGCGGTCGGCTCACTCACCGGCGCCGGCTTCGTCGCCCCCGCCGCCACCCGGCTCACCGCCGCTTCAGTCAACGGCCTGCTGCACTACCACTTCCTCTTCACCAGGCCCGGTTCGCCCGACTTCGCCGATGCCGCCACCAGCGGCAACTCCGTCCTCCACCTGACCGCCGCGGAGCCTTTTCTCCAGCCCCTCATCCCCCTCAACCGCATCCACCTCCATCTCGACCACGACGAACTCAAGCCAGGCGACGTCTTCCGCGGCGGCTTCATGGTCACCGCCGGCGCCTGCCTGGCCACCGCCATCGCCGCCGCCGATGTCAATTTCCTCACCCCCGATCCCGACGGCACCCACACCATCGGCGACACCACCTTCAGCCCCTACGCCGGCACCCACACCCTGGTCCTCACCACCGCCCTGCAAACCGCGGATCTCCCCGGCGGCCCCCTTGAGGTAGAGCTGCTCGAAATCCACGTCCAGGATCCCTTCGCCGACACCTACGCCGCCTGGCAGGTCCGCGCCTTCCCCGATCCCGCCGACCGGGCCGACCCCGCCGTCTCCGGCCCC
>REEB01000087.1 GCA_007695295.1 Puniceicoccaceae bacterium
CTTCGGCTTCGGCCAGGGAACGGTAGCTGCCAAGGGTGAAGATGAGGGTGACCAACGTTCCCAAAAGGATGAGCCCGAGGAGAACAACAAAGAAAAGGTTTTGCTTGATCCAGAACATGGGGCGGCGGGGTTAGAGCGGGTGGCGGGGATCCACTTCCAGAACACACTCGAAACGGAGAATTCCGGGTTGGGAAGTATCAAACCGCTCATTCACGACAGCCCGGATGTAAGTGGAATCCGCGATGCTCTGCAAGAGACTGCTGACGCGGTTGAGGGAATCTTCGCTGACCGTGGAAACGGGATTGTTGCGGTCGAGCAGGCGTCCGGCAATCTCAATGCGGAGCACGGAGGCCTGAGCGTCCGCCTGGGGTTGGGGTTGCTGGGGCTGGGCGCCGAAGAGCCCGCCGCCACCGGGACCACCGGCCTGACCGCCCCCGCCGCCACGGACCAACTCAAAGCTGTCCAGCCAGACATCCTCGACGGCGGTCAAGCGCTCCTGGAGGTCGGTCAGAAGATCGAGCCAGTTGGTGCGGGCGAGGGCGACGCGCTGGATCTGCTCGCCCTTGCGGGCGAGGTCCTGGACGCGCTCCAATTCCTCGCGAATGACACGGTCGCGCTCTTGGTGGGGCCGGAGGATGTCCTCGATGTTGGTGATTTTTTCGTCGAAGGCCGAGATGGCGGCGTTGTTGCTGATGATGGGGAGTGCGACGGAGCCGGCGAGAAAGAGTGCGGCTCCGAGCAGGAGGGGCTGCTGCTTGCGGAAGGACCGCTGGGAGGCGACTTTGGGCGGCAGGAGGTTGAATTGCGTCGGAATCGAATCGGACGGTTTCAGTGCCGCTCCGATCGCCTCGCCGATGAAATGGGAATAGCTCTCCACGCTGTCGGCATCCACCTCGGGATCGACTTGGATACGGCGCAGCGGCTCGTAGTAGCCGACCGGGGTGCGAAGGCGCTGCTCCAGCTTTTCGGCGAGATTCTCAACCAAGCTGCCGCCGCCGGTGAGAAAAACCCGCAGCGGCGCTTCCGCCCCACATTGCCGGCGGTAAAGCCCGACCGACCGGGTAATTTCGAGGGCAAGACGGCCGACAAACGAGTCCAGGGCTTTTTCGCCCGCGGCGGCGACCTCGGGGTCATTGCCTTCGGCGGCGGGCCCGAGGTGGTCGCGCTTGAGCACTTCGGCTTCCGGAAACGACTTCTGGAGAGCGTCCGCCAGGCCTTGGGTGATGGTGTTGCCGGCGAGGGCGATGTTGCGGATAAAGTAGCGCTCCTCCTTGATGAAAATGAGGTCGGTGGACTTGGCCCCGATGTTCAGCAGAAGCGTGCTCTCCAGCGAGTCGGCGTAATTATAATGGAAGGCGTTGACCTGGGCGGTGCAGGAAGGCTCGATGCGGTCGGGAGGGAAGCCGGCGGCTTCGCTGCGGTCACAGACGGCGTGGGCGATTTCAAGCTTGATGGCGTTGATCGCGACTTCGAAATCAACGCCGTCGTCGGCGACGGTCTGGAAGTCCCAGACCACTTCGGAAAGCGGGTAGGGAATGTTCTGCTGGGCCTCAAACTGCACGATCTTGGCGCGCTTGGAGGCGTCGACGTGCGGAATTTTGAGGAACTTGGTCAGGGTGAGATGCCCGGGAATGACGAGGTCGATCTGCCCGCGCGCGGAGAGTTCACCGGAAAGCTTTTCGAGGGCCTGGGAGACGGAGCCGAGCCACTCCTCATCATCCCCGGCATCGTAAATCAGGGGATGGGTGAAGAATTTTTTAAGCGTCGGCTCGCCATCAGGACCATAGGCCAGCAGGACGGCAGAGACCCGACTGGCACCGCAGTCAATAGCAAGGAAGTTGGGGAACCTCATAGACGGAGTTGATGAAGAGCTAGGCGGGTTCGGGAAGGGGCATCAAGTAAATTTCCCGCTAAAATCCGATGGTGGGGGCACAAGGGGATCAGCGCCGTAGGAAATAGGGCGTGGCACGGGGGTGAGCCAGCCAGAAAGGCGTCAGGTACTGGGGCTGGAGGATGCCGTCGTTGCGACCGCCTTCCGCCGAAACCCGCTGCTCGAAGCTTTGCCGCGCCCGCGGCGATGCGAGCGAAGCGGACCACTCCCGGGGGTCCTCCACAACCGGGGCGCCGTCCGCAAACACCTGGACCCGGTAGGAATGCGGATTGCCGCGCAGCTGGTCTCGCCGGACAATCGACGGGGCAAGGTAAAACCGGAAGTAGGCCCGCCCGGTCTCGATGGAGACCGCCTCAGCCTCCGAGCGGTAGAAAGCAAACTCCTCCTCCAAGCCCCGGGGATTCTGAAACCCCAGCGAGACGACGACCCGCACGCGGTCCGAAAACCGGGGCCCCGGAGTACCGCCGCCCGACCCGCGGACATTCAGCTCCACGGTCATCACATACCAGTCGTCGGTTGTACCCTGGGGTCTTTCGGTCCCGAAGGAGATCGAGCGGATCGAAACCCCGGAGGCGGCTTCTTCCTCCTGGGCCCGCAGATCGGCCGCAGGCTGGAGAACCAGGGCGGCCAAGGCGGGAAGCAATGCCAGTGGGCGGAACGAAACCATTGGGTGACCTAATCAGAGGGGGGAGGGAGGGTCAAGCGGACCCTTCCCCGGGGAGACACGGAAAGGTGGTCCGGGTGCCGGTTGGGTGGTTTGGAAGCTGAAAAAGGCTGGGCCCCTGATTCGGGTGCAATCACTTGCGGATGGCTGAGGCTGCCCCACACTCCAACGTCTTCCACCGTGGCAACCACCGTCCTTCCCTTCAAAATCAGCGTCCTGCTCTTTGTCCGCAACAGCCGGGGAGAAATTCTTCTCCTGCTGCGCAATCGTGCGCCCAACCGGGGCCGCTGGAGTCCGCCGGGGGGCAAGCTCGAAATGGACCGGGGTGAGTCCCCCCATGAGTGCGCGATCCGGGAGGCCCGGGAGGAGATCGGCCTCGAGCTGTCCGCTTCCGAGCTGCACTGCTTCGCCATCATCTCCGAGAAAGGCTTCGAGGGCAGCGGCCACTGGATGATGTTTCTCTTCGATTGCCGCCGGAGGCTCGATATCCTGCCGGCGGCGATCGACGAAGGCCGTTTCGCCTTTTACCCGCCGGAGGCGATCGCGGAGCTGCCCATTCCGGAGACGGACCGGCAGGCGCTCTGGGCGATTTACCACCGGCACCGTGAGGGGATGGTCCTGCTCAAGGCGGACTGCCGGCCCGGCACACCGCTGGAGGTGATGGTCGAAGAGGACATCGGGGCCGCGGTCTTGGGTTGCCGCAAGCGGGTTTCGGACTAGGGTGGGTCAACGGCATCTGGCATGACTTTGGCTTGTCATCGGCGGGACGCTTGCCGATGCTTCAGCCAAATCGTTCCCGCCAATCGAACAACCCAACTTCCGGCACCGGTCCGGCCCGCCGGTCACCTTCGTTTCCGATCCTTTTCCAATGAGTTCCACAGCCACTGCCAATGAATCCACCGCTTCCGCCGATGGCGTAGGTGCCGTAGCCCTTGCTCCGGTCAACGCCAGGCTTTCGGCCGAGGAAAAAATCGAGCTGTTCCGCCAGATGGTGCGGATCCGCCGCTTCGAGGAATTCTCCATCCGCGCCTACCAGCAGCGCAAAATCGGCGGTTTCTGCCACACCTACATCGGCCAGGAGGCGGTCGCAGTGGGGTCCATCTCGGTCCTGGGGGCGGATGATCACATCATCACCGCCTACCGCGACCATGGCCACGCCCTCGCCGTCGGCATGACCATGAATGAGTGCATGGCCGAGCTCTACGGCAAGTACACCGGCTGCTCCAAGGGCAAGGGCGGCAGCATGCATTTTTTTGCCCCGAAGCGGAATTTCTGGGGCGGTCATGGCATCGTCGGCGGGCAGACGCCCCTCGGCGCCGGCCTCGCCTTCGCCCTCAAATACCTTGGCAAAAGCGGCTGCTGCCTCTGCTACCTGGGAGATGGGGCCGTCAATCAAGGCGCCTTCCACGAATCCCTCAATCTCGCCGCCCTCTGGAAGCTCCCGGTCATTTACATCATCGAAAACAACTACTACTCCATGGGCACCAGCCAGACCCGGTCCTCCGCCGGCAGCCCGCTGGCCAAACGCGCCGAAGCCTATGACATGGAGTGGGATGTGATCAACGGCAACGACCTCTACGAAGTCCGCGAAAAGACCGAACAGGCCGTGCGCCGCGCCCATGAGGACCATGCTCCCGCCATCCTCGAGATGCAGACCTACCGCTTCCGCGGCCACTCCATGTCCGACCCGGAGAAATACCGCACCAAGGACGAGGTCGAAGAGCGCAAACAGAACGACCCCATCATCCTCTTTCGCCGCACACTCGAAGAGGAGGGCGTGCTCGACGAGGAGGCCGCTGAAACCATCGATCAGGAAGCCCGCGCCGAAGCCAAGGCATCCGCCGATTTTGCCGATCAAAGCCCCGAGCCACCCGCCGAGGAGCTGTTCACCGACATCTATAAAGACGACGCCCAACTCCGGGCCTCGCTCGAAGCCCAGAAGCAGAAACTCTGAGCCCGCGATTCCCCACCCTATCCATACCCCCGGCGCGACCGCCGCCGCCGGGCTGACGCATCCCTGTTTCCACTCTCCCATCCACCCATGGCAAAAATCACCTACCGCAAAGCCGTCAACCAAGCCATCGCCGAAGAAATGCAGCGCGATGACAACGTCTTCCTCATGGGCGAGGAAGTCGCCGAATACAACGGCGCCTACAAGGTCACCGAGGGCTTGCTCGACCGCTTCGGCGCCAAGCGCGTCATCGACACCCCCATCAGCGAGTGTGGGTTCGCCGGCCTCGGGGTCGGCGCCGCCATGTACGGGCTCCGCCCGATCGTCGAGTTCATGACCTGGAGTTTCTCCCTTGTGGCGATCGACCAGATCATCAACAACGCCGCCAACATCCGCTACATGTCGGGCGGGCTCATCCACATCCCGATCGTCTTCCGCGGCCCCGCCAACGGCGGTGTCAACGTCGGCGCCACCCACTCCCACACGCCGGAAAATTATTACGCCAACGTCCCCGGTCTCAAGGTCGTCTGCCCGGCCACCGCCTACGACGCCAAGGGCATGCTCAAGACCGCCATCCGCGACAACGACCCCGTCTGCGTGATGGAAAACACCATCCTCTACAACGAAGAGTGGGAAGTGCCCGAGGATGAATACCTCATCCCCTTCGGCCAGGCCGACATCAAGCGCAAGGGCACTGACATCAGCCTCATCGCCCATGGCCGCGCCGTCCTCGCCGCCCTCGAAGCCGCCCGCATGCTCAAGGACGAGGAAGGCATCGAAGCCGAAGTCGTCGACCTCCGCTCCATCCGCCCCCTCGACATCGACACGATCGTCGAATCCGTCCGCAAAACCGGCCGCGCCGTCCTCGTCGAGGAAAACAAACCCTTCTGCGGCGTCGACGCCCAGGTCTCGCATGTCATCCAGGACCGCGCCTTCGACTACCTCGACGCCCCGGTGAAACGCGTCTCCGCCCTCGACGTGCCCCAACCCTACAACGATACCCTCGAAAAAATGGTTTTGCCCGACGCACAGCGCGTCTACAAAACCTGTCTCGCGATTCTCTGAGCGCCCCCCCGATCCCGCCTTCACCCGACGATTCCACCGCATGGCCACCATCATCGAAATGCCCAAACTCAGCGACACCATGACGGTGGGCACGCTGGTCAACTGGCTCAAGAAGGAAGGCGACAAGGTCTCCTCCGGTGACATGATCGCCGAAGTCGAAACCGACAAAGCCACCATGGAGCTGGAGGCGTTTGACGAGGGCATTCTCCTCAAGCAATTCGTCAAGGCCGGCGAACAGGTCGAAGTCGGCACCCCTATCGCCGCCGTCGGCGAAAAGGGCGAAAAAGTCGAGAAGCCCGACTCCGGCGGCACCAAGGACAAAAAGGAGGACGACGGGGAGGACGAGAAAGCCGACGACAAAAAGGCCGAGAAAGAGAACCAAGCGGCCGGCAAAGGGGCAGAGGAGAAAGACGACACAGCCGATCGCAAAGAGGAAAAAGCGGATGATTCCGGCGAGGCTGACGACTCAACCGATGAAGACGAAGAGACGGAAGAGACGCCCGCTCCCTCCCGCAGAGAAAAAGGCGGCCGCATCAAGGCCTCTCCCCTAGCCCGCCGTCTCGCTGAGAAAAAAGGCATCGATCTCGCCTCCGTCCAAGGCACCGGTCCCGGCGGCCGGATCGTCAAAGCCGATGTGCTCAAAGCCGCGGAGGCCGGACCGCCCAAAGCGCCGAAGTCCGGCAGCGCTCCCGGCAAAACGCCGTCGGCTCCGCCCGCCCCCGCCGGCGCACCCATTGCCGAAGACCGGGACGTCAAAGTCTCCAATATGCGCGCGGTCATCGCCCGCCGGCTGCTCGAGTCGAAGACCCAGGTCCCCCATTTCTACGTCGAAGTGGAGTGCGACGCCGCTCCCATCGCCGCCTTGCGCGAATCCGTCAATGCCGGCCTGGCCGAGGTGCCTCCGGAAAAAGGCGGGCTGAAATTCACGCTTAACGACTTTATCCTCAAAGCCGCCGCCGAGGCCCTGCGCCGTGTACCCGCGGTCAACGTGGCTTGGCAGGGCGAGACCGTACGGCACTCCGGGGCCGTCCACCTCGCCTTCGGGGTGGCCGTGGAAGAGGGATTGCTCACACCAGTCATCCGCAATGCCCATGCCAAGACGCTGCGCCAGATCGCCCTCGAAGCCCGCGATCTCATCGCCAAGGCCCGCTCGAAGAAGCTCAAGCCGGAGGAGATGAGCGGAAGCACCTTCACCGTGACCAATCTCGGCATGTTCGGCGTCGCCCGCTTTTACGGCATCATCAACCCCCCGAACGCCGGCATTCTCTCGGTCGCCGGCATCCTCGACCGGCCGGTCGTTCGCGACGGCGCGATTGTCCCCGGCAAGCTCATGACCATCGGCCTCAGCGGCGACCACCGCGCCATCGACGGCGCCGTCGCCGCCCAGTTCCTGGCCGAGCTGAAAACCTTGGTCGAGTCGCCCGCACTTTTCCTCGTTTGAGCGGCGGGGCGGCCATCCCGCCCATCGCCTAATCCCGCAACTGCATCAGCAGGCGGAAAAACTTCCGCTCCTCGGGCGGGACCGCCAGGGAAAGCTCAAACTGCCCCCCGCCGAGATGCTGCCCCTCGATCGCGGTGGTGGTGAAGCCGGCGAGCGTCTCGCTCTCCTGGAGAAGAAACCGCACCCGGGAGGCGTAGACCGGCGACCAGTTCCAGACCAGCACCAGCTCGTCGATGCCACCGGCCGTGCCGGCCACCCACTCACCCGCCGTGCCACCGGACCCGCTGCCCTCCCCCGCGATCCGGATCACGGGCGGACCGAGGTCTTCCGGAGGTGCGCCGGGCAGGCTGGCGGGGTCGGTCGGATCCGTGCCTTCCAGGTATTGCTGAAGGGCGGAATAGGACGAGCCGTCCCAGCTGGCAAAAGGATCCCCGCCGGTGCCGCCGGTCAGCCACTCCTCCCAGGCATCGGGCAGAAGATTGCCGTCGGCATCGGCCCCAGGAACAGGCGGAAATTCCAGCACCGTAACAGTAATCACATCGAGGCCGGCCGCTCCGCAGCTTCCGCCGGGCCTTTCATACCCGGTGATCTCAAGCAGGGTGCCCGGTGGCATCGGGAATGCCGTGGCGAGGCGGAAGGGACGTCCCTTGGGATCAAAGAGGCCCACATCCACAAAGGCGCCGGGCAGAATCTCCCGCTGCACGGTCCGGCAACCCGGGAATTCACCATGGACTTCGGGCAGGCGAACAACCCAAGAGACCAAAGCCCGGGGCGACCCCACCGCGAGCAGGTTGCCGGCGGCGGCGCGGGCGGCGGCCAGTTGGCCCACCGTCAGGGACAACCGGGTGGCAAACCCCGCCGGCAGCTCCTCGTCCCGTATCCACCTTCTGAAGACATCGAGGGGCAAATCGAGCGTGTCGGCATCGGCCCGGTGGTGGAGGGCGGAGATGCGGTAGATTTCCTCCGCGAAGGCACGCAGCGGAGCCATGCCCGCCGCTTCGCGCAGCTCATGGGCAGCCTCGGGGATGAGGGCGGCCAAGTCGAAGTCGTCGAAAATCCCGCTCGCGGGGTAGGTGTGCGGCCGGTCGATCCGCCAGCGGTTTCCGGCGGTGAGCAATTCCCAGTTCGCCAAGCTGAAGGGCTGCCGGGCCGTGTCGATGGAGCGGGCCGGGAAGAGGGTCAGGTCGAGATCGGCGGCCAGCACGCCGCGGGCGCGCAGGAGACCTTCCAGCCACGACTCGATGAGGGCGGCATGGAGGGTGGAGAGCGGGTCGAGGTTGAGGTCGCGGACGATCCGTTCATGCCCGAGGTAGGCGGCCTGGGCGGCGGCGATCCAAGCCTCCACCTCGGCCATCAGGGTGGCGCCACTGCCATAACTGTAGTCAATCTCCGGAAGCGGCAGGGCCGGCGGCGGAAGGACGGCAACCACCTCCCGACCCGTCCGCGCTTCATCCTCGGGATCGCCGGGGAGGGCGAAATGGGGATCCGAAAGCACCGCCACCAGTGGTGTTTCACGCTCGATGGGCAGGTTGTCGATTCGCAGGCGCGGATGCCCTGGAGCACCCATGGCAGGCTGGAGACCGACCCCGAGCAACCGCCGTCCAGGACCGAAAACGCGCACCGCGGATCCGCTCTGCGGCAGGGCGGGATCGAGCCCCTGGTCATAGACCCGGACGAGTCCGTCGAGGCGGAAAAAGGCCCGGGCATCGAGTGGATCGCGCAGGTGGGGGTCGGGCGGATTGGCGGGATCGGCGGGGTTGGTGCCGAGGAGGATTTCCTCCAGGTCGGGCACGCCGTTGCCGGAGGCGTCGGGGCCGCTCAGGACCGGATCGAGCCCAAAGGCGATTTCCACAAAGTCGGGCACGCCGTCGTCGTCCGAATCGAGTCGCTCCGGAGGGACGGAAAACCGGTAATGGCGGCGCACGATCCGGGAGTTGAAGTAGCCGAGGGTTGTGCCCAGGACTTCGTTGGGGATCCGGGCATAGGCTTCGAGTATGGTTTCACGGTAGATCCAGAACGGCCCGCCATAGGTCAGCCAAGGACGGTCCGGCCCGAGCCGGTAGCGCAACTGCGCGCCCGGGGGGCCTGTCAACTCGACGAGAATGGAGGTATCGTAGCGGCCGGAGGCAGGACTCACATTGAGGCGGACCTCGGCCGCACCGCCGGGGGCGCGCGGGGCGATCGCCATGTCGGCGGCAACTTGGTTGGCGAGCATGAACTGGGCGGCGGAGGGGATGCCGCTGAGCGTCATCGCGCGGGGATCGGTGAGCCCGAAGCCGGAGCCGGCATAGACTTCGGCCACCACCTCCATCTCCGGCGAAGCCACCGCCGCAGGGCGGGTCCAGGTGCGGGTGCCGCGACGGGCCAGCAAGTTGGGCTCCGGATCGACGAAAGGCTCGCGCTCGAAAAGCAGGATGTTGGTAACCGCAAGGGCGACGCCGCTCTCGGGAAACGGACCGTCGAGGATGCGCTGGAAATCGCCCCCGCGGATGACTTCAATCCCAGCGGCGGGAAACTCCGCGGAAGGGCCGGTGAGTGCGAGAAAACCGCCCTCTCCGTCCGGGGCGAGCAGCAGATAGCGGTGCCCGGGAATGACGGGCTGGAGTGACCCGACAAAGTCGAAGCCGGAAGCCGACCAGCGCATGAGGTGCACTTCGCCGGTTTCGTCATCGGTCACGGCAAGGTGGTTCTCGCCCGTGCCGGGGAGCACGAGGACATTGGCGATCGGGAAACCGAGAGCGGCCGTCGACGGGGAGGCCGCCGCCCAAGCCCCGCCGCCGGCCGGGACGAGGCTGCGGATCTGTAGTTGAAAATCTCCGACACTCCAGAAGAGGAGGTGGTGGAAACTGTTGTCCAGCGAGGGAGCCAGCCGCCAGTCCCCGGCGTCGCCTAGCGGGATGGTGAAGGAGGCGTGGCCGGCATGGAAAACTTCGAGCAGTGCCCCCTCCGGCTCGCGATAACCGAAGACCCAGTGAAAGGGCTCCTGGTCCTGGCGCACGCGGGCGGCACGAACACTCACCGGCTCGAAATCCAGACTGCGCTCCACCCGCGGACGGTCCCTCCACCACTCCATCCGCGCCGGATCGGAAATCGCGGGGGCGTGGTTGGCGGCGGACAGGACGCCCAGCAGCGGTTGCGAAGTCAGTCCGGTTTCTCCGGCATTCTGTGCGGCCAGGCCCACCGGACCGATGGTGTTGAGTGCGACCGGCTCGCTGTGGGGATGGAAGCTGGATTCGATCCAGAACGTCGTCAGGGGTCGCGTACCCGGATTGTTGATCATGCGAACCTGGTTGTCATCGTACCCCGCGAAGACCAGTGCCGGAAGCTGTCCGGCACTGCGGCGCCAGAGGGTGACCCCATCAATCGAACCCAGCCCGGTGGCGCGGGCTTCGCCGCCCTGCGGCTCTCCGCCGGGCCCGGGACGGGCGACACGGTACATGCCGGTCGACCGGTCCACCAGCACCCAAGTGGCGGTGCCGTCACCGAAGAGATCGCCGGTCAGCAGGAGTTGTGCGGGCGTGGACTCCACCACCGGCCACTCGTAGGCGGCGCAGGGCAGGTGACCCGCCAGGAGGAGGGCGGACAGGCAGAGAAGGGAGCGCGGCACTTTCATGGCGGAGAAGGGTCAGGGCACGTCAAGGTGGACGACCGGCAGGGCGAAAATGTCGTCGATCTCGCCGTCGGGCAGGTAGCGGACCAGCAGATAGCGCAGGGCGGAGTGGAGGCTGGCGGGCTGTGTATCCAGAAAATAAAGACCGATCGTCGGGTTGGCGGCGGGATTGGCGAGGTTGTCCGAAAGTGCGCGGAAGTAGGGATCGCGGTTCTGCGGGATGGTGATGGTGCCCTGCCCGAACTGCGCCAGACCGACCACGTAACTGAGCCTGTCGACCAACGGCGAGACCTGAACCACTTCGAAGGAAGCCCGTGGAAAGCGCTCGGTGGGTACATGGTAGCGGTAGAGCACAAAGGGCAGGATGCTCGACTCAGCGCCTTCCGGGCCGACGGGGCGGACACTCTCGGAAGGATAGAAAAGACTCATGGCCGGCGTGGCCGGCGGCAGCCAGAACTGCCAGACTTGGGCGCTGTTGACCGAGTAGTCGATCATGCCCTCCTGCCACGGCAGTTGAAAAGCGTATTCGCCCACCCGGATGCCGACGGCATAACCATTGGAGCTGACTGGGATGACCCTGGCTTCCATCTTCGGGAAGGCATCCTGGCCGAGCCGGCCCGCGGGCAGCGGCCGAGCCGGCCAGGGCACCCCATCAGGATCCGGCACCGGAGCGACCGGCCGCCAACTGAAGGTGCGCGGATTGCCGAAGGGGCCGTTGACCCGTTCGCCGAAGCCGCCCGCTCCCACGGCCCGCACCCGCACTTCGTACTCGACGCCTTCTTCGACCAGAAGCTCGACCTCGAAAACCGGCGGCTGGCCGAAGCCCGCGACGAGAGGCGGGGTCTGGTAGATGAAATACTGGTCCTCCTCCCCGGGGGCGCCGCCGAGGGTGGCAAAGGGCTCGGCGAGATTGGGGGTGAGGTCGCCGGAAATCACTTGCGGCGGAAGGCCGCGCTCGGGTCGGATCCAAATCTCGAAACGGGCCACTCCCGGCTCGGGGCAAAACCACTTCAGGGTCACCGGCCGCTCCAGCGGATTGCCGCCGGGCTGGGAACGCGGACGCGCCACCATCGGTGTCGGCAATTGCTCGTGGACAAAAAAGATGCAGCCGAAGCGCACCAATGGGCTGGCGTTGCCGTGCTCGTCGAAGACCTGTCCGTAGTAGCAGCTCTCCGCACCCGACATCGACGGCACCGTGCAGTCCTCCCAATCCACATGCGGATTCTCGGCCACGTCCTGAAGGCCTTGGTCGATGAGGACGAGGGGACCGTTCAGGCCGAGGCGGCGGTAGATTTTGTATTCACGGGATCGCGACGTGAGGGCGAGGGTGCCGCGCACGCAGGGGATTTCCCGGCCTTCGGGATCGACCTCGGGGTCGAGGCCGCGGGAGTGGTGGCGCAGGCAGGAGGGATCGAAATCACTGGGCAGGTAGCTGAGGTCCCGTCCGCTGTTAAAGAGGGCAATTGTCTCCGGAAGGTGAAGCAACTGGCTGTTGAAGGAGGCGTTGGTCCATTCGCTGACGGTGCCGCGATCGTTGCCGATGCGCACGGCAATGAGGTTGAGGTCGCCGATCTGCTGCGGCGTGAGGCTGATTTCAAAAAAGTAGCCGGGAAAGGCCTCCATCCGTCCGGTGCGGCCCAGGGAGGTGACGGCGGCAAAGGCGGGGCTCCCCAGGTTGGTGCCCACGCGCGCCTCCGCCCAGGTGGATCCGGGTGCGGCCACGATGAGTATCCGCAGCCGGAGATACTCATTGATGGCCGGATCGTTGCCGGCCTCGTAGCGGATGAACTGCACGCCAAAGCGTTCGCAAAGGGTGGAGATGGTCCCGCTTGGCGCGGGCGGTCCCTCCCACTCGCGAATCACGCCCCAGATTGGGCCGCTGTTGCCAGAGAGATTGCCTCCGCAGGTACCGTCGTCTTCCGCCCGCACAGTGTACCAGAAAGTCCGTGCAGCATCCATCGGGTAGGCCGGGGCGCCGGGACCGCGGTCGGCGAAAACCAGCCGATCCTCGCCTGGGACATGGGCCACACCTTCGGGCGGCGTGATGCGGTTGAAGAGCGGATCGCCGGCGTTGGCGTAAAGTTCGTCCACGCTCGTCCAACGATAAACGTGGTAGCGGACGGTGGGGCTTTCCTCGGGCCGGCTGCCGGGATTGGGCAGCCAACTGACTTCGAGGTACTGCTGGTCGGCGTCGTAATCGTAGCGCTCGGCGACCCGGACTTCCCGCGGGACCGGCGGGGGCATGCGATCGCACAGGATGACGGCCGTCCCCGGCGAGAGGTGGCCGTCCCGCCCGAGAATGTCGCGGGCCGTGACGAAGTAGACGTACTCCTCGCCGTCATGGAAAGGCACCGCGCCCGGTTCGAAGCGGTTGTTGTCATCGGCGAAGAAAAACAGCTCCGGGGTGTCCGGATCGAAGGGGTTGCCCATGGGGCCGGCGGCGGCCTGGGCGAGCGTCAGCTCCCGCTCGGGGATGATGGGGAGGTTGTTGACCCGCACAACCGTATCCGGCTGGTGGAGACGGTACCAGAGTAGCGTGCCGGGCTCGGGATTACCGGGGGAGCCGGACTGCCAAGAGGCGGGGTTGATGCCTTCGGCGGTGAGAAAGGCCGGGGTCACCCGCCAGAGATTGTAGCCGTATTGGAGCAGGCCGAGGCGGCGCAGATCGTCGGGGCTGCCCCAGCGCAGGAGCACGTTGAGGTGGCCGCGGGCGTCCACCGCCGGCACTTGGACGGGCGGACCGGGGGCCGGAAGGCGGCGAAACTCCGCCGGGTCGAGGGTGACCCGGCCGACGACCTCGGTGGTCTGGCGGGTCTGGGGATGAAGGGTGCGCACTTCGAAGGTGGCCGGGCCGGGGCCGGGGAAAGGGCCGGCCCAGGCGAGCCCGAGCACGAGGTTCACCCCGGGATGGAGGCGGCCGAGGCCGATGAGGTTGTCGCGGGTGGTGTCATCGACCAGTGCAGTGCGGAGGATGGCGGAAAGCTTTTCGCCCAGGGAGAGACTGCCGGCGGGCAGAACATCCTGGAAGAGGGCGTCGACCCGGGTCTCCAGTTCGAAGAGATCCTCCCCGAGACGCTCGGAGCGTCGGAGCAGGCCGGTGATGGCGAGCGGATCTTCCTGGGGGGTGAGGACGGAGACGCGGCTGTAGGAGCCGGGGCTGTCGGCCCCGCCGGACTTGGCATAGAGGGCGAACGGCCGTGGTTCCCAAAAGTCCAGCCCGGTCTCCTGCCAGAGTACGTAGGCCCAGGCCGGACCCTCCGCCTGCGGCACGGTCGTGCCGAGCGTGACGGCGACGGGCCCGAGATCCTCTTGGGCGGAGAGCGGCAACACCGCCGCCGCAGCCGCCATCACAGGTATCCATTTGTTACTGATAAATCGCATGACTTCCATGGCGCTCACAGATCCACCTCCCAGGTGTCGTTTTCGTACTTGGCCTTGAACCCGGCTTCGATCTTCAGGCAGACCGGACACGGGCCGATGCTGCCGGCGATTTTGCCCTTGCCGGAAAAGCTGAAGTCGTCGCCTTTCTTCACCCCGACCATGGTGATTTCTCCTTTGATGGTGATCAGGCAGAGGACCTCGCCGCTGACGCCGCCGAAAACCTTGCCACCGTAAGTCGGCCCTTCGAGGAAAAAGAAGACGCCCGCTCCCACCCCGACGGAAACCCGGAAGAGACAGGTGGCGGGAACGCCGAGCACGGTTTCGGAAATGGGGATCCAGCCCTCGCCGTAGACATAAGCGCCGGTGAACGGACCGGTGCCGAGAATGTCGGCCACATCCGGATCCCAGAGCCGGATCGGCTCGGTGGTGCAGGTTCGCCCGAAGAAAATGCCCCCGGCGATCTCGTAGCTGCCGAACTCCACGCGGGTGGCGGCGGTAAGGTAGTTCTCGAACCGGCCGAAGGCTATGCCGGCGGAAAGCTCCTTGATCTTGAAAGCCTCGAAATCGATGCCGCCGCCTTTGAGGGCAAAGGCTCCCGCCAGCCCCGCCGGGTAGGCATAAGTATCACCACTGACGACGGTGAACTTGCTCGAAACATCGATGATCATTTCACCGAGCCACTCGGCCTTGACGTCCTTCGCCCCGAGCGTGATTTCGGTCACGGTCTCCCCCGGCGTGCCGGCGCAGCCGCCGGGCCCGTCGGAGTGCATCTGCTCAATGAGCAGGAAGGCCTTGAATTCCATCTCCGAGGGCACGGAAAGCTTGAATTCGCCGTCGAGCCGGAGGCGGCGGAGAGCATCACCGTGGATGTGGGCATACCCCTCGATCTTGCCCGCGCCGACGGAGCTGCCGACATCGCCGAGCATGTCGTTGATTTCGCTCTGCAGCTCGCGGAGGGCATTGGCGAGCAGGTCCTTGATCAGATCGCCGACTTTCGAGAAGACGGTGTCGACGATCTCCTTGACGAGGGCGTCGACGGGGTAGAACTGGCGCTTGAGGCCCTTGCGCAATTCGCCGACCACGGCGGTGCCGCCGAGCCGGTCCTGAATGTCGCGCCGTATCCGCTGTTTCAGGACATCAAGGGGAAACTCCTCCAGGGGGCTCGGCAGGGCGGACACCGCCATGGAGGCCTGGTGGGCGGGGCGGACGCGGTCGATTTCGGTGAAGAGAAACTCGATGTCGGCATTGACCTGGGCGGCGAGGGCGCGGATCTCGGGCGAACCGGCGGCGAGGAGATCCTCGATTTGCTGGGCGATGCCGGTGGTGGCGCGGAGAGCCTCGCGGATGACCTTGATCGCTTTGTTGACCTCCTTCATCGCCTTCTCCAGCTCGTCGAGCGGCGAATCGAGGTCGCTGATGAGCTCGTTGAAGAGCTTGTTGATCTCGCCGAGGCCGCCGGCGAGGATCTCGCCGAGGTTGCGCACGACGGGATCGTCACTGGCCTCGCGGAGGAGGAAGCGGACGAGGTTGCGGAGGATTTCGCGGTCGCCGGCGGTGTTTTTGACCAGGATGCCGCGGATCTCTTTGCTGGCGTCGATGGTGGGCGTGAAGGGGTTGCCGTCCGGCCCGATGATGGTGACGGGCGAGCCTCCGGGATCGACCTTGACGGGGTTGCCCTGGGCGTCGGCGGGGACTTTGTCGACGATGGCCTTGAGGGCGTTTTCAATCGCAGCGAGGGCTTCGTCGATTTCCTTGAGCACGGTGTTCAGACCGGCCCCGATGGGGGCGAAGGTCGGCGAGGTCATGGCAACGAGGCGCTCGACGAGGAGGCCGTCGCCGGAGCCATCGTGGAGGAAGTCCTCGAAAACCTGGGCGCGGAGGTCGGCCCAGTTGGTCAGCAGGGCGGCATAGTTGGGCGAGGCGGCGACGGCATTGGCGTAGGCGGTTTCGAGGGCGGCGTAGAGGTCGTTGAGAAACTCATCGAGGAGAGGATCGAGGATGCGGTTGAGGGACTCCTCGAATTTGTCCTCGAGCAGGTCGCCGAGGCGGTCAATCCCCTCGGTGAGGGCGTCGCGCACGGTGGACTGGGCGGCGGAGGTGAGGGCCTTGGAGATGCCAAAGCCTTCGTCGAGGGCGTCGAAGGCGATGTTGGCGAGGTTGATCTGGGGGATGCCGTCGTATTCGAGTCCGAAGGCCAGCTCGGCCCGCTCGGCGCTGAGGTAGCGGACTTGGTGCTTGATCTCGAAGAGGACAAAGTTGTTTTTCTCCGGCTTGGGGGACTTGAAGGAGCGAAGCAGCCGGTTGTAGACCAGGGGGTAGTCGAATTCGATGATGCCGAGCCACTTCTGGAGCGCCCGGGGCCGATAGTCGTCGGCTGCGGCGGAGGACTGGGTGCGGTAGAGTTCGAGGCTGACGTTGTTGATCGGGAAGCCCCAGTGGGAGCCGTCGAAGTCAGTGTTCTTGAAGAAGTGGCGGTCACTTTCCTTCCAACCCTTGTTCGGCCAACCGCCGGCGATGTAGTAGCTGGAGGTCTCGGTGTTGCGCCCGTCGGCGAGGATCTGGACCTGCATTTCCCGGAAGAAGGGAACCTTGATCCCGACCGGGAAGGTGGCGAAGCCGAACTCCTGGGTGGTTTCCCGGTAGTCGTAATTGTTGAAATAGAGGTCGCCGACGGGATTGAGCACGTACTTCTCCTCGCGGGGGCCGGCCAGGGAGAACGACTCGGGCAACGGCAGCCGCGAAGCCGCGCCCTCGATGCCGTCGGCCGGGGTGAGCAGATTGCCGCGGACACGCGACACGCCGTCGGGCGCTTCGGCGGAGCTGACGGCCAGCCCGCGGAAGCCGAGGGTGCCGGCGATCGGGCGGTCGACAGCGGCCGGTTGGGTCTCCACCCCGACGGTGAGAAAGCCGACCCCGGTGGAGCAGGCGTCGGCGGGGTTGCGGACGAAGCGGATGCTGTGGAGATCGAGGTCGGCCTGCCAGTAGGCGAGGGTGACCTGCGGCTGGCCCTCGGCGACATCGGCTTCATCCAGCTCGCCAATGCAGTTGAGGGTAAGGCCTTCGAAGGCGATGTTGATCTCGGAGGGATAGGGTAGCGAAATGCCACCATCGGCGACAGAGTCGACATTGACGTTGTCGAGGAATGCGAGGCCGAAATTGCTGAAGGTGAAGTCGTAGCCGTAGATGCGGGGCGGGGCGTTGAAAGTGCCGGGCGCGGGCTCGTGGATGCCGGTGATGCCACCGGGCCGGAGAACGTACTTGGCGCGGTCGCGAAGCAGAAAAGAGGCGATCTCGCCGCCGAGCACGCTGATGGCGTTGAGCGGTCCGTGCTCGGTGGCGCGGAAGTTCAGGCCCGGATAATCGGCCAGCCCCTCCAGATAGGCGGCGGTGCCCGGGCGCTCGACGCGGGCCGGATCGGCGGCACCCCAGCCGGTCGCCAACAATTCACCGGCGTGCGCATCCCAAGAGTGGAGGCCGGCGGCGGGGGAGCCGTAGTTGCGGTCGAGCTTGAGGAACGAGCCGGCCATGTGGAAGGCGCTGACCTCGACCGGGTCGGTCTCGTGGGCGTAGCTGTCGCCGCCCTGGTAGCCCCAGCGGAGTTGGCGGGGGGTGGTGAGTTCGCCTGTACCGATGAGTCCGCCGTCGGGCGTGATGCGGAGGCGGTTGTCGTCGGGAAGAAAGGCGAAGGCCGGGCTGGTGGCGGTGCCGAACGGGCAGTCCACCTCGTCGTCGCAGGTGGCGGTGTGGGAGAGTGAGAAGCTGCCGGTGGTGGTGAGGAAGCTGTTGGCCGTGTCGATGACACCGCCGCTCCACTGGAGCTGGCCGCCGGTCCATTCGATCGGGGTGTCGGTCCGCGGGAAGTGGGGGAAGAAGGCGCCTGCCGTGAAGCTGAAGCCGGCGGTGAGGTTGCCGCGGCCCTGCGGGGTGACGTCGATGCGGACGTTGGGCTGCACGGCGGTGATGCCGCGGTGGAAGAAGTTGTTTCCAATGCGGATGGCGTCGGCGGGATCGAGCCCGTCGTTTACGACGGCCTGCTGGAGGACGGCGCGGTAGGCGCTGTCGAAGGACGAAACCGAGGTGGCGTTGAAAGTGAAACGGTGCAGCGTGGTGCTCCACTGGATCTGGTTGAAGCCGATCGCCGAGCGGAGCGTGTCGACCGCTAGATAAGCTCCGCTGGTGATGGTGGAGTTGCCGGTGTAGGCCAGCGGCTGGAGACTGCTGTTGAGGGGCACATCCGGAAACGGCACCTGGCCGATGCCGATGATGCTGCCGGATCCCCCCAGGGTGTATCCGGCCGGCAGGCTGACCAGAAGCCGAGCGAAGAGGCCGCTTTGGGTGAGGTAGGGATCGGTGACCTCAAACGGGCTGCGGCCGCTGGTGATGAGCGGGGGCGGGCCCGCAATGGAAAACGGCACCGAACCGCCGAGGAAAACCGCCGTGCCGTCGGCATATAAATCGGCGGAGGTGGTGGTCCCGGCCGAGGAGGTGAAGGTCGGGTGGTCGGCCAGCCGGAGCCCGCCCGCGGGCACGCCGACCACGGTGTTGATGCGGTTGGAGAGGACGACGTTGACCGGCGGATCGTTGGTCAGCCCCGTCATGACGGCCCGGATCGAACCGAAGTCGAGGTTGCCGTTGAAGTGGAGGATGCGCTGGAAGGAGGAGTTGACGGTGTCTCCGATGCGGAAGGAGGACGGCGGGGTTTCGACGTGATCGACCTGGACTTCGAGCCGGTAGGTGCGCTGGACCGGATTGAGCTGGGCCAGCGGGCGGATCGTCATCGTATGGGTGGTGTTGAGCGCCCGCGGGCGCTTCGGATTGCTGTTCTGCTCGAAGGAAAAGATGCCCACATTCCGGGTGAAGACGGAAGTCTCGAGCGGGATGGAGGCATTGGTACCGCTTTCCCGGAGTACCACTGTGAGGCGCACCTGGACGGTGGCGGTGGAGGGGGAATTGGCGGGGCGTTCGTAGTCGTCGTAACGGTGGAGCCGGAATTGCGCGCGGATCGGCAGGGAACTGCGGGCGGGGACGGTGTCGACGAGGTATGTGCGGTCGAAGCTGGCGGAAAGTGATTCGCTGTAGACGTTGAGGGCGGCGTCAGTGGGGTTGCGGCTGGCGAAGTGAAAATAGCGCCGCAGGGGAGACTCGTAGGTGGTGATGGTCTGGTAGGAGCCGACTCCGGACAGCCGCCCCTGGATCACCATGCGGACCCGGTAGGTGTTGTTCCGGCTGAGGACATTGCCGGGCGTGGGGGTTAGAATCGGCGATCGAATCACCCAGGCGCTGCCCGGGAGACCCATGAAACTCGGACCCATCGTCGCTGAATACGTGATCCAATAGTCACCCGGGCCGGTTCCGCCCGTCTCGGAAAGAATCGGCACCTGGGTCCCATTCTGATCGCGGACGGTCAAAATGAGCCGGTAATCATAGGTGGTGTGGGGCGACCCGTCGTGGCGGATGGTGAACTGGGTGCGGAGGCCGTGGCGGTTGTAATCCGCCCCCGCGTTGTCAAGGTCCGAGGCGATGACATAGTCGCCCTCGTTCAGGATCTCGAAGCTGGTGACGGCGTCGGCCGACAGACTGCCGCTGCCGAAAGCGGCCAGGAGCAGGCCAATGCAGGATCGATACAACCAGAGCCGGGGATTCATCATGGTGCCGAAATCAGGAGGAATAAAAAGCAGCGGCCCGGTTGCTCGCAGTAAGGCCGGTGATGAGAGGTATAAGCAATCAGCGAGGCTTGCACCCTTTGGCAAGCCTATTTTCCCCACCCCGCCGCTCCGGAAGCGGCCATCACCGGCGGCGGCTTATCCCCGGCAACTCAGGCGGGCTGCGGCACAATCCTCAGCACCTCGCAGCCGTGGGACGGGATTTCACCACTGCTGTAGCAGCGCGTCCAGCGGCCGCGAACCTCGCCGGTAAAGAGCTCGGTCACGCAGCAGGCGGTGGTCTCGGGCAGGCCGAGCGTTTCCCAGGCCAGCGGCGCGGTTTTCTGCGGCCCCGGGCCGAGATTGAAGAGGCCGGCCGCGATGGAGCCGTCGGCCAGGGGCTTGGCCCATGCCTCCACGTTGCGGTGGGCTCCGATGCAGGTCGCCTGAATGCCGAGGGGATCCTGGTTGACCGCGATGAGGGCGCGGTTGGAGAGGATGCCGGCGGCGACTTCGTCCATCCGCCGCACGTCGCATCCGATCATGAGCGGCGCGGCCAGCAGGCACCAGAGGGCGAAGTGGGAGCGGTATTCATCATCGGTGCAGCCCTGGCCTTCATGGCCGTGGATGACTTCGGCATTGCCTTTGCCGCGCATGCCCACGACCAGCATGTCGGGGTCGTTCCAACGCCCGGGAGCGGCGTAGGGGGCGAGTTCTTTCTGGGCGCGGAATCCGATTTTCACGATTGAGTTCCAGTTGTCCTGGATGTCTCCGGTGGTGCGCCAGAGGTGACCCCCGACTTGGCCGCCCCAAGTCCAGACATCGCCCAGTCCCCAGTTGCAGAGGCTGTAGACGATGTCGCGGCCGGAGTTGCGCAGCGCCTGCCCCATCCGGCGGTAGGACTGCTTCATGTCGGCTCCGGGAGGATGAAAACAACCGTCGTATTTCAGGTAGTCCACCCCCCACTCCGCGAAGGTCCGGGCGTCGATTTCCTCGTAGCGGTAACTGCCCGGCTTGCCGCCGCAGGTATGGGTGCCGCAGCAGGAGTAGATGCCCAGCTTCAAACCGCGCTCGTGAAGATAGTCGGCCAAGGCGGGGATGCCGCCGGGAAAGGTCTCCGGATTCCAGGTGAGGCGGCCGTCGACCCGTTGGTCGGCTTCCCAGAAATCATCGATGACGAGGTAGTGGTAGCCGAGATCACGCAGGCCGTGCTCGACAAAAAAATCGGCGGTGCCGCGGACATCGGCTTCGGTGACCTTTGGGCCAAAGGTGTTCCAACTGTTCCACCCCATTGGCGGGGTGAGGGCGGGGTGTGGTTTCGGGACGGGCATGAGAGCAAGGAGCGCGAGACTCAGAGCGCCGCCGCCCGATGGCAAGGCTCGGACGCAGCGGCTTCCCACGGCCCGCTCACCCGCAGGCTTGACAGGCTCCGACTTGGCGGCGTTGTCTCACCGCCGTTTTCCCTTGTCTGCCAGCGGCTTCCGCCAGCCCCTCACCCCTCTCCCCCACCCTGCCCTGTTGTGAAAAACACCACCCGCATCCAACTCTCGGCCATGATGTTTCTCCAGTTCTTCATCTGGGGAAGCTGGTACACCACCATCGCGGTCTACATGCGCGCCCATGGCATGGGCGACCTCACCCACTGGCCCTACACCGTGAATCCGATCGCCGCGATTGTGGCGCCGTTTTTCCTCGGCCTGATCGCGGACCGCTTTTTCCCCACGGAAAAAGTACTCGGCCTGCTCCACCTGCTCGGAGGCGTGGTGATTTTCCTCACTCCCGCCGCTTCGGGCAACCCGGGGCTCTTCATCGGCATGCTGCTGCTCTACAACCTCTGCTACATGCCGACTCTCGGTCTCGCCAACACCCTGGCCTTTCACAACATGACCAACCAAGAGCGGGACTTTCCGATCGTGCGGGTCTTCGGCACCATCGGCTGGATCGTGGCGGGGTTGTTCATCAGCTTCGTGCTGGTCAGTTTCGCCGGCGAGCGGCTGCCGGAACAGACCCCGCTGCCGCTCTACACCGCCGCCGTGGCCAGCATCCTGCTCGGGCTCTACAGCTTCACCCTCCCCCACACCCCGCCGCCGGGCGCGGGCAAGCCGGTCTCGGTGCGCAGCATCCTCGGCCTGGATGCGCTCAAGGAACTCGGCAGCCGACCCTTCTACGTCTTTATCATCTGTTCTCTGCTGCTCTGCATTCCGCTGGCCGCTTATTACAACTTCACCCAGCTCTTTCTCGAGGCGACCGACTTCCGCAACATCGCCGCCACCCAGACGCTCGGCCAGATGTCGGAGGTCATCTTCATGCTCCTGATGCCGTTTTTCTTCCGCCGGCTCGGCGTGAAATGGATGCTTGCGGTCGGGATGGGCGCTTGGGTGCTGCGCTATGTGCTCTTCGCCCTCGCGGCCCCGGACCAAGTGGTCTGGATCATCCTCGTCGGAATCGCCCTCCATGGCATCTGCTACGATTTCTTCTTCGTCACCGGCCAGATCTACATGGACAAGAAAGCCAACCCCGCCATCCGCGGCCAGGCCCAGGGGTTTCTTGTCTTTGTGACCTACGGCATCGGCATGCTCATCGGCGCCCAGCTCGCGGGCAACCTCTACAATGCCTTCCTCGGCGAACAGGAAGCACTCTCTCTCGCCCAGTGGCAGAGCTTCTGGTACGTGCCCGCCGGCTTCGCCTTTGTGATTCTGATTTTCTTCATCGTGACCTTCAACGACCGCAAGGTCGAAGCGACCATCCCGGGTCCGCAACAGTAGCACGGACGCCAGGCCAGCAAGCTCCCCATGCAGACGAACGCCTCTTCTCCGTGGCCCCGGGGTGCCGGGGGAGGGCTTTCGCTGACCTTTGACGACGGCCTCGACGTACATCTCGAACGGGTCGCCCCCCTCCTCGAAACACACGGCCTGCGCGGGACCTTTTACGCCCACTTGCAAAGCGGCATTTCCGCCCGCCCACAGGCTTGGCGCGAGCTGGCGGCCCGTGGCCATGAACTGGGCAATCACACCCTGTTCCACCCCTGCCGCAAGGAGCCGCGCGAAAAGTACACTTGGGTCGACGACGCCTTCGACCTTTGCACCTACTCCGAATCACGCCTGCGGGCGGAGCTGAGTGCGGCCAACACTTGTCTTCACTTTATCGATGGCCACCTCGAGCGCAGTTTCGGAAACACCTGCTGCCACACCACCTTCGGCGCCGGTGAGGAGGAGCGCTCGATGAGCCCGATGCTGGCGGAGTTGTTCCCCGCCGCCCGAGGTGCGGTCACCCACCGCTGCGCCATCCCCGGTCCCGAGCTGGACTGGACCAATCTGGGCTGCTTCGCCGCCGACAACCGCAGCCTCGATGATCTGCAACGCTACGCCCGGACCGCGATGCAGTCCGGCGGATGGGCCATCCTCATGATCCACGGCATCGGGGCCGAAACCCACCAGATGCATCTCGACCCCCAGGCGTTCGCCGCCTTCTTGGACTGGCTCGCCGATCTCCAAGGGGACCTTTGGGTCGCCCCTGTCATCGAGGTCGCCAGGCAACTCCGCGGCACCGATTGATTGCCGCGGTGCAAGGCAACGCAACAACTTCGTCGGGTGCCGGTTTTGGCGGACTTACTTGACCGGCTGACCAAAGCCGAGGTCGTGGCCGTCCACATCCTGGACGCCGAACTCGCGGCACCCGTAGGGCTGATCGCAAAGACCGTAATCGATCGAGGCACCGCGGCGCACAAACTCCGCATGCAGGGCTTCCACATCGGAAACCCAGAAGTAAATGTTCCACAGCTTGTCGGAAACGGTCCAGTGGGGCACGACGTGACTGGGATCCTCGGCTTGCCTCAGCATTACGAACATGCCGTCCCGTTTCAGGATGACGAAGGCGGGCGGATCATCCCAGAAACGTTCGTACTCAAAACCCATGGCGTCACGGTAGTGGTTTGCCGCCGCCACCACATTCTTCACCAGAAGAACGGGGGCGGAAGCGGTCAGTCGCGTGGATGAGGGTGAGTTCATGAGCGGGGTTGTTTTAGAGGGACGGCGCGCTGCCTGAGTAACAAAGTCTACGCTTCTGCCGCGGAAGGTATGAATAGCCTTGGCAAGACCGATTCACCAATCCTACCAATCAAGCGAACACCGGCAGACCAACCGCATAGACGGAGAACCTCAGGAACGGATTGCCATGGTTGGATGAAATCAGGTTGGCATGACGGTTGCCGTCGGTCAGAAAACCAACGCCCGCCGGCTGTAGCACGGCGGGCGCCCGGTTCCTTCAGGCTGGACTCACCACCACCCGAACTCGTGGTAGCGGTGGTTGTGGATCCACTTGCGGTAGATTGCTTCCAGGCGGTAGTGGCTGGCATGGCTGCGGAGCAGGCCCAGCCAGCCTTGGTTGTGAATGATGAGGTCCTCCCAACCACCCGTGCCGCGGAAATCAGCCACGTGAAACTCGTCCACCGTGCCCAGGTTCCAGGAGCCGATCCACGAGCTTTGCCAGGAGCCGTTCAGCCCACCCACTCCGTTCGAGCGCAGCATGCCGAGGTATTGGGTGGACCAGTTCTGGGTGTTGAACACGACCAGGTCCTGGCGACCGTTGCCGTTAACATCAGCCACCTTGAAACGGTCGCGCCGCATCAGCCCCCAGCCCGGCAGCGGATTGGTGCTGTTGTTGTAGCGGATCCGTGGTGACAACGAGCCCTCGCGGGTGAAGAAGGTCCCGAGGTAAACGGGGCCCCAGTTGAGTCCGTTGAAGATGGCGACTCCATCGGTGGCGCTGCCCTCGAGGTTGGCCACGAAGAGCTGGTCCTGCCGGCGCATCCACCAGAAGTTGCCGATCTGGCCGTAGTGGCGCTCGACAAAGGCGAGTCCCGCTCCGGTCGAACGCAGCATCTGCAGGTGGACCTGGCTCCAGTTGGCGGTGTTGAAGGCGATCAGGTCGGCCCGGCCGTCGCCGTTGAAGTCGCCAACGTGGAAGGTCTCGTCGCGACCCATTTCCCAAGTCGGCACATAGCGCACGTAGCGACGAACAAAGCTCAGGCTGCTTCCCTCGGAGCGGAGCATGAGGAGGTTCGGCCAAGACCAGTCGCGGCCGTTGAAGATGAAGAGGTCCTCCCGGCCGTCGCCACTGAAGTCGCCGACGTAAAACTGGTCGTCCCGCTTCATCTCCCAACCCGGCAGGAATCGCTGGTAGACGGCCACGCATTCGAGGCCGTCGCCGGTCGCCCGGAGCAGCCCGAGCCGAGGATAGACGAGTTGGACGCCGAGAATTTGGATGCCGGGATGGAAGGCGATCAGGTCCGTGCGGCCGTCGCCATCGAGATCGGCGGGATAAAACCGGTCCGAATGAGTGATAACCCAGTCCGGCACTCTCGCAGCCCCCGGCACGCGTGCGTTGTAATAAACCTCCGGCTGAAGCACCGCCGCGCTGGTGCGCAGATGGGCTCCGGTCATGGGATCGACCGGACCGAGATCGCGCACCGTGGCCAGATGCAGTGAAAGCTGGGTGCCATCGTGCAGGACGAGATCAGTGAGGCCGTCGCCATTGAAGTCGCCGACCACGCTTTTACGGAAGTCACGAACTTGGTGATCGTAGGCCACCTCGCGCATCCGCGTGTAGGTGACCGGGCTGTGAAGGAGCGCATTGGAGCGCATCCGCCCGGTCGAGCTGGGGCGGTAAATGCCGGTCCACCATTGGTTGGAGCTGATTGTCGAGCCCGGGAAAAGTCCGACATCCTGGGTGGTGTCGGCGACCTGTGCTGCGGTGGTCGGGATCGGCCGGGTGGAGGGCACCCAGCGGCGCCACTTGAGCGTGTTGCGGTTGGTGTTGGCGGTCTGGTTGATCCTGGAGGGCTCGCTGTCGCTGTAGACACCGCAGCCTTCGCTGCCTTGGTTGCACTGATATTCATCAGCCAGATCGGCGAAGAGGTGACCGAGCTCATGGGCGACGGTGGACCAGGGGCGGGTGCGGGTGACGGCAAACTCCTGGCCGCGCCGGCAGCCTCCCTGACCGGTCTGGTTCAACACCACCCAGACTTGATCCGCCTGGGGACAAAGGTGGTCGAGGATGCCGTCGATCCGGGCGACGGTGTTGGGTCCGCGCTCCATCCAGCAGCGTGCCCAGACACCACTGTAGCGGTAGCCAAGGGCAGTGTTGCGGCTGACCGTGACCGTACCGCTGGCATTGACTTGGGTGACCCCGCTGTCCACCGAGTGGGTGTTGATCCGGTAGATGTTCATGGAATTCATGATTTCCGGATGCACGTCGCGCGTGCGCATCATGTCCATGATGACGTCGTTGACGTAGTCGTTGAATAACGCCTGGTCGGCCGTGGTGTTCTGAAAACCGTCGCCGATGATGGCCACATTGATCTTGTTCGAGGGTGAGCCGGAGCGGTGGAGGGTGGTGACGGTGGCGGTGCCGTGAGACTGCGGCCGGATGGTCGACTCGTGCTCGTCTAGCAGCTTGAGAACTTGGGGACCGGTGATGAAACCCAGCGGCTTGAAGGAATTCGGGTTCTGCTCGAAGTCAGCGGGGGTGAAAAGCGGGATGGAGTCTTCCACCGGCACTTCGACGCGGGGGGTGGCGATGACTTCGTAGACTTCGAAGAGCAGATCATCCCAGGAAAACTTCTCGGGGAAAACCATGGGCAGGCGGATGAGCTCGCTTTCCCAGCGGCTGTTGCCATGGGCGCCGGGAAAAGGCGGATCGTAGGAGCGGCCCTCGAGTGGATTTTCGAATGCATCATGGCTGAGGTATTGGATCGGGCCGTTGGGGCTTTGCAGCGAGACGACGAAGTAGAGCGCGCCCACCTCCGGCACTGGAATGGGACCTGTGTTTCCACCGGTCCCCGGCGCAGGCCGGGCGGCGACCGGGGTGATGACGCCATCCTTAAGCTCCAGCATCAGGCGAACATGAGATCCGACATCGAGGTACTGGAAAACGTCGTCGAGCTTGAAAGGCTCTTCGTGCGGACGGACCTCGGGGTCGAAGGGCATGTCGCCATCGGCGTCATCCGGCTCCTTTTCCGTGCCAACGGGTCGGTCCGGCACATTGTCGCCGCCCCAGCCATCTTCGATGTTGCCTTCGCCTTCATCGGCGGGATCGACGATGGGTTTGTCGATCCGGTAGAGGTCGTCGTCCCGCCCGGGAAAACGCCCTGCGAAATCAGGGCTGTCTTTTTCTAGATCCGGCTTCCACCAAGTGGGGATTTGAAGCTGTTCAAACAAGGTCTCAGGGCTGGCCCCGGAATGCTTGCCCGCCGGCACGGTGTCCCCCGGACTCCAAAGAAGGGGGTTGAGAAAAACCTGCTCCCCGGTTTTCCGCCGCCAGGCCGCAAGGACCAGGTCGAGAGGAGTGTCCTTGGGCAGGTCGAGGAAGAAGAGGCCGTCGCTTTCATAGGCGGCAATCGCAAATTCATCCAACCGCACCCGGAAAAACTCTTTCTCCGCCTCCTCCCGCACGGGAATGCTCAGGATAAGCGGTGTCCCCAGGGAAACCGTTGCGGGCGTGACTGCCACCCAGCCGGTGGGGTTGAGCTCGTCGGTGCGCTCCAGATAAACGAGTGCGTCCGGGGGCGGATGGAGGTGAAACTGAAGGATGCCTCCGGAGCCATTTTCATCCTCGGAGAAAGTGATGGCGGCGATGTCGGCGGCGGTGTCGGAAAACGCGATTGGGGTCGCGGCGAGGCAGACCAAACCCGCAAAAAGCGGGAGGAGGAATTTAGGATGCATGGGGTTCCCCGTGTTGATTGATTAAGGGGCCGGAACAGGCGGTTGCCCTAGGTAGCCTGACCTAAGGCCGGTGATGGGCCAAGGTACGCCAGCGTGAATTTCACTAGCAAGCCTTAAGTGCTTTGAAAGGCTGTCTAATGATTCAAAGGTGAAGGACATCGCCTGTCGCACCTTCGTCCGCACGAAGGTCAGCGGGTACTGGGCTGCAGACATGAACGGAGGTCGGGCAGAGCCGGAGGCGTTGGTGTTAGCCTTTTCCAGGGGGCGGCGAAAGATCGCGAACACCGGGAACACCGTTGCCGCCGGCGCCGCCGCCCAAGACTCAATCCGTCATCCGAAAGGTCAGCTGCAGCGTGTAACCGCGGCGATCCGGCGGCGGTCCGACTGAGGACACCTGACCAAAGGCAGCGAGCACACTGCGGTCGAAGGCGCCGGTCCCGGAGCCGCTCAGGATGCGCGGATTCACGATCGAACCGGCGCTGGTGACATCAAACTGGACCACCGCCTCCAATCGGTGGCTCACCCCGCTCGGCTTTTCCCAGGCGCGGCGGAGGGCGCTGCGGATGCGGGCAAAATAGGCCTCCAGCTCGCGCTGCTCGTCGGCACTGAGCTGGGCGATGCGGCGGGAGTCGGTCGCACTGGCCACCATCTGCTGGAGGTTGCGGGTGATATCCTCGACGTTGATGCGCGGTGTTTCGACCGGTCGCGGCGGCGGGGTTGGGCGCGGTTGCTGCGGCTGGGGCCTGCCCTGCTGGCGGATGAATTCTTCGTAGCTGATGGTCGGCGGGGGCGGCGGCGGCTCGGGTTCGGGCTGGGGCGCAGGGATCGGGGGCGGAGGTGGAGGGGGTTCCGGCGCGGGCGG
>REEB01000246.1 GCA_007695295.1 Puniceicoccaceae bacterium
GCGACTTTAACATCTTGCAGATAGTAGTCTATCCTAAAGATGGGTCAGTAAGCCCCTGTCCTCACATTCGGAGGACGCTCCACCTCGAACCACTTCGCCAGCAGCCGCTCCCGCAGCTCCTGCTTCAAGCCGGCGGCGGCGGGATCGGCGGAGCGGTCGCGCAACTCGGCTGGATCTTCCTGGAGGTCGTAGAGCAGCTCCCGCCCGTAGTTGTTGCGGCAATACTTGGCGCTGCGGCTGCGGATCGTCTTCCAGGCCGCTCCGCCGGGCTCGCGGTGTTCCACGAAAACCGCCTCCCGCTCCGTGTCGCGGTAGAGCGATTTGCCCTGGAACGAAGGCGGCGCCTGCACCCCCGCGGCTTCCGCGAAGGTGGGCGCGAGATCGACCAGCTCCGCCAGATCCTCCCGCACCGCCCCGGCGGGCAGCCGGCCGGGATGTCGCAGGATCAGCGGCACGCGGATGCAGGAGTCCAGCCCGGGCGGTCCTTTCTGGATGAGACCGTGATCGCCGAGGTGCTCGCCATGGTCGGAGGCAAAGACCACCAGCGTTTCCTCCGCCAGTCCTTCCTCTTCCACGCAATCCAGGATCCGGCCGATTTGGTCGTCCACGTGACTTACCAAGGCGTAGTAGTGGCGGCGGATTTCCCGCCACTTTGCCTCCCCGTGGCGGCGGATTGACTTTTCCCAGGGCAGACCGCGCGGATCGTCCTCCACCTGCGGCGGCGGCAGCTCCGCCGGATCATACGCCTCCAGAAAGCGAGCCGGTGGATTCAACGGGCAGTGCGGCGCATAAAACCCCGCCACGATGAAAAACGGCTCCGCGCCGCGGCGGCGGATCGCCTCCATCGTCCGCTCCGCCACGAAGGCGCTGTGGGTCAGCCCCTCCGGACCGGCGAAGACATGCGGCTCGTCCGTTTCCCGGGGTGCTTTCACCACCCGCGGACCCACGCAGACCGGCGGCGACGAACAGCGGCAGTCCTCCACCGCCTCCGGCGCCACCGACCGCACCCAGGCGAGGTAGGCATCCTCATAACAACCGGGTTCGTCCGAAATCTCGATGTGATCAAACCCATACTGCGGGTGCGGTTCGCGGTGATCCCGGCTGGAGTGGTTTTTAAAATGCAGCTTGCCGAGATTGGCCGTGCGGTAGCCCGCCCGCTGCAGCAGGTGCGCCACCGTGAAACGGTCTTCCGGCAATTCGATGCCGTTGGTGGTGCAGTCCACCGCGGAAGGATATTGCCCGGTGAAGAGGCTCTGCCGGCTCGGCATGCAGACCGGGTTGTTGCAGAAGGCATGGGTGAAACGCACCCCCTCCGCCGCCAGCCGGTCCAGGTGCGGCGTCCGCATGTGAGGAAATCCCGCCGCCCCCAGGGTGTCCCAGCGCTGCTGGTCGGTGAAGAGAAACAAAATCGAGGGGCGCTTCATAGGCGGCGGGGGTCGGTGATGGTCGAACAGAACCGAGGCCCACCGCCCGGGCAAGGGAGTTTTTTTCGCCGGAATCCACGGGTGGGACCGTTTTTGTCCCACCCCGGGTGCTATCCTGCACCCCTGTTCACCCCGAACACGCATTCATTCAAACCTTCAACCCCCATCATCATGTCCGCCAAAACCACCGAAATCGCCTTCATCCTCGATCGTTCCGGATCCATGGATCCCATCCGCGCCGAAACCATCGCCGGCTACAACAGTTTCCTCTCCGATCAGCAGGCCCTCCCCGGCCGCACGACGTTCAGTCTCGTCCTCTTCGACGATGTCATTGATGTCGTCAACGACGCCCTGCCCATCACCGAAGTGGTCCCGCTGGATGCTGACGGCTACAAACCCCGGGGCTGCACCGCCCTGCTCGACGCCATTGGATCCACCATCCACCGGCTGGATCGCCGCATTGAAGCCCTGAAACCGTCACGCCGGCCCGGCAAGGTCATGGTCGCCATCCTCACCGACGGGCTGGAAAACGCATCCCGCCGCCACACCTGGGACGAAATCTCGGGCCTCATCCGCGAGCGAACCACCGAGCAGCAGTGGGAATTCCTCTTTCTCGGCGCCAACCAAGACGCCATCGCCACCGCCGCCAAAATCAGTATCGCCGCCAGTCAGTCCGCCACCTTCTGCAACGACGCCCATGGCAGTTCGGCCGCTTATGCCAGCATCACCCGGAGCATGCGCGCCCGGAAGCTCGCCTTTCTCGGCCGCGCCACCGGCGATGTCATGGAAGATGCCGCCCGCCCGTTGGCCGACATTCTCCGCGAGGAGGAAGCCCGCGAACGCGGCTCTCCGCCTCCCGGCCGTAATCGTCCCCGGCGTTGACCATTCGCGGCACCGGCACATGGCCGCTGAGCCGGCGGGGGCCCTCCCCGCCGGCAAGGTCGTCCCCGCCTGAGCAAGCGCAGGCCGGGGCGGCCGGGGTGCTTGGATGCAAACCCTCCTGGCGAGCCAGAGCCCGGAGGAGCCCCCCGTGCGCCGCGACACCAACCACAATAGCCGCTCCGGCGCCTACAACGCGAACCGGCTATTACTAAGGCATTAAACGCTGCCAAAACTTCGTTTAAGGCTAAAAATCAGGCGGGTTCCAAGATGACCCGCCATGTTTTTGTGACCGCTCCCGAACACCCGCTGATGGGCAACGTTACCCGATCTATTTACAAACAATGATTTTTTGATTTCAGCTCGTCGAAGGCGGCGCGGCAAGGCACAAGCCGTCAAGGGCATCGAAGCCTGACGGGGACGCACCCGGTCTCAATTCGGCTCACGCGATCAGCCGAATATTTCTAAACCGGATATCGTGGGTTTGTTCGGGCGTGCCGTTGTAGAACGTTTCCGCTATGATCTGGGAAACGAAGGCTTCTCCCGTGGCGGTGAAAACCACATCGTGCAAGCGAACGGTTGGCATGCCGTTCACCCAGAGCTCGATCCGCCCCGCCGCCGTATTGGCCCGGACCTCGATTTCGTTCCATGTATCCAAGTCGTAGGCGACGGTAGCTCCAGTTTCGGGATGCCTGGCGGTGAAGCTCATGCCATACGGAAATTCGATGAGCCGCAAGCCTCCCGCAGACTTCGCATAGAGGTAGGCTTGGAGAAAACGCTTGGGTTCGGAGTGGGTTCCGATCGAACGCGAGTGGACGCGGAACGACCAGGAATCCGGCTGGTGATTGCCTCCGGTCGCCGTATACCAGCCCGCCTCGTCCTCGGGCAGTCCCGCAAGTCCGGGCATTTTGAAGTCGTTGGTGTCGGCTGCCGAGTTCGATGGGATGAACCATTCGTATTTGAGCCCCGCTTCCGCTCGCTTGCCGAGTCCGATATCTCTGAATCGCGTACGCCATTTATGGCCGTCGCGCTCACCTTTAACCATGCGAGCCGTGTAGATCCCATCGCTTACCAGTCCGTTGGCGGCTTTGTCCTCGACCTCCAGCCGGAGTGATGACTTGTCTGCGAGAGAAGGCTGCCAGAGGACTTTCTCGCCTTTGCCGGCAGATGGGCTTGCCCGAGCCAGTCGAGAACCGGCGAGGAGCGCTGCGGCCGCTGATACGCCTGTCTTGATGAAGGCCCGGCGATCAGTCGATCTGTTCGGTTTTGGGTTGGCCATGATTCTCAGATCCTCGGGAGAATCCTTGCGGGAACGGCGACCGGAGCGCAACGTCAAGTGATACGATCTCTTGCGAGTCCGGCACCGCCATCCTCGACTGCATCGCAATCCGGTGGAGCGGCCTGCTCGTCCTGCGCCACTGGGGTATTTAAGGGGAGGATGGTTGCAGCCATGGCTGGTAGATTTGCCAGTAAGGTGGCAGAACCAGGGGGAGATGGTGCCAGGAAGCAGTGAAACGCTCATCCCCGCTTCGGGGCAGGTTGCGCTTTAACCACTGGTTATCAGGACTTTAGCCCTGGTGCCCCCGCCGGGAGTCGAACCCGGATTAACGGTTTAGGAAACCGCGGTTCTATCCATTGAACTACAGGGACGCGCGGGATGGGCGGAGCGGCCGGCAGCGGTGCGGGCGGGTGTGCCCGGGAGGCTGAGCGGCCGTTTCCAGACCACCCGCTTTTTCTGGGCGGAACCAATCCCGCTGGCAATCCCGGAATGGCCGCGCCGGGTTCCCGGACTCAAACCCTTGCATTGCCAACCCGCCCGGAGGCCCGCGTAAACTGGAGTATGCTCCGAAACCCCAGCTCCGGCCGCCCGGGCCGCGGACCGGTCGCCCGCGGCCTCACGGTGACCTCCGGTCTTCGCGGCTGCCTGCTCGCCGCCGCTTTGGCCGCCGCCACCACCATCGCACACGCCATGGCCCCACCCGCCCGCTCCGATTCCGAAGACTACCTCGCCCGCCGCGCCCACCTCCTCGAACACATCCGCGCCAACCTGCTCGGCTCCGGAGTCTGGGATCCGCGGGTCGATCCTCCCATCCAGCGGGCCGTCAACGATGTCGGCAAACACTGGTGGCCGCGGCTGTTGGCCGAATTGATGCTGGACCCCGCGGGTGGCCGCGTCATCGCCCAGCCCCGCTGGCGTGAAGGCGCCGTGGCCGGAAGCCTCCCGGTGCGCAGCATCATTCGCGGGCTCATCCATGACGCGCCCGACGACCGCGAGGATTTGAACAACCCCGCCGTCGGCTACCTCTACTTCAGCCCGGTCGGCCTCGGCTGGGTGGTGCACGCCTTTCCCCGAGCGGTGCGCGAGCAAGATCTCCTCGTCCTCTTCACCCAGACCGTCCGCTACGAGCCCACGCTCTCGGCCCTGAACATGTTCACGGGCGAGGGCACCGAAAACCATGTTCTCATGGGCCGCGCCGGCGGCTACCTCATCACCCGGGCCATTCTTCAACGAGGCCCCGCCGATCCGGCCTCGGGTCACCTTTACGACGAAGCCGCCCGGCTGCACGAACTCGCCCGCAACTACATCCTGGATACGGCCCGGACCACCTACGAGCGCGGTCTCGGCGAGTGGGACAGCTCCCTCTACTACCCCTACCTCTTCCCGTGCTGGCTGGGATTGTATGAATACGGGGACGACGCCGTCCGCCGGGCCGCGCGGGCTAAGCTGGACTGGCTGGCCGCAACCGTCGCCCTCCGCCAGATGGACGGCTTTTTCGGGGGCGCCGAGCAGCGCGGCGGCGCCACGCTCACCGCCTGGACTTCCAACCTCGACCAGTTCACTTGGCTGTGGTGGGGGGAACGCCGCAGTCCCCCGGTCTTTTCCCGTCCCGACATCGGTCAGGCCGTTTACGCCTCCCTCAGCAGCTACCGTCCTCCCCAGCCGGTCCGAAACCTTGCCCGCGGCCGTCTCCCGTCCGAGTTGCTCCGCACCTGGCACCAGGAGTCCAAGCCAAGCTATCTGGTCCACGGCGCCGACAGTGTCGCCGGCCAGACGCAGACCACCTTCCGGCGGGAGGAGGGCTTTACCCTGGGCGCGGCGGTGGAGCGTCCGACCGGCGGCTGGACCGGCGGCGATGCCCAGGAAGTCCTCTGGAAGCTGGTCGCCCGCAGCGGTAACGAAGCCGGGGCGGCGGGCTTGCACGGCCCGGTCGGCCGCGATCCCTGGCGGCAGGTTGGCCAGTGGGAAAATGTGCTCTTCGATGTCTGGCACACGCCCTCCAACGCAGCCGAACTCCGGGCCGAAGCCTACACCATCATCACCGGCCGGCCGGACGGCACCGGCGAGGAGCCGGGAAGTTGGCGCACTAAAAAAGGACGAGATTTCCGCTTGCGCTTTCCCTCCGACACTTCCCGCCCCAACACGGTCGGAACCCGCGAAGTGGAAGTGCGGGACCGCCGGGCCGTTCTCGAAGTGAACCTGCATGCCACCCGCATGCACTGGCGGAAGGGTTTTGTTTTTCTCGACTTCGGCGGAGCATTGGTGGCCGTGCGCTCGCTCAACCGCAGTTACCCCGTCGTGGAACCCGGGGACGATGGCCGGGCACGCCTGGTCGATGCCGTGCCGGACGGCGGCTTCGGCGGATTTCTCATCGAAGCGGCCACCCTGCAGCCGCCGGGAGCATCGGTCGAAAGCCTCATGGATGACCTGCTCCGGCGAGCCGAAACCCTGGAGCTGGATCGGATCCTCGGCCGCATTACCCACACCGATCCCCAGGGCAACCGGCTGTTTTTCGCCTACCAAACCTCCGGCACCTATGTGGAGCCGGAATTCGACTGGGGCTTCGGGGCCGACCGTGAAGGCGGTTACGCCATCCCCGCCATGCCGCCCTTCCTCTTCCCGAAGTGGCCGCAGGGAGACGATCATGGCCGCGTGCCACGCCTGGAAATCAACGGCCGGCCCTTTCCACGCCTCACCCCCGGCACGGTTTACCAAGGCCCCCTCCTCTCCCTGGAAAACAACGTCCTCACCGTCAGCGATGGCCACTCCTGGCACCGGGTGGACTACCGCGGCGAGACCCCGGAATTTTCCGCGGGTTCGGGAACAGCCCCCTGAGAGCAACTTCGCCCGCCGGACGGTCTGTGGGTGTTATCCTGAACAGATTAAACCAACATTTCCTTGCCCGCCGCACGCCGCACGGGAGCATGATGCTCCCGCTACTTTCCCGCGACCCCAGGCCACCTATTTCTTATCATTCCTTAGCCATTACTCATAGTTCCTCTTCGCTCCGCGCCCGGCCCTGGCCCGCGACATCGGAGTCTTGCCTCCGCCCCGCGCCTGTGGGGTCGTCGCAAACGCTCCTCGGAACAGCCTAGTCCACCTCCCCCGAACCCTGCTTTCCTCTTGCCGGATCACCCGCGCCCCACGAGGCTCGGTCACGGTCGTGCCATTGCTTTGGCCACGCCCGCGAATCATCGCCAACCCTTCCAAGCCGCCATGCGCTGTCTCCTCAAAGTCGTCGCTGCCATCACCGTCTGCGCGGTTCTTCTCTCCGGCTTGGTCGCGGTCCTCTGGTTTCATTCAGGGCTCCAGACCTGGGCAGTCCAAAAGGTACTCGCCAGCAGCGAGGATCCGCGCCTCAGCGTGGAAGCGGTCCGCCTGCGCTGGGGCCAAGTCGCCGTCACGGGTCTCGAAGCCTCCAGTGACGAGGGATGGGCGATGCGCTTTCCCGCCCTCACGATCGAGTTTTCCCCGACTTCGCTTCTGCCCGGCCGCCGCCCCGTGCTTCACAGCATCGCCGCCGATGACATCCGCGGACGCCGCAGCGTGCCGCCCCCGTCGCCCGGACAACCTCCGTCGGGCCCCGCCCGGGTCTCCCCGCTCGAAGCCATCGGCGGCATACTCGCGCTCCCCTTTACCGCCGAACTCCCGGTCGAGCTGCACCATCTCCAACTCGCCGGCACCCATGAGTGCGACCTTTCCGGCGCCTCCCGCTTTCATCTTCGCGCCGACGATTGGCTCCCCGGTCAGGCCGGCACGCTCACACTCGAGGTCAACGTCCTCCACCAGCCCGATTCCGGCCCTCGCTGGCAGGGTGATTCCCGTATCCAAGCATCTATTACATGGGACGGGGCCGGCCGAGTCGCCGGCATTGTTCTCGCCCTCCGGGCCGAGGCCGAGTTCGCCGGGCTGGACGCCACCCTGCCGACCCTCGACCCCGGCACCCCGGTCCGCCTCCGCACCAACCTCGATCTCGACCTCGCCAAAGATCACCTCCGGATCGAGTCCCTCGCCTTCGACTTGACCGCGGACGCAGGCACAACCCTGACCGCCCTCCGACTCCTCCAGCCGTTCTCCCTTCAATTCCCGTCCGGGGCCGAAGCCGGAGCAGGCTCGCCCGCCGCCGAGCTTTGGCACACCAATGCCTCCGGGCCTCTTCTCGAAACCAGCATCGACCTGCCCGTCCCGTTGTTGGTCCCGTTTCTGCCGGCTTCCCATCACTTCCATGGGGGCACGCTCGAGGGATCATGGTCCGCTTCCTGGATTGACGATCGTATCCAGTTCACCCCCGCGCGAGCGCTCAGGCTCCACAGCCTGCGGATCGCTCCCGCGGAGAATGTTCCACCCGTCCTCGTTGAGGCCGGGGCCGGGGTCACGGGATTTCTTTCCGCAGAGGGTGCCACCCTTGTCCTTGACGCTTTCCACCTCGACACACCCTCGGGCCGCATCGTCGAAGGCAAAGGTCGCTTGACCAGAGGCTGGCGCCAACCGGTAGGTCAGGAGATCGAAGGGGAGGCACGTCTTTCCCTGCCTGCGCTGGCCAGCTTCGCCGCCTTTGGCGATCTGCCCGAATTCACGGCCGGCACCATCAGTATCGGCGGCACCTTCGATAGCCGCGGGGATGGTGTGGTCGGCCGCTTCCATGCCACCGGTGCCGGCATCGATGGCCCCAGGCACCCGCCCGAAGCGCCGCATTCTTTTGAAGCCGCTCTTAATCTCACCCAGACTAGGCCGCTGCGCTGGCAGATCGAATCCGTCAACGACTGGCGCAGCCCCGATGGCCCGGGAGACCTCACCCTGCGCGCCTCCCTCGACCTTCCCGAAGGGAACCCCGCCTCCCTCGGGGCAGAGATTTCCGCCCGCCGTCTCCCCCTCGCAATCCTCCTTCTCGCCGCCGCCGCCCTTCCCGAAACCGATCCCTCCATCCCCCACGCCAAACCCGTTTGGCAGGGTTTGGTCGGCCAGATCCGGCTTCATGCCGACCGGCTTAGCCTCGCCGACGGCATCGATCTCTCCGATGCCTCCGGCCGCCTCCAGATCCGCCCCGACACGGTGGCGCTCTCTGAATTCCGGGGAGACTGGGGCGGCGCGACCGTGAACGCCGAAGGCCATCTCCGCTTCGACCCCGACCGCCCCCTCTCTCCCTATGTCCTCGACGGGCATGCCCGTATTCATGATATTGATACGGAAACCCTCTTTTCCCAACTGGCGCCGGATCGCCGCCCGCTGATCGAAGGATCCCTGCGTGGCCGCGCCACCGTTCAGGCCGAAGCCCCGTCTCCCCCTGCTCTTGCCGACACCCTCCAGGGCCGTCTCGTGTTGGAGTCCGGCGAGGGCGTTTTCCGCCCTGGCGCCGCCCTTGATCCGCGCTTGCGGCAGGGTCTCGGCCTCGGCCTCGGCATTGTCGGCGGCCTCCTCGGCGGCGATCGCTCCGCCGGACTCACCCGCGCCCTCCAGGCCGTCGAAGACTTGGTCGTGTTCTTCGACGAAATCCCGTTCGAGGCCTTTCACTTCGACGCCACCCTCTCCTCCGATCACTCCCTTCAGCTCGACCGCTTCGAGATCCGCGACCGCCACCATGCCTTTTCCGGCCGCGGCCAGATCGGTCCGCTCGTTTCCCTGACCGAATGGCAGGGCCCCCTTGACCTCCGCTTTTCCGCCGCCTTCCATCCCCAGAGCCCCGCCGCCGCCCGACTCGAAAGCATCGGCCTGCTTCGCACCAACCCCGATGCCGCCGGTTTCCGGCCCGGTCCGGAATTCCGACTCGGCGGCACCCTCGCGAATTGGAACACCAACTGGGGCGAAGTCCTCGGCCAGGCCCTCACCACCAATTTGGGCCGCCGCTTGCTCCCGCAGGACCAAGACAACTGACCCCGCCTTAACGGCCCCCTGGCCCCCTACGGCAAATCCAGTTCCCAGGCCCGCAGATTTGCATAGCGCGCCCGGCCGTCAAAGGCGACCAATCCGACTTGCCCGCGAAAGGCCTCCGGCAAGAAAAAGGTCTGCACGTAGTCTTCGTCCAGATACAACTCGAAGTAGTGTCCGCGTGCGATCAATCGGAAGGCATGGCGGCGGCCGTGCCGCACACCGCTCGGCCCCGCCTGGCCGATCGGTCCGAAGGCGTCCTCTTCCGTGAATCGGGTCGTGCCTTGCAGCGGTCCGGACCGTCCACGGGTCAGCTCCTTCCCCGCGCCGGCGTAAGGATCGAATTCGCTGATCCGCCGATCCGCGAATTCCAGGGTTCCGATCCGGGTCAGGCCGAGGGTTTCCAACAATAACGCCCGGCCGGTGCTCGCCCCGCCGGCCAGATAAAATCCAGCCGCGGCCGCATGCTGGTGGCTCGCGATCCGGCCGCGGTTCTCTTCCACGGTCAAGTCACCGGTGAGCATGAAGCCTTTGGCGGCATCGAGTCGCTCCCCGAGCATCACCAGGCAGCCGTCCCGCGAGGCGCTCAAGGTCACACCGCCTCCCTCCGTCTTCCAGTTGTCCCGCTCCGTCCGCACCGCCTCCGCCGGATGGGTCAGGCGCATTCCGGCCGGGTCGATGCCGATCGCAGGCCCGCGCGCTTTGTCATTGGTTTTCCAATACTTGAGGCGGAGATGATCGTTTTCGGCCACCAGCCGTTTCAGCGGCCCGATCGCGAAGGTGTCGCTGGGCAGGTCGTGGGGCTGGCGGCAGCTTTGCCAGAGCGCCAGCAGCATTCCGTCGGGAGACTCGATGGTGTGGCCGAGCCAGGTGACGTTATGGCGGCTGGTCCCGGTGAGGCGGAAACGCTCCCGGTCCGGCCGGAACGGCCCCCGGGGCGAGTCTCCCGTGAAGATGAACAGCGAATAGCCCAAGCTGCCGAGGTAGAAGCGGCCAGAAAGGCCGAGGTAGTAACGGCCGCCGATCTTTTCACAAAAGTTCAACTCCATGTGCTGGGCCGGCAAATCCCCCCACTCGATCACCGGCGGCGGCAGCACTTCCCAACTCACCCCGTCGCTGCTGCGCAGCAGCCCGCAGGCCGGCGGGCCGACATCCTCCCGCACTTCCGAGGAAATGTAGCCGTAGTAAACTTCGCGGCCTTCCTCCCGCTCCGTGAGCACGTGCATCTCATCCCAACGGTCGGCATAGAACCGGCGGTCGGGCACGACATCGGCGTCGTCCCCAAGGTGCTCCCAATGCTGCCAGTCCGTTGAGGCGTAAATCTTGAAGTGCACCCCTTTCTCCCGGTTCGAACAGGTGGGATAATAGAAGATCCGCTCGCCGATCCGCTTGATCCCGAAGCCGGCATGGGCGCCGGGGATGGGAATCAGGTCCCGCCCGAGGAAGCGCCAGCTAACACCATCCTCCGACTCCGCGATGTCGAGCGCGATCGGCCGCCCGCCTGGATTCGTTTCGGTCGGTCGCCCGGTCCCGAAGACCGCATAATATTTGCCGCGGTCGTGGAGTGGAAAGTTTTCCCAGGCGCGTTTGCCGGGGACATCGGGCTGCAGGGGACTGAGAAACATCGATGCAGGGGTGAATGCCCGCCACCATCCGCAGCCCATCCCATCGAGTCCAGCGCGAAACAACTGGGTAGAAGTCCGCCGCACCCTCCCGTCTGGGAACGTAACTGTCCCACATCATCTGCCAAACTGCCTGCCGCACTGTTCCTCCCGGCCTACCCTCCGCCTCCATTCACCCGCCTGCACCCGATGGTCTTACGCAGGACTGGATCCGACCACAAATCCACCCCTCACTCCTCCCCCCGTATGGGCCGTCATGAGACGTCGCCCCCCGCCCGTCCATTCCCATCCCGTAGCCGGCTTCCTCAGCCGGCTCTACCTCCCAGCCGTCCCAACCACTCTGAATCTGTGGTTAAAACCTGTGCCTTGCCCGCGCCCCCGCCGCACGGGAGCAAGATCCACCCGCTCCTTTCCCGCGAACCCAGGCCACCCACTTCTCGTCACTCCTTATCCATTACTCCTAGTTCCTGCTCGCTGACCGGCCCGGCCCTGCCCCGCGACATCGGGGTTCTCATCCCTGTATTCAGTGAGACCTGTGGTTTGAAGCTCCACCGATCCTCCGCCTCCGACTTCCGTCCGCCAGTCCTCCGCCGGTCCCACATCCGCGGGTTCGGCACCGAAAAGCACTCTCGTTTCGCACCGGGGAGCAGGATGCTCCCCTACTTCACGGGCCCTCGAGCACGGGATCTCCCAGCCCCCGCCTTCCGGACTCAGACTTCCGTCATCCGGCCTCCGTCTTTCCCCCAAGCAGGCGCATGCTGTTGAGGCAGACCAGCACGGTCGAGCCTTCGTGGGCCAGCACCCCAAGGGTGATCGGCACCACGCCAAATACCGCCGCACCCACCATGACCACGATCGTGCCCAGCGAGAGCGCGATGTTTTGCCGGATAATCCTCCGCGCCCGTCGGCTGAGCCGAAAGGCTTCGTGAAAATTCTCGATTCGGTCGTTCATCAGAACAACATCGCTCTGCTCAAGGGCGGCATCGCTGCCGCGCGCCCCCATCGCCACGGCCACGTCCGCCGCGGCCAGGCAGGGCGCGTCGTTGATGCCGTCCCCCACCATCGCGACCCGCCGGCCATCCGCGGCCAGCTCTCGGACCGCTTCCACTTTGCCTTCAGGGCTGAGGCCGGCCCGCACTTCATCAAGGCCAAGCCTGCGGGCGACTTCCCGGGCGGCCTCGGCACGGTCACCGGTCAGCATCACGGTCCGCAGCCCGGCCTCTTTGAGTCGTCGCAAGACCGCGGGCGATTCCGTCCGCAATGTATCCTCGAGTAGGATACGGCCAAGCAGCCCGCCATAAACAAACCAGACCTCGGACAGTCCTTGCGGCGGTTCGGGCAAATCCCGTGCCCATGGCTCCAGCGGACCTTCCATAAGCAACTCCCGCCGGCCAAGCAGGCAGGGTTTGCGGTCCACCTCGGCCCGAAGTCCGCGGCCCGCGAGGCTGCGAAAGCCATCGACCTCGCGGGTTTGCAGCCCGCGGGATTCGCCGTAGCGCACGATGGCCCGGGCGATGGGATGGCTCGCTTTGCGCTCCATGGTGAAGGCGAGTTCCGCCACCTCCTGCTCCCGGCCCGGCGGAAAACTCTCCACCGCCACCACCCGCAGATCACCGGTGGTCAGGGTGCCGGTTTTGTCCAACGCCACCACCCCGATCCCCGCCAACTCCTCAATCGCCGCCCCGCCCCGGAACAGGATTCCATGCCGCGCCCCCCAGGCGATCGCCGCCAGGATGGCGGAGGGGATCGACAACACCAGGGCACAAGGGCTCGCCACCACCAGCAGCGTCATCGCCCGGTAAAACGCGGAAAAGGTGGTCCGACCATCCTCGGTGACGTTCAGAAAGGCCGGCACGCCAAATCCCAGCCACCAGACGAAAAACATCCCCGTCGTGGCCAGCAACACGCCGATGGTGTAGCGCGGGCCGAAGCGATCGGTGAAACGCTGGCTCGGGGCGCGCTGATGGCGGGCCTGCTGGATGAGGTGGATGATCTTTTGCAGCGCGCTTTGGCTGGCCGGCCGCAGACAACGGTAATCGACCGCCCCCCAGAGGTTGAGGGTGCCGCTGAAAACTTCCTCCCCAGATCGCTTCGCCACCGGGTGCGCTTCGCCCGTCAGCGAGGACTCGTCCGCCGCGCTTTCGCCCGCTACGACCACACCGTCGACCGCAATGGTGTCCCCGGGCCGCGCCCGCAGCAGATCGCCGGCAGCGATCCGCTCCACCGGCACGGCCGTTTCGCTCCCGCTTTCCGCATCGATCCGGATGGCGGTCTTGGGGGCGACCCGGAAGAGGGCATGGATCTCCCGCCGGGTGCGGTGGAGGGCGAAGTGCTCCAGCGCCCCGGCCGTGGAAAACAGAAAGAGCAGCAATGCCCCTTCGCCGAAGGCCCCGATGAAGCTCGCCCCCACCGCCACGGCCAGCATGAGGAAATGGATGTCCAGCCGCCCTTTGAAGACACCCGGAATGGCCTCCTTGGCAGCATCCCAACCACCCGCGATCATCGCCAGCACATAAAGGACGGGCGCCAGGTATTCCGGCCCCGCTCCACTCCACTGCACGAACAGTCCTGCCAACCCGAATACGCCGCACAACCCCGCCAACACGGCCAGTTCGCGCCAATCCTCATCCTCGGCGTCCTTTCCCAACCCGGCCGCTTCCGCCGGCGTCGGCCACGGCACTTTCCGCCACCTCCAGAGGGTCTCCACCTCCGCGCAGCCGTGGAGCTTTTCCAAGCGCGACCCGTTTTCCGAGCGCTTCAACCGCAGCCCGGACGCCGCTTCCTCCTCCCATTCGGCGGAGGCCTCGCTCGCGGGGGCGGAGAGCGTCTCCTCCAAGAGTCGCCGCAACTCCGTTTCATCAACCCGGCCGACCGTCGCCACCGCGACTTCCGTCTGCGCATCGTCCCAGTCGACCGCGCGGGCCTGCGCGGACTGCCGCAGAAATACGGCCAGTTGCGCCACCCAAGGCGGCGCCTCTGGTGCAGAACGGGTTTGCTTGGGGGCGGGGTCATCCATCACAGCGACCCCCATAGCCATGCACCAATCCGGCCGGGCTGACAACGTCCCTTGACTGAAGAGAACTTCATGCCCCCGTCCTCACGGGGTTCGATCGAAGCCGTGACGCCGGTCCTGACTTCGTCCCATTCCGGCGCCAGCGCCACCGTCTGGTCAAACCGGCCGATCCCGTCGGGTTCGGTCCGGAGCGAAACCAGATTGACCAGCTCCACCGGCCGCCGCTCAGCCACGCCGGGTTGGGGCGGTTGCCGCAGGCTCTCCTCCATCGCGACCATCACTTTCTCCGTATCTATCCCCTGCGGCGCCCGGTAACCTCCGGCCTGCCAGTGGTCCTCGGCAAAACGGATTTCATAGAGGCGGTAATCAAATGCTCCCAGCAGGGAAACGGCCGCGAGGGCTCCCAGGAAGACGACAAGGTGGCGGCATTTCATCATCTTGGATAGCTACACCGTTTGCACAATGGATGGCAACCTTGGATCCGCTCGCTATCCTGGCCTCCGGCTCACTTGCTTTTGCGTTTCTCCATTCGCCGTCCACGCACAATATTCCGGACGGAGCCGGACCCTCCATGGACTGAGCAATAAGAACTTGGAGCCTCCCCTTGGCGAGGCGTCCATCGGTCCCGCGAGCCCGCTCCAGCCCTCAACTCCGGCCACCCACGCGCTCGTTGAGCACCTGCATGAAGCGACCCCGGTCCATCTCCGCCGTCGAGGCCACCGGGTTGCCCTCCCGGTCCACCAATAGCATCCCCGGCAAGTAGCGGATTTGCGCGCCCGCCACCACCGGCACGTCCCGCTGCCGCCCGAAGCGGATCGCCGGCCACGGCATGCCGGAGCTGCTCATGTAGCGGGCCATGGCCCGCTCCGAGCGGTCCGACCCCACCAGCACGACCGCAAGGCGGCCTGGCGCAGCGGACTCCAGTTGCCGCACGGTGCGGATCAGCTCCGGGGTGAAGCGCACACACGGCCCGCACCAGCTCGCCGAGTAGTAGAAAAGAAAATACTCGCTCCGCTCCAAATCCTCGGTCCGGGCTCTGCGGAAGGAGTTGCCGGCGGATACCACCAGCAGGTCCTGCATCGACTCCAGCAGCGGACTCGGCGGCGGCTGCTCTGAAGCGGCCCGGGCCGCTTCCCTCGCTCCCCGCCGGGGCGGATTCTCCCGGATCCAAGCCCGGTCTTCCGCCGAGAGGCGCTCGAGGTCGAAACGCCACTCCCGCTCATTCATCAAGAAAATCGCCTGCCCGTCTTCGATCCCGATCAGCCAGGCCCGCATCGTCCGCCCTTGGTCATCGGTCCACTCCCGCTCTTCCGCCCATCCCGGGATGGCGCATGCCAGGATCAGACCCAACACGAGAATTCGCCGTTTCATGCCAAATTCCATCGGCTTATTCTTCGTCTCCGGCAAGCCAAATTACCCTCTTGAGCCTGATTCCTTGTCACGCTGAAGTGCTGCCATGGACTCCCTGCCGCCCGCTCCCACCAGTCGCCGCGATTGGCAGCAACGTCTCTTCCCCGAAGGACTCCCGCGACTCTGGTGTCCCCTGCTCACTCCCTTCGCCGCTCCGCGAGTCGTCGACCCCGCCCGCCTTGACGCCCATCTGCGTTTTCTCGCCCCTTCCGTGCGGGGCTTCCTGCTCCCCGGCTCCACCGGCGAGGGCTGGGAAATGACCGACTCCGAGGCCGGTCGTCTCCTCGACCACGCCCTCGATCTCGCGCCCATGCTCGGATTTCGCGTCCTCATCGGCGTGCTCAAGACCGACGCCGCCGAGGCCCGCCGGTCCATCGATCGCTGGATCCGCCGACTGCGCCGCCGCACGGGTTGCCGAGAGAACCTCGGGGCGCTGGTGCGGGCGCGCGTCGCGGGTTTCACGGTCTGCCCGCCCAAAGGCGGCGGCCTCGCCCAGGCGGATCTCGTCGCCGCTCTCGACCCCATTTTGGCGAGCGGACTCCCGATCGCGCTCTACCAGCTCCCGCAGGTCACGGAAAACGAACTCACGCCCGCCACCGTGCAGTCCCTCGCCGGCCGCTTCCCCAACTTCATCCTCTTCAAAGATACCAGTGGGGGAGACCGGGTTGCGCTTTCCGGCCGCGATTTCGGCGGCGTCTTCCTCGTCCGCGGCGCAGAGGGAAGCTATCCGAAGTGGCCCCGGGCCGCCGGCGGCCCCTACGACGGATTTCTCCTCAGCACCGCCAATGCCTTCGGCCGTCCCTACGCCCGCCTGCTCGACCTGCTCGACCGCGGCCGCGGAGAGGAGGCCCGCCGCCTCACGGCTCGGCTCGAAGCGGTCGTCGATGGCATCTTCGCCGCCGCCGCTCCGCTCTCCGGAGCCAATGTCTTCACCCGCGCCAACAAGGCCCTCGACCACTGGATGGCGCACGGCCCCGCCGGCACCGCTGCGCCGGCTCCGCTGCTTCGGTCCGGCCAAGCCCTGCCGGAATCCCTGCTCGCCACCGCCCGCGATCTGCTCCGCGCCCACCGCCTTTTCCCACGCTCCGGCTACCTTTCCTGAGCACCGCACCTCTGCGCCTGCGCACCTCGGCTTTACCGTTAGACCAAGCAGCCGGCGCTTTGCGGTTTCCAATCCCCATCCCGCCTTCCACTATTCGCTCCGCCATGCCCCCCGTCATCGCCCCTTACCGCAATCCCAACCTGCCCGTGGCCGATCGCGTCGCCGACCTCCTCGCTCAGATGACCTGGGAGGAAAAGATCGCCCAACTCACCGGCATCTACCGCCGCTGGAGTGGGCTCCGCACCAAGGATGGCCGCTTCCTCTCCGAAGAAGCCGCCCGGACCATCCCCCACGGCATCGGCTCCATCTCCCGGCAACGCGAGGGGCTCGACCCGGCCGCCAGCGCCGCCCTCGCCAACGCCGTCCAGGACTGGCACCTCCATCACACCCGCCTCGGCATCCCGGCCTTCTTTCACGTCGAGGTCCTCCACGGCGACATGGAGCAGGGAGGAACCCATTTTCCCCAACCCCTCGCCCTCGCCGCCAGTTGGGATGAGGATCTCATCCACCGGATCTTCACCGCCGCCGCCCTCGAAGTCCGCTGCCGCGGCGGCCACCATGTCCTCGGCCCCAATCTCGACCTCGGCCGCGATCCCCGCTGGGGCCGCACCGAGGAAACCTACGGCGAGGACCCTTGGCTCGTCGCCCGTCTCGGAGTCGCCTGCGTCAAAGCCCTTCAAGGCAACGACGGCACTCCCGGTCCCGACCAAGTCCTCGCCACCGGCAAACACTACGCCGCCCACGGCCAGCCCGAGGGCGGCACCAACGCCGGCCCCGTCCAAATCCCCGAGCGCCTCCTCCGCGATCTCCACCTCTTTCCTTTCGAGGCCGCTGTCCGGGAGGCCCGGCTCGCCTCCATCATGCCGGCCTACCACGAGATCGACGGGCTCCCCTGCCATGCCGATCCCTGGCTGCTGCAATCCGTCCTCCGGGAGGAGTGGGGCTTCGACGGATTTCTCGTCGCCGACTACTTCGCCATCGACCAGCTCCGGGAGCGTCACGCCGTCGCCGCCGACAAGGCCGAGGCCGGCCGCCTCGCCCTCGACTGCGGGGTCGATTGCGAGCTGCCCGACCCTGACTGCTTCCCGCTGCTCGACCCGGACCAGGACCGCGCCCACGTCGACGCCGCCGTCGCCCGCGTCCTCAAGGCCAAGTTCGAACTCGGGCTGTTCGAAAACGCCCGCGTCGATCCCGAACGCGCCGCCGCCGTCGTCAACTCCGCCGCCCACCGCGAGCTCGCCCTCGAGGCCGCCCTCCGCTCCATCGTCCTCCTCAAAAACGACGGCCCCCTCCTCCCCTTCGATCCCGCCGGCTGCGGGCGCGTCGCCGTCATCGGCCCCAACGCCCGCCGCCCCCACCTCGGCGGCTACAGCGATGACCCCGGCTGCGCCGTCAGCGTGCTCGACGGCCTTCGCGAACGTCTCGGCGCCGACCGCGTGCTCTTTGCCGAGGGCTGCAAAATCACCGTCGAAGACGGTAATTGGTGGGCGGATACGGCCACGCTGCCCGATCCGGAGCTCAATCGCCGCCTCATTGAGGAGGCCGCCGCCGTCGCCGCCGAAGCCGGCACCGTCGTGCTCGTCCTCGGCGGCAACGAGGACACCCACAAGGAGGGCTGGCACGAGACTCACCTCGGCGACCGCGACTCCATTGAGTTGCCCGGCCCCCAGCTCGATCTGTTCCGCACCATCGCCGCCGCCGGCAAACCTTTCGCCGTGGTCTTGATCCACTCCGGCCCGCTCGCCATTCCCGAAATCGCCGCCACCGCCCCCGCCATCCTCGATGCCTTCTACCCCGGCCAGGCCGGCGGCACTGCCGTCGCCCGGCTGCTCTTCGGAGACGCCGTCCCCTCCGGCAAGCTCGCCATCACCTACCCCCGTTCCACCGGCCAAATCCCCGCCGCCTACAACCACAAGCCCGCCGCCCGCCGCGGCTACCTGTTCGCCGACAAGTCACCGCTCTTCGCCTTCGGCCATGGGCTTTCATATACAACTTTTCACTACGGCACGCCCCGTCTCGCCCGCGACCGCATCCGGCCGGACGAAACCACCGAGCTCTCCGTCGAGGTCGAAAACACCGGCGCCCGCGCCGGCGACGAGATCGTGCAGTTCTACCTGCGCGACGAGGTCAGCCGCATCACTCGGCCGGTCAAGGAGCTGAAGGGGTTCGCTCGCATCCACCTCGCCCCGGGAGAAAAACGCACGGTCACTTTCCCCGTCGGCCCCGCCCACCTCGCTTATACCGGTCCGGACCTGCTCCGCACCGTCGAGCCGGGCACGTTTGCCCTCATGGTCGGCCCGAATTCCGTCGATCTTCAAACGGTGAAGCTCGAGGTTTCGGACTGATCCGTTCGCCTCTTCCTTTCCTTCCATGCACCTCCCGCGCTGCCTCTTCCTCGCGGTGATCGCCGCCGCCCCGCTGGCCGGCCAGACTCCCCTGCCCACTGGCGGCCAGCTCATCACCACTGGCAACCCCATCACGCAGTTCTGGATGAATCCGGGCAGCAATGACGGCCCGGTCATCAGCCGCTCCACCGTCGCCGTCTCCGGCCAACCCTTCTCTTTCGCCCACCGGGTCAATGTCCTCCGGCCCGACGGCACTTTCTGGAACGGCAGCCTGGGCTGGTTCTCCAACCAACCCGTGGCCGACGGCGACACCATCCTGCTGCGGATCTGGCTGCGCGCCGCGGCCCCCGCCGGCGAAACCGGAGAGGCCGCCTGCACCCTCTACGTCGAAGGCCCCGGCCCCTCCTTTACCAAGTCCCTCGTCCGGCGGGTCACCGTCGGCTCCGCCTGGACGGAGTTTCTCATTCCCTTTCCGGCCGTCGGTTCGTATGCAGCAGGCGACTACCGGTTGTTTGTCGGCTTCGGCGAAAACAACCTCCCCCAGTCGCTGGAGCTGGCCGGGATGGCCCTCTTCAACTACGGCACCGCCCTCGCCCCGGGCGATCTGCCCGCCACCGTCCCCACCTACGGCGGCCGCGATCCCGCCGCCCCCTGGCGCTCCGCCGCCGCCGACCGCATCGCCGCGCACCGCATGGCCGATCTCCGGTTCCGGGTGGTCAATGCCGACGGCACCCCTCTGTCCGGAGCAGAGGTTGAGATCGAGATGGAGCGCCACACCTTCGAGTTTGGGACCGCCATCAGCGCCGCCCAGTGGGTCGGAGGCTCCCCCGCCGCCGCCCGGTACCGCGATCACTTCCTTGAGCTCTTCAACGCCGGCACCCTCGAAAACGCCCTCAAGTGGCCCCCCTGGGTCGGCAACTGGGGTCCCTCCTGGCGGCCCAACGCCCTCAACTCCCTCGCCGACCTCCACCGCCGCGGCATCAACCTCCGCGGCCATGTCCTGGTCTGGCCCGGCTACAATAATCTCCCCAACCACATCCGCTCCCTCCTCGACTCCGGCAACACCGACCCCATCCCCGGGCTCGTCGCCGCCCATATCGACGAGATCACCCAGGCCACCGCCGCTTGGGTCAATGAATGGGATGTCGTCAACGAACCCTTCGACAACCACGACCTCATGGCCATCGCCGCCAATGGCGGCAACCAGCAGATGATCGATTGGTTTCACCGCGCCCGCGCCAACCTGCCCTCCGCCGCCCTCTACCTCAACGACTACGGCATTCTCTCCGGCGGCGGGGTCAACACCGCCAAACAACAGCACTTCGAGGACTCCCTCCGCTTCCTTATCGATGGCGGCGCCCCCATCACCGGCATTGGCATCCAGGGCCATTTCGGCGAATCGCTCACCCCCATCCCGCGCCTCTGGGAGGTCCTCGAACGCTATGCCCAGGCGTTTCCCGGCCTCGACATCCGCATCACCGAGTTCGATGTCGATACCGCCGATGAACAACTCCAAGCCGACTACCTGCGCGATTTTTACACCCTCCTCTTCAGCCATCCCCGGGTCGTCGGCATCCAGATGTGGGGCTTCTGGGAGGGCCGGCACTGGCGGCCGCAAGCGGCCCTTTTCCGGCAGGATTGGTCGGCCAAACCCAATGCCGAAGCCTACCGCGCCCTCGTCCTGGACGAGTGGTGGACCCGCGGCTCCGGCCACACCAATGCCTCCGGGGAGTATCAACTCCGCGGCTACAAGGGTGACTACCGCGTGACCCTCCGCCATGAGGGCCACGAGCGGACCTTCCGTTTCCGCCTCGGCGAAACCGGCGCCGACTTCGACCTCCCCCTGACAGCGTTCGCCGCTTCGGCAGACGCCATCACCGTTGGCCCCGCGGATTTTGCCCCCGCCCAACTCCACGTCCACCCCCCGGCCGACCGCGGCCACCAGCTCCACGCCTCCACCGACCTCATCCACTGGATACCCCTCGGCCCCCGCCTCCCCCCGGGCACTGAGCCCTACCTCCACCTCATCGGCGAAGCTGCCTCCGGCGACCGGCTCTTCTTCCGCCTCCTCCTCGACTGACCCCCCCCGGCATCCGCCGCCTCTTCCTGAGTTCAACAGCACCTCCCATCGCGTGCGCAAGTCGTTGATTACCATTTGCTAAATAGAGGATTCGGGTGTCCCTCAACCCATCCTAATCGGAATCCTGCTCGTAATCCCAATCGACGGACCGAGGGCACTTCCGCCAGCCAGCCCTCCGCCTCCTCTTCCCTGGCTGTTTGCCACCGCCCTCCGACCCTCCGGGTCCTCACTCGCCGGGAAATTGGCCGGCACCGCCCTTCATCCCCTTGCGCAGCTACCCTCAGCTCGTCCAGGGCTCGTTCCACCCTGTCCGTGCGGGTCGCGGTTTTTTTGCCTTCGATTCCTCTCGAAATGCAACTTTTCGCCCTCCACGTTTGTTCTTTGAGCTGAACCTACCGCCATGGCTGCCAAAACGAAGAAACGACGCCGACGCCGCTGGATCATCTCCGGCGCGATCCTCCTGCTTGTACTTGGGCTGGGCTCCTGGTCCGCCGCCAAACGCGGCGAGCCCTCCATTTCCGTCACCGCCGAGGAGGTGGCGGTCCGCACCCTGACCAGCACCGTCTCGGCCGCCGGGCGTATCCACCCGGAGGTCGAGGTCAAGATTTCCTCCGAGATCGCCGGCGAGATCATCGAGCTGCCCGTGGTCGAGGGCCAGCGCGTCGAGCGCGGCGACCTCCTCGCCCGGATTAAGCCAGACACTTACGAGGCCCAGGTCCGCCAGCGGGAAGCCTCCATCCAGGCCGCCCAAGCCACCAGCCTGCAACGCGAAGCCGAGTTGCTCCAGGTGCGTCTCGACCTCAAGCGCCTCGAGGAGTTGCGTGCCACCGACCTCGTGCCTCAGTCCGAACTGGATCAGGCCCGCACCCGGGTCGAGGTCGCCGCCGCCTTCCACCAGTCCTCCCTCTTCGATATCCAGCAACGCGAAACTCTCCTGGAGGAAGCCCGCGAAAACCTCGCCCGCACCCGCATCTTCAGCCCCATGTCCGGCACCATCAGCCAGCTCACCACCGAGCTCGGCGAGCGGGTCGTCGGCACCGGCCAGTTCGCCGGCACCGAAATGATGCGCGTGGCCAACCTAGAAAACATGGAGCTGCGCGTGCAGGTGAACGAAAACGATGTCATCAACGTCAAGGTCGGCGACCGCTCCATCATCGTGGTCGACGCCCTCCCCGACCAAGAATTCCTCGGCACCGTCAAGGAGATCTCCAACGCCGGCCAGACCTCCGGTGCCCGCACCCAGGAGGAGGTCACCACTTTCGAGGTCCGCATCCGCATCGTCGACCTCGACCCCCGCATCCGCCCCGGCATGAGCGCCACCGTCGAAATCGAGACCCAGACGGTCGAAAACGTCCTCTCCGTGCCCATCCAGAGCGTCACCGTGCGCGACCGCCGCGAAATCGACAAGACCCTCTCCGGTGACAAATCCTCCACCGCCACCGCTTCCGCGGCCACCTCCGATGCCCGCACCCGCAACAACGGCGGCAATCGCGGCGGCCGCCCCGGGCGCGACACTCTCGGCCGGGTCGTCTTTGTCGTCGACGGCGACCGGGTTCGTATCCGAGAAGTGGAGACGGGCATTTCCGACAGCTCCCACATCGAGATAAAATCCGGCCTCGCCGAAGGCGAGCGCATCGTCTCCGGCAACTACAGCGCCATTTCCCGCCTGCTCGAGCATGACAAGCTGATTTCCATCGAGGCTGTCGAAGACGGGCCGGGTGGACGCCCGCGGTCATGAGCGGTCCCGCCCCCACCGCCGCCCCCGATCATGGCGCGGCTTCCGCCCCGCGCACCGTCATCGAGATCGAGGGCGTGACCAAGGTCTACGACCTCGGCGAGACCCGCATCAACGCCCTCGCCGGCATCGACCTGGTCATCCGCCGCGGCGACTACCTCGCCGTCATGGGGCCCTCCGGGAGCGGCAAGTCCACCCTCATGAATCTCCTCGGTTGCCTCGATACGCCCTCCGCCGGCAAGTACCTCTTCTGCGGCGAGGATGTCGCCGCCATGGATGACGACGACCTCGCCCGCATCCGCAACCAGGAGATCGGTTTCATCTTCCAGAGCTTCAACCTCCTCCCCCGCGCCACCAGCCTCCGCAATGTCGAGCTGCCGCTGGTCTACGCGGGGTTCTCCCCCGACGAACGCGCCGAGCGGGCCTTTGCCGCCCTCGAGAGTGTCGGCCTCGCCGACCGCGCCGACCACCGGCCCAACGAACTCTCCGGCGGGCAACGCCAGCGCGTCGCCATCGCCCGCGCCCTCGTCAACAACCCTTCCATCATCCTCGCCGACGAACCCACCGGCAACCTCGACTCCCGCACCAGCGAGGAAATCATGGGCCTGTTTGACGAACTCCACGACCGCGGCAACACCGTCATCCTCGTCACCCACGAGCCCGATATCGCCGCCCACGCCCGCCGCCTCATCCGCCTGCGGGACGGTCTCGTCGAATTCGACGGCGACCACCGCGACGCCGCCCCTTCCGCGTGAAGTCCCTCCTGCTCGAGTTGATCGAAAGCTTCCGGATCGCCGCCGAACAGATCCGGGCCAACCTCATGCGCTCCCTCCTCACCGCCCTCGGGGTCATCATCGGCATCGTCGCCGTCACCCTCATGGGCACCGCCATCCGCGGCATCGACCGGGGCTTCCAGGACAACCTCGCCCTCCTCGGCACCGACCTGCTCTACGTCCAGAAATGGCCGTGGCGCGACGCCAGCGCGGATTGGTGGATCTTCCGCAACCGGCCTGACATCCGCACCCACTACGCCGAGCAGGTCAACGCCCTCATCCGACAAACCGCCAACTCCAATCTCGTCGCCGCCGTCCCCACCACCAGCCGCAATGTCAATGTCCTCCGTGATGGCCGCTCGGTCGAAAGGGTCAACTGCACCGGCGCCACCTCGGAGTTCGCCCTTCTCTCCGTCGCCGATATGGCCGAGGGCCGCTTCTTCACTGAGTCGGAAAGCCGCTCCGGGGCCAATGTCATCGTCCTCGGTCACGATATCGCCCGCGAGCTCTTCCCCCACGGCACGCCCATCGGCGAAACCGTCCGCATCCGCGGCCTCGGCTACACCGTCGTGGGCGTCTATGCACGGCAGGGCTCGTTTCTCGGCCTTTTCAGCCTCGACAATCAGGTCGTCATCCCGCTCGCCGCCATGCGCCGCTTCCACACCGCGGACTGGGGCACGGACATCCGCGTGCAAATGCGCCCCGGGGCCGACCTCGACACCGCCCGCGAGGAGCTGACCGGCATTATGCGGCGCGTCCGCGGTCTCGGGCCCGGGGAGCCGAACAATTTCGAGATCAACGAGAGCAGCATAGTGGCCGAGGATCTCGGCCCCATCACCCAGGGCATCGCCTTCGCCGGCATTTTCATCACCGGGCTTTCCCTCTTCGTCGGGGCCATCGGGATTATGAACATCACGTTCGTCAGCGTGCGCGAGCGCACCCGCGAGATCGGCACCCGCCGCGCCCTCGGTGCCCGGCGCCGCACCATTCTGATCCAGTTTCTCACCGAGGCGGTCGCCCTCTGCCTCATCGGCGGGGTCATCGGGCTGGGCCTCGCCGGTGGGCTGACGTGGATGGCCTCCAACGCCTTCCCCGCCCTTCCGGTCGCCTTCTCCCCCGACCTCGTCGTCATCGCCCTTGTTGTCGCCATCGGCACGGGGCTGTTCTCCGGCTTCGCCCCGGCTTGGCAGGCCGCCCGCCTCGACCCCGCCACCGCCCTCCGCCACGAGTGATGCGCCCCGCCGACCTCATCCGCTCCGCCGCCGCCGCCCTCGGGAACAACAAGCTCCGCTCCGGGCTCACCATGCTCGGCATCACCATCGGGGTCTTCTCCGTGGTGGGAGTGATGACCGCTCTCTCCGCCATCGGCACTTCCATCGATTCCGGCCTCAGCGTCCTCGGCACCCACGTTTTCCAGATCCAGCGCAACCCCGCCGTGCAAATCGGCGGCCCCCAGCGCAGCCGCGGCCGCCCCGTCATCACCATCACCGAAGCCCGCCGTTTCGCCTCCCTCATGCCGGCCGAGGTCCACACGATCAATTTCGAGGTCCAGCACTGGGGCGTACTAGTCCGCCACCAGGACCGGGAGACCGCCCCCCGCATGGCCGTCGTCGGCACCGATGCACACTACCTCAACACTCACAATTTCCGCCTCGACTATGGCCGCAATCTTCTCGCCGACGATGTCGAGCTGGGCCGCCCGGTCGCCGTCATCGGCTACGACATCCAGCAGGAGCTGTTTCCATTCGAAAATCCCATCGGCGCCTGGATCACGATCGGCGGCGCCCGCTACCGGGTCGTGGGTGTGCTTGAGGAGAAGGGCTCCCTCTTCGGCGGCCAGCAGGACAATCGTATCCTCGTCCCCATTACACGCTTCATGGGCGACTTCAGCAACCACTGGCAGTCCGTCAACATCGCCGTCCAAGCCCCCGACGCCGAGTCCTTCGAAGAGATCCGCGAAACCGCCATCGGCGCGATGCGCCTCGCCCGCCGCCTCGACCCGGGCGCGGAGAACAACTTCGAGGTCTTTTCCAACGACTCCCTTCGCGACGCCTTCGCCCGCATCGCCGCCGCCGTCGGCGCGGGCGGCTTTCTCATCAGCGCCATCGCCCTCGTCGCCGCCGGTATCGGGATCATGAACATCATGCTCGTCAGCGTCACCGAGCGGACCCGCGAGATCGGTATCCGCAAGTCAATCGGCGCCCGCCGCAAGGACATCCTGCGCCAATTCCTGCTCGAATCGGTCTACCTCTCCCAGCTCGGCGGCCTCGCCGGGATTGCCCTCGGCGTCCTCGTCGGCAATTTCGTCGCCGCACAGATGAATGTCCCCATGCTTTTCCCCTGGTTCTGGGCGGTCGTCGCCGTCGTCACCTGCACCATCATCGGCGTCACCTTCGGCCTCTACCCGGCCTGGAAGGCCGCCCGCCTCGATCCGGTGGACTCCCTCCGCTTTGAGTGAACCACCGCCGCACTCCCGCCCGGTCCGCCGCCCGGGCCTGGTCCGCTGGATGCTCCTGCTCTACGGCGGACTCACCCTCGCCGGGGGCGGGCTCATCCTCTGGCGGATCCGGGAGGACTGGGCGGTCGCGCCCATCCTCACCCCCCCGGGCCTGGGCTGGATTACTTTCGCCCTCGGTGTCACGCTTGCCATCCACGGCGCTTCCCTCCTCGCCCACCGGCTCTACCGTCCGCTCCGCAACGGCATGCGGGAGGTCGCGGCCTTCTTTCACCCGCTGACTCCCCTCCGCGCGCTCCTGCTCGCCCTCGCCAGCGGGGTCGGTGAGGAGATCTTCTTCCGTGGCTGGCTGCTCAACGAAACCGGGCTGCTCGTCTCCTCCGTCCTCTTCGGCCTTATCCATGTACCCCCGTCGCGGGACTGGTGGACCTGGCCGGTCTTCGCTTTCGCCATGGGCCTGCTCCTCGGCTGGACCGCCCTCGCCACCGGCGGCCTCTTCGTGCCCATCGTCATCCACGTCGGCGTCAACTTCCTCAACCTCTGGCGCCTCGCGGGCCGTGCAACGGCCCGTCCTCTCCGTCACGCCGACTGACGCCCCACCCGCGTAAAATACCGAAGGCCAGAGCGTGCGCGGGATCGCGCCGCCCCGGAGGCTTTTCTTCAGGCACCCCCCTTGTCTTGCCGACCGGTGCGGAAGATCGTTGCCGCCCGTCCTCACAATCCCAAGCTGGATATGCACGATTCGCCCCGCTGCCATGACGGCAACTTACCTATCCTTCAGCTTGAAACAAACGACCCGCTTGGGCCGCTGGGTCGTTGTCATCGTTGCGGTGCTGGGTTTTTCCTTTCCCGTCCTCTACTTTGCCTGGTGGACGTTCGGAGGCGGCAGTGACCGTGAAATCCGGCGCAACATCGAATCTCTCCGCCAGCTCGACCCCATCGAAGCCGCCGAAGCGGCCTTTGCCTCCGTCGACCACCGGCTCTATCTGACCGGCCCTCTCTTGGAATCCCATGCCCCTGGGCTCGGCCCACGCGACAAAGCCTGGACCACCATCTTTGGCTACCGCGGCTTCACCCTCTACCACCAACCCAACCCGGGTTCCGCGGAACGAGGCCTGAATGATTTTGCTCTGTCCTGGCTGACCGCCTACAACCGCGCGCTCTACGACCTCGTCGTGGCCGCCGATCCGGACTGGCACGAACGCTATCAACCCCAGCACCGGCATCGGCACGACTAACTCCCGTTCCCGCTCAAGAAAAGTGGGGCCTTGTACCGAGCGGAGCGACATCATCCACTCGGCGCTGAAGGTGCGACGTTTCATCGAAATAACTGGTCTCCATTTCATCAGGGCGATCATAGCCTAGACCCTTGTCCAGTTTTCCGGGTCTACTTCAATGAGCCCGAAGTTTGAAGATCAGGATTCCGAGGTATTTGTTCATCCAGGCCTGCTTGTGCGGGTAACGGCGACGGGCCTCCTCGGAGAGTTGAGGCTCCATCGCGGTCTCGATCCACAGCCCTGCCGCACTGAAGACATTGATCAGGTCAGAGATGGTGTAGGGCCGTTTGGTTAGACTAATCTGGTCGTTCCAGTTGCTGACGTATGAATATTCACTGGTGGAAAAATACTCTTCGCCCAACGAGGTTCCCTTCTGCTCGGCCCGTTCGACGGCATATCGCAACGGTTGCGTCTTGCTCAGCAGGATAAACCCATCTTCGGCCATCATTGAGCGTGCTTCCTGCAGGGTGCGAACGGGATCCCTCGCATAGCCGAACCGATTGCAGGAACAGGATCCGATCGAATGTGCGACCCGCAAGCCCCGGCAACGCTCCCAGCTCAGAAAGGTCGCCATGCATGAA
>REEB01000219.1 GCA_007695295.1 Puniceicoccaceae bacterium
GCCGCGGGACACCCCATCCAGCAACCTAGCCATTGCCAATCGACGACTTGCGCACACAATGGGTGGGGGTATTGAACTCAGGAGGATCCCGGCCAGCTCACCCTCTTCGAACCGTCGGATCAGGCCGGATCGTAAGTGGTTTCCAACTACGGCTCGCTCCGGTCCGCGGGCGGTTTTCCGTTTCCGCCTGACCAGGCCCGGACCGGTATCAGGCGGGCCAACCGGACCCTGAGTTCAACAGTGGGACACCCTGTCCATACCCGTAATCCTTATCCTAATCGTAATCGCAATCCCACTCCCCATTCTTCCGCAGGTCCAGCGCCATACCCCGATGATTGGTCATTGCAGTCACCAGCACTCGAGCAGCCGATTATGATTACGAGCAGGATTACGATTACGACGGGCCGCGGGACACCCCATCCAGCAACCTAGCCATTGCCAATCGACGACTTGCGCACACAATGGGTGGGGGTATTGAACTCAGGAGGATCCCGGCCAGCTCACCCTCTTCGAACCGTCGGATCCGGCCGGATCGTAGGTTCTTTTCAACTACGGCTCGCTCCGGTCCGCGGGCGGCTTCGCTTCCCCGCCGGACCAGGCCCGGGCCGGTATCAGGCGGGCCAGCCGGGTGAAAACATCGGCCCCGAATCCGAGCCGCTGTTTGCACACCAGGTCCCGCCGGAGCGGATTGGACGCCAGTTTTCCCCAGCCTTGCCGCAGCCAGAGGCGGGGCGGCAAACCGAAGCGGAAAAAGGGCACCGGAAAATCGCTGCCGTGGACCAGTTTGCGCTCCACCTCGGGTTCCAGGCAGGCGCTGAGCACGAAGCCCCGCAAGGGAAGGTGCAGTGCGCTCGTGTCCCCGTAAAAACGCTCATGCCTCCCGGCCATCCGCCGGAAGGTCGGAAAATAGGACGGCCGCAGGGGATGACCACGGGTGCCGCAGTGGGCTGCGATCACGGTCAGGCCGCAGTCTTCCAGGACTGGCTCCCAGACCGCCGGGTCGGACATCCGATGGTCCGTCTCCGGAAGAAGGAATTCTCCCCCGGTATGGGCGAGCACAGGCAGGCCGAGCTCGGCCGAACGCCGCCAAAAGCCGCGGTAGGCCTTGCGCCGAGGATCGATGTTGAGGCAGTTCGGCAGGAGCTTGATCAGCGCCGCGCCCGCTTCGGCACAGGCCTCCAGCTCGTCGAGTGCATCGGGGCGTGCCGGATGGATGGATACGCCCGCAAGCAGCCGGGAGGAGTTGCGCGCGGCCGCCAGCACGTGCCGGTTGGGCACGTGAAAGGGGGTCGCCGATGGCATTGGCTCGCCCTTCTCACTGTGGGGAAGGTCATGGGCCAGGAGGACGGCCGCCCGCAGCCCGGCATCCGCCACCATCCCCTCCATCCGCCGCAAAAAGCGCGCGTCAAAATCACCTTCGAGGTCGCCCGCCCGAAAACCGGCCTGCTGCAGCAGCGGCCGCATGATCAGCCGCCGCCAGCCCCGCACGCGGATCCAGCAGCCGCTGCCCCCCGCCCCCGCGCCGAAGCAGTGCACATGGCAGTCAATCGGCCCGTCCCCACGGAGAGCGGTGCTCATGACTTCTCGTCCTTCCCCTTGCGGCCTTCGTTGCCGCTGCTGTTTTCCTCGCCGTCATCGCCACCGCCATCGTCGTCGCCAGTGCCGTTGCCGCTTTCATCAGCGGCCTTCTCGGCCAGGTCCCGGCAACTCCGCAAGTCGAGCTTGCCGCTGGCCAGCGATGGTATCTCTTCCACGGATACAATCTTGCGCGGCACCCAGAGATTGGGCAGATCGGCTTTGGAGAGGATTTCCCGAACTTCGGATTTCTCCAGCTTGTGGCGCGTGAGCAGGATGAGCGCCTCACCTTTCGACTTGTCCGGCACCCCCATCACCACCAGCGGCGTTTTCTCCTCTCCGCCCCAGTCCTTGGCTTTGATGAGGGTCTCTTCAATGAGGCCGTGCGGCACCATTTCCCCGCCAATTTTTGAGAACCGTGAAATCCGCCCTTCAATAAAAAGGAAGCCGTCCTCGTCCATGCGGGCCAAGTCGCCGGTCACAAACCAGCCGTCCTCGGTCATCGCCTTGGCGGTGGCATTTTTACCGCCCAAGTAACCACGGAAGACATTCGGACCGCTCACCTCGAGCACACCGGTTTCCGTCAGCGGGACGAGTTCATCCGATTCGGGTTTGCGCAGGCGCACGGCCACTCCGGGCAGCGGCCGGCCGACGGAACCTCTTCTGCCGCCGGGTTGCCCGGGCTGGTTCTTGGCATGGTGAGGATCGGGCAGGTTGGCCGCCACCACCGGGGAGGTCTCGGTGAGCCCATAGCCTTCCAGCACGGTCACGCCGAAGCGCTCCTCCCAGGCCTCCGCCAGGTCCTGCGGCAGTTTTTCCGCCCCGGCCACCGCCAGTTGCAGCGAGGCAAGCTGGTTCGGCTCCACCCGCTTTAGAAAGGTGCGCATGAAGGTCGGAGTGCCGAAATAGATCGTCACCTTCTCCGCTTCGATCACGCCCGCCAATCGGCCGGTTTCGAGCGGGCTCGGAGACGTCACCAGCACCAACCCGCGCAGGAGCGGATACCAGAGCGTGACGGTGAACCCAAAACTGTGAAAAACGGGTAGGCAGCCCAGCATCCGTTCCCGGCTGCGCAGGAGGCCGCAGTGATCGATCTGGCGGATGTTGGCGATCAGGTTGCGGTGGCTCAGGGGCACGCCTTTCGGCACTCCGGAACTCCCGCTGGTGAAAAGGAGACCCGCCTCGCGGTCCCCACCCTCGCTGAGATCATAGCGGCGTCGCAGGATGCGCGAAGGCAGCAGGCCAATCATGGCCAGCCGCCGCAGGATGCGGCCTTTGCCCAGTCCTTGGAGCTCCTCCTTGATGTCGACCACGCGGTCCGGCCAAGGAAAATCCCCCACTTTCTCCTGCATGGCCGCGGCCGTGACTACCGCCCCGAGTTCGCCCCGCTTGATGCAGTGGGCGGCCGCGCCTTTGCCGAGGGTGAAGTTCAGGTTCACAGGGATTTTGTCCGCCAGCACCAGGGCCAGGTTGGCGACCGTGGCACCGGCGCCCGGCGGCAGCACCACCCCCACCCGGCGGCCATCGAATGAACTCCGCCAGCGGTCCGCCAAAAGCGAGGCGACCGCGAGCAGCATGCCCCGGGAAAGCACTCGTCGCTCCGGATAGGTCTCAATCAGGGCGGTCCGCCAGGGCCGCGATTTCAGCGCCCGGATCAGTTCCTCGCCGAGATGATTTTCCAGCTCGGGGCGGGCCTCGAAGGCCTTCGCCCCCAGCTCCAGCAGGCGCTCCCGCAGGAGGACCGGTTCCGCCTCCTCCGGCTCGATCGGCTCACCGGCGAAAACTTGGATCAGCGGGCGGTCCAGCCGGGGCCACCGGCGGAAAAAACGGCCGCCGACCGGCGCAAACCATGTCTCGCGGGTTCCGTCGATCCATAGCGGCACCACCGGGACCTCCGCTTTGCGTGCCACCATGTGGTAGCCTCCCTTGAGGGGCAGCAGCTCCCCGAGGAGCGAGATGTGGCCTTCGGGAAAGATGACCACCGCCTCCCCCGCCTTCAGGCAGTCCCGAACCCGCTGCAAGGCCTCCCGGGGCCGCTTCCGGGAAATAAAAATAACCCCATCCAAGCGCAGCCCCAGGCTCACCACCGGGATCCGGCTGAAGCCTTCGAAGACCACAAACCGCAGCCGCCGCGGAGCCGCCAGGTGCAGAGCCAGGCCGTCAAGGTAGGAGAGGTGGTTCGGCGTCAGCACCACACCGCCGGCGGGAAGGTCGATCGGCTCCGGAGTTCGGATACGGTAAAGCAGCGAAACGGTCCCGTAGAGCGGCACCCGCAGACAACAGGCCGGACCCGCGCATGCGACCAACACCCCCGGAGCCAACGCCGCCGCCCAGCTCCACCACGGCAGTGGGTCCGCCGCTGCGGGCCCCGACAAGCCCTCCCACATCGCCCAACCCAGCAGCCCCGCCACCGCCGCAAGCACCAGGCAACGGCCCCGGGGCAAGGGACGGCGCACCGTCCTCCATCCCCGCCAGGACTCGGCCGCCAGCACCAACCAAGCCAGTCCCGCCGCCAACAGGGCGGCGCTCGACGCTTCCATCACGGCCGCTTCCCCACCCCGGCCCAATCGCAGCCCCACCCCTCCGAAAAGCAGGCCCCAGGCCCAGAATCCCGAGCGGGCCTCGGGCTGGGCATAGCGGCTGAAAATCCAGCCCGCCGCCACCGCCGCCGCCAGCACGACCGCCGGGGTTAGCCAAAGGTCCGGGTTGGCGATGTTGCTCATCATGATCATGGTTGGTTGCATCGGCTCGGGTTACCTTTCTTTTTGAATCCGATTTATGGATACGGATCTCCGTCCAGCAGGAGGCGGCGCAGCCGCAGGCTGCCGTCCGGGGTTGCATAGACCTCCCCGGCGAGCGTCTCGAACCGGGGAGTTCCCATGCCTTCGGGTACAAAGTAATTTTCCACACCATACACCAATCGTCCGCCGGATGAAAGCCTCGCCCGAACCATGAGTTCCCCGGCCCTCTTCTCCGCGCGTTGCTCCAGCACCTCCACCACGTCGAGAAACCGCCCTTCATCAGGCCGCATCCGCACCCAAACTTCCCGGCCGGGCCGCAGTTCCGTCCACTCGCCCGGCGGCGGGGTGTGGATGCTGAAACGCAGGATCATGTAGTCGCCCCGCAATGGATCCCTCGGATCAACCGGAGCACCGGCCACGAGCCAGGTCTCCGCCGTCGCCCGCTGCCAGAAGTGCATCCCCGCGATCCCGGCAAGGACCAATGCCTGCACCGCGACCAGAAGCCCGAAAACCGTTCCGCGGTTCATGCCGCACCTCCCGTCTGCATCCGTTGCCGGTAGCGGCGCCGCTGCCGCTCCATTACCAGTATCCCCGCCGCCAATACAAGTCCGGTGACAAGGTAGAAGATCCCGCTCTCCAGCATGCCGCCGAAAAGATCCCAGTAGCGCGCGAAGAGGTTTACGAAAATCAGCCCCAGACCGAGGTTGATCCATCCTTCCCGGCCGGTGAAAACGCCGTCCCGCACCAGAAGTCCGCCGAAAACGAACAGCCCCGCGCAGGTGGTGGCCGCATACCACCACGAGGTGGTTCCGCCCTCCCAGCCCGGCAGGGCCGCACCCGCCAGGATCAGCAGGAAGACTCCCGCAACCGTCGGCGCATACTGCAGCCGTCTCCCCGGCCGCCGCCAATCGGCCGCCCATCCCGCCGCCAGCGTCACTGCCACCGCCAGCAACGGCACCAAGGCCCGCAGCTCTCCCACCCCGCGCAGCACGGTTGCCTCCCGCGTGAAACTAAGTGCAAACCAACAGCCGGCCGCGGCCAATAGTCCGGGCCATTTCAACCCCCCGGCCACGTGATTCCACCGGGTTCGCTCCAGGCATAGGCCAGCCTGCCAGAGCGCCACGCCGGTCAGCGCGGCCAAGGCCACCGGGCGTATCCATCCGCCCCTGACCCCCGTTTCCAGCCACAACCATGAGAGCGGTTCATTCCAAGCCGCCACCAGCGTCGCCAGCAAGGCCGCCGTCACCGCCCACTGCGCCCCGGCCGAACGCGCCACCCAGGGCACCGGGGCGATGAGCACGAGCCAGAGCAGCAATTGCCGGTCTGTCCGCCAGGTCAGGTGAAAGGTCTGGCTGATCAAGGCCAGGGTCGCCAGCACGAACAGACAACCCAGGACCAGCAGCACTTCGCCCAGCACCAGCCTCGGGCGGGCCGCAAACCGGGCCCGGTAGCCTCCGCCCAGCATCCCCGCGGTCAGCAGGACCGCCCCGCCGATTTTGACCGCGTCCGGGATGTCTTGCCAATTGGCGCTGATGAGCAGCGCGATCCCCGCAAAGACCAGCGCCGCCGCCACCCACAGGCCGAGCCGGAAAAACCGCGCCTGACCGTCGTCCAGCGGATAGGCCTTGCGCAGATGTTCCGCCTGCCCTTCCGCCAGCCACCCCTGCGCCACCCAACGCGGCAGCTCCCGGTGAAGTTTCCGGCCAAATGCGTTCATGATTCGCCTCCCTTCTCCTCCACTTGCTCCAGCCGCAGCGAGGCGACTTCAATGCAGGCATCAAGGTGCTTCAGCTCCTCCAGAAGCCGCGACGCCCGTTTCGCCCCGAGATCCGCCACCAGCCGGCGCACTTCCGCTTCGTACGCCGGCAGCACCCGCGCCATCAGCTCCGCGCCCGCCTCGGTCATGACCACCCGGAAGGCCCGCCGATCGCCTTCGGTCGCTTCGCGCCGGACCCAGCCCAACTTCTCCAGCCGGTCCACCAGTCCGGTCACGTTGGAACGATCGACCAGCAGGGCGTCGCCCAGATCGCGCTGGATCATCCCCGGTGGGTGTAGCCGCAAAAGGTTGAGCACGTTGAACTGCGCTTCCGACAGCCCATAGGGCCGGAAAAATCGGCGGCTCGCACGGAGCAACCGCCCCGAGGTCCGCACCACCTGATAGACCAGATCAAAGGAGACATCTCGTTGCATGCTTATTGATTGATGTATCATCTGATTAGTTGTCAACATCTTTTTCCGGATTGCCCTTTTGTTTCCCGGCTCCTTCTTCAACCGGGGTGAGATTGACCGCCCCGGATACCCTGCCACCCGCACTTGGATGGCTCTACCACCGTTCGCCGGACTTGCTCCCGCCGGACCACGGCCGGGGCTTGCCGCTGGTCGTGTGGCCGTTTTTCGGCTTGGTCGACTGGGGTCTGGGCTGCCCATGGGATCTCGAAGAACGCGTCGGCGGTCCGCTTCTCCGCCACGCCCTCGAAGCCGTCGGGAACGGGCCTTGGGTGCGAGTTCTCCCCCCCTGGCGCTTTGCCTGCCGCTCGGAAGAGCCCGTCCGCTTCACCCTCCCGCCCGGGGATCTGCGCGCCATCATACTTTCCGTGGGCCGCTGCCTGGCCGCACACGGCCCTCTCCGCCTGCTTCTGTTCACCACGCACCCCTGGAACCTACCACTGCTTAAGGCAGCCGCCCTCGATCTGCGCGCCGCCACCGGGCTTGCCGCGGAGGTTCTCGACACCAGCGCCCTCGGGGCGAGTCTCCACCCCGGCGACTCCGCGGGTCGCCGCCGCTGGCTTCAACTCGCCGCCGCCCTCGATTGCCCGGAGCCCGGCCCGGCGTCCCGCCCCGCCTCACCGGAAAACCGCCCGGGACGGCCGGGGCGCTTCCCCGCTCCCGAACCGCTCCGGTTGGAGGAATCCTGGTCAGCCGCCGCCGCCGCCGGCCGCACCCTGCTCGCGGAACTGGCCGGGCAGCTCGCCCGGCGCCTGGAGGAAGCGGCCGCCCGCCCCCGGCCCCCGGCCGTTACCGCCCTGCCGGCGACCAGCCTCCCGCCGCCTATGCCATCGGCGGGCCATGCCGGGCCGATTCCGATTCCGGACCTGGATCCCCCTTTGCAGCCGGGTCCTTTCCCGGGCGAATCCGGCGGCCGGCTTCCCCCCGCGACCGAAGTCCTCCTGCCACTCGCAGCGATTGAACAACACGGCCCCCACCTGCCCTGCGGCACGGATGCCTTTTTTGTCCTCGCCGTCACCCGCGCCGCACTGGCGAGGACGAAGCGCTCTTTTTGCCTCCTGCCGCCGTTGCTCTATGGCAAGAGCACGGAGCATCGCGGCTTTGCCGGCACCCTTGATCTCGGCACCGAAGGCCTCGACGCCTGCATCCAAGCCGCCGCCGCCGAAGCCAAAGCCCTCGGGGCCGCCCGCTTCACCGTCGTCAACGCCCACGGAGGCAATAGCGCGGTCGTCGAGTACAACTTGCGCGAACTCCAGCCCCGCCTCGGACTGGAAACCCGCCTTCTTCGTGCCTTCGAGCCCGAGGCCGTCGCCGGGCTGCCCGGAGCCGACATCGACTTTCACGCCGGCGCCCGCGAGACCGCCTTGCTGCTCGCGCTCGCCCCCGGACTCGTGCAGCGAGACTTCTTGCCGGCCCCGAATCTTTCGACCGACGCCGCCACCATCGCCGCCACCGCCTGGATGGCCGCGGATTTCGGGGACTCCGGCGTCATCGGCGACCCCGCCCGCGCCACCCCGGAAGCCGGCCGCCTGCTCTTCGAGTCGGCCACGGCCAGTCTCGCGGCCCGCCTCGCCTGAGCCGGGTCCGCTCGGACGGTCGATCGGATCAGGGCTCTGTGCCGGTGGTGCCGGCACTTCGTGCAGGACTGCTGCAGGCGGGCACTTGCGGATCCGGATTTCCTGACTACCCCTCCGGGATGCACGTTTTCATCCTCAGTGGCAGTCACCGTGAAAAGGCGGAATCACTCAAGGTGGCCCGGTTTCTCCAGGCCAAGCTCGAACGCGAGCACGCCGGTGTATCCACCTTTTTATACAGCCTTTCCAACAATCCCCTTCCGCTCTGGACCGAGGACGAAGGCGGCGCTCCGGGGGATCTTTGGGATCCGATCGCGGCGGAGCTGAAGCGGGCCGACGCCCTCATCGTGGTTTGTCCGGAATGGAACGGCATGGCCACCTCGGGCACGAAAAACTTCCTCCACCTCGCCGGGGTCGGACTGGTCGGTCACAAGCCCGCCCTCGCGGTGGCGGTGTCCGCCGGAGTGGGCGGAGCCTATGTCATCGCTGAGCTAAGGATGAGCGGGTACAAAAACAACCGCCTCTGCTGGCTGCCGGAGCACCTCATCATCCGTGGCGTGGGCAAAGTCTTCAATCGTCCCGAGCCGGATGAGTCCGGCAAGGAGGACCGCTACCTGCACGGCCGCGCCGGCTATGCCCTGCGCCTCCTGGTGGAGTACGGCAAGGCACTGCGCGCCGTCCGCGCCACCGGGGTCATCGACCACGAAAAGTACGGCAACGGCATGTGACGGCCCGCCTTCAGCCCCGCTGGGCGAGAATGAACTCCTGGATCGCCGCCGCGTCCGCCCCGCACCTGTAGCCCACCGGCATCCGCTTCTTCAGCGCCTCGAGCAGAGGGTCTTTCGGCTCTTCTCCGGTCGCCTCCACGATGGTCTCGGGAAATTTGGCCGGCGAGGCGGTGGCGAGCACGATCGTCGGCACTCCGTCCCTCTCCAGGTCCTGGAAACCACAGGCGGTGTGCGGGTCGATGATGTATCCAAATTCACGATAAACCTCGCCGATCCGCTGCCGGATGGCGTCGTCATCGGCCCGGCTGGCCGAGAAGGCGCCGGCCGCCCCCGCCGGCATCCGGTAGGATTCACCGCGGGCCAGCGCGGCCATCGCGGCACGCACCCGGGCTGGGTCGCCGCCTTCAAAATAATAGAGGAGCCGCTCGAAGTTGGAGGCCGCCTGGATGTCCATCGAAGGGGCCAGGCTCGGCTCGACCCCGCCGGAGTGGTATTCGCCGTCGGTGAAAAACCGATACAAAATGTCGTTGCGGTTGGTGGCGACGCGGAAGCGCAAACCGGGCAGCCCCATCCGGGTGAGCAGCCAGCCCGCAAAAACATTGCCGAAGTTGCCGGTCGGCACCACGAAGCGCACCGGCTCCTCCGGCTTCACCCCGAGCGCCAGCCAAGCGTGCAAATAATAAACCGACTGCGCGAGGATGCGGGCGAGATTGATCGAGTTCACCGCCGAGAGGCCGACTCGGGCCGCAAACCCACGGTCGGCGAACACCTGCTTGAGGGCCCGTTGGGCGTCGTCGAAGCTGCCGGGCACGGCCAGCGGGAAGATGTTGGCCGCCCCCGTACAGCACATCTGCCGCTCCTGCAGCGGGGAAATCCGGCCTTCGGGATAGAGGATGAAAACGCGGATGCCGGCTTGGTCGGCGAGACCGTGAATGGCGGCGGCGCCGGTATCGCCCGAGGTCGCCCCGAGCACGGTGATCTTTTGGCCCGAAAGCCGCACCTGCCGCCGATAGAGCCGGCCGAGGAGTTGCAGGGCGAAGTCCTTGAAAGCCAGGGTCGGCCCGTGAAACAGTTCCAGTACCTGCAGGCCGGGGGCGAGCCTCCGCAGGGGGGCGGGGTCGCTCCCGCGGAAGCCGTCGTAGGATTCGCGGATCAACCCGTGCAGCTCAAGTTCGGGAATATCGGTGGCAAAGAACCGCAGGAATCGGAAGGCCAGCTCCGGGTAGGAGAGGCCGCGCCAGTCCTTCAGGTGGGGCGTGAGATCCGGCAGGCTCGCGGGCAGGAAGAGTCCTCCGTCCGGAGCCAGGCCGGTTTCGACCGTGGCGGAAAAACCCAGCGCCGGGGCCTCCCCTCTGGTGCTGGCGAATTTCATCCTCCGACCGCTGCCGGCGCCTGCTCACCGAGCTTGAAGGCCGCATGCACCGCCCGGGTCGCGCGGTCCGCCTGGTCGAGATCGATGATGAGTGAAATTTTGATCTCGGAGGTCGAGATCATCTGAATGTTGACGCCGGCTTCCGCCAAGGCGGTGAATACCGTCGCCGCCACCCCGGAGTGGTTCCGCATGCCGACGCCGACCACCGACAGCTTCGCGATCGACTCGAAGACGGTGACATGCCCGCCGCCGAGGTCGTCGAGCAGGGCGGCCACCGCCGCTTCCGCCCGCCGGGCATCGCCGCGCGGCACGGTGAAGGTGAGGTTGGCGATGCCGTTGCGGCCGACATTCTGCACAATCATGTCCACCAGTACCTCGGCTTTCGCGAGGGCTTGGAAAACTCGCGCGGCGGATCCCGGCTTGTCCAGTATGTTGCTCACGATGATCTTGGCCTGGTCCTTGTCGGCGGCGGCGCCGCGCACGACCACATCTTCCATGGAGACGACTTCTTCTTTCACGATGGTTCCCGGGTTTTGGGTGAAACTGGAGCGGACTTCAAAGGTGACGCCGTATTTTTTGGCCAACTCGACCGAGCGCGCCTGCATGACTTTGGATCCGAGGCTGGCCAGTTCAAGCATCTCGTCGTAGCTGATTTCGGGGATGAGCCGGGCTTCGGGCACGATGCGGGGATCCGCCGTGTAAACGCCTTCGACGTCGGTGAAGATCTGGCAGAGATCGGCATGGAGGGCGGCGGCGAGCGCCACCGCACTGAGATCGGAGCCGCCCCGGCCGAGAGTCGTGATCTGCCCTTCGAGGTCAATGCCCTGGAAACCCGCCACGATCACCACCTCGCCGGCCTTGAGCCGGTCCTCCAACTTCGCGGGATCGATGCGCATGATCCGGGCCCGGGTGTGGGAGGGGCTGGTGAGGATGCCGGCTTGGCCGCCGGTCCGGGAGGTCGCCGGCACCCCGAGGGCGTGCAGCGCCATGGCCATGAGCGCGATTGTCTCCTGCTCGCCAACCGCCAGCAGCATGTCCATCTCCCGCTCGTGGGGCTGGGGATTGATGGCGGCGGCCTTGGCGAGGAGTTCGTTGGTCACTCCGGAACGGGCGGACACGACCACGACGACTTCGTGGCCTTCGTCACGGGTTGCCTTGATGCGGCGGGCGACTTCCTTGATCCGGTCGAGATCGCCGACCGAGGTGCCTCCGAATTTCTGAACGATGCGGGCCATGGTGGTTGGGATTTAGTCCAGATCTCCCCCGATAAACATGAGTTGCGGATCCGCCAGAACGCAGGAGAGCCCGCCGAGAGAGGAAAGGGTTTCATCCATCGCCGCCTGGTTGGTGCGATGGGTGGTCAGGATCAGGCAGGCCTCGCCGGCCTGCCGGCCGGGCCGCTGCAGAACGCTGGCGATGCTGACGTGGTGAGCGGAGAGGGCGCTCGAAATCTGCGCGAGCACGCCGGGCGCGTCCTCCACCGTGAGCCGGAGGTAGAAGCAATTCTCGATCGCCTCCGCCGGGGCGAGCTCGCAGGCGGCCTCGGCTTCGGGCGGGGTCTGCAGGGGCAGACCCCGGCGACCCCGCAGCCAGAGCACGGCGTCGGCGATGTCGCTGATGACCGCGCTGGCGGTGGCATCCCGCCCCGCCCCGCGGCCGATGTAAACGGTCGGGCCGACCACGTCACCGGTGATGGCGACGGCGTTGTAGACTTCATTGACATTGCCGAGCACCTCCCGGCGCGGCACCAGGGTCGGCCAGACGGAGACGGCGAGGTGACCGCGTTCGAAATCGCGCCGGATGTTGGCCAGGAGCTTGATCCGGTAGTCGAAGGTGTGGGCGAAGGCGATGTCGTCCTGGGTCAGACGGCGGATGCCGTTGAGCCGCACCCGCGGCAGCGGCACCCAGATGCCATGGGCCAGAAAAGCCAGAATAACCGCTTTGTGGGCCGAGTCCCAGCCATCGACATCGAGGGCTTCGTCGGCCTCGGCATATCCGAGCCGTTTGGCCTCGGCCAGCACTTCAGGGTATTCGAGACCCTCCCGCTCCATCCGGGTCAGGATGTAGTTGCAGGTCCCGTTGAGGATTCCCTCGATGATCGGAAAGTGGTTCGCCACCAGCCCTTCCCGGAGGGCTTTGATGATGGGGATGCCCCCGGCTACGCTGGCTTCGAAAAAAATCTGCCCGCCGCCGCGGCAGGCGGCCAGAAACAGCTCCGCCCCATGCTCGCAAAGCAGGGCTTTGTTGGCGGTGACAAGGATCTTGCCAGCCCCGAGCGCCGCCAGCGAGACCTCCCGGGCCAGTCCGGTCCCGCCCATCAGCTCGCAGAGTATGTCGATCTCCGGATCGACGGCCAAGGCCAGCGGATCGTCGGAAAGCCGCTCCAACGGCACCACGATGTCGCGCGGCTTGGCTGGATCGCGCACCGCCGCCCGCACCGGCACGACCGGCCCGCCAAGGCGCTGCGAAAGCGTGCCGGCTTTGCTGTCGAGGTGCTGCCAAACGCCTTGGCCGACGACCCCGAGGCCGCAGAGGCCGACGCGAACGGGAGGATTGGAAATTGGTTCGGGCATGAAGTGCTAGGAAGAAGGAGACTGTGGATCCCGGGATGAAGGGGAGGACGAAGGCGGGTTGAAGCGGTGCTCGGTGCCTCGACGAAGCCGGGTAAGGTTGTCCCGATGGCGGATAAAAATCAGAACTGCCAGTCCGAGCGCAAACCAGAAGAGCAAGCCCGGACCGTAAATCAGCCAAGTCGAAACCGGCAGGCTGGCGGCCAGTACCAGGGAAGCCAGAGAGACAAACCGGAAGGCAAAATACACCGCCAGCCAGATGACCAGCCCGACCAAGGCGGCCCATGGAATGAGCGCCAAGGTGCCGCCGAGGGTGGTCGCCACCCCTTTCCCGCCCCGGAAGCGGAGGAGAAAGGAAAACGAATGCCCGAGGATCGCCCCGGCAAGTCCGGCCACCCCCGCCTCAACCGCCACCTCTCCCTCCAGCAGCAACAGCCAGAGGCCCGCCGCGACCAGCCCTTTGAAAAAATCGAGAACGAAGACGAGGTTGCCCGCCCGTTTGCCCACGCTCCGCTTCACGTTGGTCGCACCGGGGTTGCCGCTGCCGGCGGCCAAGATGTTGACCCCGTGGGCCCGGGCAATCCAATAGCCGAAAGGCAGCGAACCGAGCACATAACCGATCACGGCCGCGAGGAGGATCAGAGCCGGATTCATGGCGGAGCGGCACCAACAAAGAGGCAATGGAGACGCAGGGAGGGCATGGACTCGGCGGTCAGAAGGCCACCAGTTGGGCGCGCACAATGCCGCGATGGGCGCGTAATTCTTCCAGCGCGGCGGCCGAGGGTTCCGAATCGACGCTGATCGCGGTCAGGGCGGTGCCGCCGGCCTGGTTTCGGCCCAACGACATCGCGGCGATGTTGACTCCGTCCCGGCCAAGAATGGTGCCGAACATCCCCACGATGCCCGGCTCGTCGTGGTTTTCCAGGAGCAACAACAGGCCGGCCGGGCTCGCCTCCACGTCACGTTCATTGATCTCCACGATCCGCGAAAGCTGGGCTTTGCCGATGAGCGTGCCGGAGGCTGAGGTTACGGAGCCGTCCGGCGCCTGCGCCTCCACCCGGACCAGCTCGGTGTAGTCGCTCTCGAGGTTGGACTTGGTCACCTGGACCTGGATTCCGAGACGTTCCATGATGACTGGGGCGTTGACGAAGTTTGTATCCTGACCGCTGATACACTGGAGATAGCCGCGGAGGATGGCCCGGGTGAGGGAGTTAGCATCCAGCTCGACCACTTTGCCCCAGTAGGTGATGCGCAGGGTCTCGATCTGCGGCGGGCTGACCTGCTGGACCAGCGTTCCAAGGCGGCTGCCCAGCTCGAGGTAGGGCCCGATCACCTGGAGAGTGCGGGCGTCCACCGAGGGCATGTTGACGGCATTGCGGATGATGCCGCCCCGGACGGCCTGAATGACGGCGTCCGCGATTTCCAGGCCCACGCTTTCCTGGGCTTCTTTGGTGGAGGCGCCGAGGTGGGGAGTGAGGACCACCTGTGGCAGTCCGCGGAGCGCGTGGTCCGCGGGCAGGGGCTCGGCTTCGTAGACATCCAACCCGGCCGCGGCAACTTTGCCGGACTCGACCGCGGCGGAGAGGGCTTTTTCATCGATGAGGCCGCCCCGGGCACAGTTGATGATGCGGACTCCATCCTTCATCTTCGCCAAGGAGGAGGCGTTGATGAGGTTGCGGGTGCCTTCCGTCAGCGGCATGTGCACGGTGATGAAGTCGGCATCGCGAAGGATGGCCTCGAAATCGACACACTCGACTTGGAGGGCTTTGGCGCGGCTCGGTGCGAGGTAGGGGTCGTAGGCCAGGACCCGCATGCCGAAGGCAAGCGCGCGCCGGGCCACTTCTCCTCCGATGCGTCCCAGCCCGAGGATGCCGAGGGTTTTGTTGCAGAGTTCATTTCCCGAGAAGGCTTTGCGGTCCCACTTGCCCTCGCGCATGGAGGCGGTGGCCTGAACGATCGGCCGGGCCGCACAAAGCAGGTGGGTGAACGTCAGCTCAGCCGTGGCGATGGTATTGCCCCCGGGGGCATTCATCACCACCACCCCGCGTTCGGTGGCGGCTTCCACATCAATATTGTCCACCCCCACCCCGGCCCGCCCAATCGCCTTGAGATGAGGTGCGGCTTCAATCACCTCGCGGGTGATCCGGGTTTCGCTCCGCACGATGATCGCATCAACCCCGGCGGCGAGTTCAAGGACTTTCTCCGGCGGGGAGCCGTAAGCTTCGATGACTTCGACCCCCTCCTGCTGGCGGAGATGGTCCACCCCGGTAGGCGAGAGTTTGTCGGCAATAAGTATCTTCATGGGCAAAACGGCTGGTGCTAGAGGGCCGTCATCAAAAAGGCAAACGCGATGTCGGGGCATGACCATCCGGCTGGCCCGCCCCGCTGCCGCCCGCCGCCACCGGCTTTCGCTTCACCGCCGAGCCCGGCGGGCAACTCGTTCGGACGGCCGAGGGCAACGCCCTGGGGAGTACAGACCTTTTCGTGAGCGCCAAAGGTGCATTGATTCCACAGCCCAGTCCGTAGGGCTGGGAATCCGGATTAGTAAAACCAAACCCGGCCCTTGGGGCCGGTTGCGACACCATGCTCAAGAGGTGTCCACCTGTCGGGGCAACGCCCGGCCCGGTCGCCGGCGAAACCGCGGCCCGCGACCGGGCCTCAGCTTTGCGGCCCGAAGAAAGTCAGGTAGCCACCGCCAGCCATCCGCTTGATCAACAGGGCCAGCTCGAGCAGATGGTAGTCGCCCCAGAGGGAGGACTCGCCGCAGGGGATTTTGCGCCCTTTGGGGATGTGATCCCAGCCGTTGGGCCGGTGGTAGACGCTGTGCAGGAGCAGGCCCTGGTGCTTCGGATCGGTGCAGAGGTAGGGTTCGCCAAAGAGCGTTTCCGCCACCGTCAGCCCGGCCTGCAAATACCGGTCGCCACTCCGGGCGCTGCCGGATTCGTTCAGGTACCGGCCCAGCCGGATGAGCCCTTGGGCGGCGATCGCCGCCGCCGAACTGTCCACCGGCTCCCATTCATTGAAAGGATCGGCCGCCTTCTTTGTGTAGTCACCGATCCGATACAGGTTGGCGGCGCCGGTGTCCCAGAAGGGAATGCCGTCGAGACTGGTATAGCCGTCGATGAAGTAGTCGGCGGTGACCTTGGCGGTTTTGAGAAACCGCCGCAGCACGGCGGCACGACCGCCGAAGGGTTTGAAGTCCTCGGCCGGCGCGGTCCGCAGATACTCCAACTGCTCCGGATACCCGCAGATGACCCAGGCCGCGCCGCGCGTCCAGGTGGTGAAGGGCGAATAGCCCTGCTGCGAGCTCGGGCAGCGGTAACGGCCGTCGTTGAGGTTGAAGATCGACTCGTGCACGACGCGGCCGGCCACGTCGTAGGCATCACGACCGTCACCGTAATAGACATTCCAGCGGGAGGTGCATTCGGCGTGCTCGAGAGCGCGCTCGAGCAGATTGATCGCACGGTCGCCTTCGCCCATGAGGACATGGCCGAGGGAGTGGGCCAGGACGAGAATCCTCAGCGAACGAATGGTGTCGGAAAACAGCGAATGAGGTCCGTTGAAGGAGTAGAGGTAACCCAGCCCGGTTTCGGTGGGGGCGTAGCGGGCGGCCTGGACCGCTCCGCTGACCTTCAGCGCCAGCTCGTAAAAGTCCAACTCCGCCTGCTGGTGAGGGATGGTCCCCTCCAGCATCATGCGGCGGAGATTGCCGTAGGTGGAGATGTTGTTGAAACCATGGTCGTGGACCCCGATGTGGGAGACGTGGCTGGCCATCCGCTCCACCGTCTTGCGGCGGCCCAGTTCCAGAAACTGTTTGTCACCGGTGGCCTCATACAGGAGCAGCGCACAGCCGAACTGGAACCCCTGCGTCCACTCGGTCCAACCCCGGGTCGTGTAGCGGCCTTTGACCGTGAAAACCGGGGTGCCTTTGGCGGGATCCCAAGTCTGTTCCAGGGAGAGGACTTTCGGAGCGGCGGCGGCAAAGACCGCGTCCGCCTTGCGAAGAAGTTTTTCCGGGGTGAGGTTGGGCTTGATTTTCATGGCAGTGGTCCCGTTTCTGCCCTCTGCGCCGGGCCGAGACAACGATTTTCCAACCATGCAACTTCCGCTCTTTGTGTATGGAACTTTGAAATACGGCGGCGCCCGCCACGATCTCTGCCGGGGTCTCCTGGACCGCGAAAGCGCCGTCATCCCCGGCCGGTTGTTTTTGCTCCCGGAAGGCTATCCCGGCCTGGATTTGCCGGCGGCCGCCGTGCTCGGCCGGGCGGGAGCCGACCATGCGGCCGACCGCGCCCGCTTGGCCGGCCGCGGCCCGCCGGCCCGGCCCGGCCTTCTCCGGCCGGAAGACCTCTGGATCGAGGGCGAGTGGATGCTGCTCGCATGCGACTCCGCTCTGGCCGCGATCGACGAGTGGGAGGATGTCGCACCGGGGCGGAGCGGCGTTTACGAGCGGGTCCTTTCGACGGTGGCCCTGCCGCGGCAGCAGGCCGCCCGGCACGCCTGGGTCTACCGCCTGCGTCCACCACTGGCTCCCGGCCTGCGGGCAACCCGCCTCACCCGCTGGCCCCCGCCTGATCCGGCCGGACACGAAGCTACCTTCAAGTGAGCGGCTCGATCGGCCGGGCGAAAACCATCCGCCCGCCCGCCGAGGGCAGGATGCTGGTCACTTCCACCATCAACCGACGGCCGATTTTGCCACGGCTGTTTTCCACCACCACCATCGAGCCGTCGGATAGATAACCGATCGCCTGGCCCGCTTCCCGTCCGGCCTTGACCAGCTCCAGCTCAAAGGATTCCCCCAGCACCGGATCCGGGTGCAGTGCTTTGGCCAATAGATTGAGATTAAGCCAGACGATGCCCTGAAATTCCGCCTGCTGGGCCAGGGCATAATCGGTCGTGAGCAGGCGCGCCTGCATCGACTGGGCGAGAAAGAGCAGTTTCTCCTCCGGCCGCTGGTTGCCGGTGAGTTCGCTTTCGATGATGCGCAGGTCGAGTCCCTGGATCTGGCGGAGCTGGTTGAGCACTTCCAGGCCCCGCCGGCCCCGCGCCTGGCGGACGGGATCATCGCTCTCGGCCATTTTGCGCAGGGCGTCGACGACAAAAGTCGGCAGGATCAGCGCGGTGCCAAAGAAGCGGCTCTCGCAGAGCTTGGCCACCCGCCCGTCGATCAGGGCACTCGTATCCACCACGGTCAGCGGCGTTTCCACCTCATGGGGCACAAACCGGACGTAAGGGATGACGAGGTTGAACTCATCCTTGCCCCGCAAGGCGATCACCGTGGCCAGGTAGGTGCAGACGACAAACAAGACGAGCCGCGACAGAAACATAACCTGGGGATCACCATATTCGAAGAGGGGCGAGCTGCCGATCAGCCAGGCGACCACGATTCCAATGGCCAAGCCAAAGGTCAGGGCAGTAAGCCCGCGCAGCGAGAAGCCCTTGAGCAGAACATCGACCAAGATCACCAGCCCGCCGGCACCCAAACCCACCAGCACCGCCAGTCCTTGGTGACTAAACCAGTCCGGCACCGCAACCGCCAGCACCCAACTGCCCGCTCCGCAGAGCAGAAGAAAAAACACCCGCAGGGCGATCAGGGTCGGGTTCTTCACCGCCGGTCCAACCCCAAAACGCTCCCCCGTGCCGCTCCCGCGCTCATCGGGAAGCAAACCAGAGCACCACGAATGGGATGATGATCATCACCGTCATCACCGTCACGAGAATGATCACATCACGGCGGGCGGTCTTTTCCTGGGCGCGTTTTTTTTTCATCGAAGGTGGAGGGGAACCGGGTGCGGGACTTGCCAGTTGTGGGCCACCCCGCATGGTCGAGCACAACCATGAACCACTGGCTCGTCAAACAGGAACCGGACGCCTATTCTTGGGATACTTTTGCCAAGGAGGGCAGGACTGACTGGACCGGCGTCCGCAACTACCAGGCCCGCAATTATCTCCGGGCCATGACAAGCGGCGACCGCGTCCTTTTTTATCACAGTGTCGGCCCCCGCGAGGTGGTGGGGATTGCCGAAGTCACCCGGGAGGCGTTTCCCGATCCGACCGCGGCCAAGGGCGATTGGTCTGCCGTCGAGCTTTCCGCCCGCGAGGCCCTGCCCCGGCCGGTCTCGCTCGATGCCATCAAGGCCGATGCCGCTCTCGCCGAGCTGCCCCTGATCCGCCAGAGCCGGTTGTCGGTCATGCCCATCCCCGCCAAGGCTTATGCCCGCATCCTCCGCATGGGCGGCGTGAAGAAACCAGCGCAGCGATGAAACCCAACCGCGGCGGAGGCACACCGGCTTTTCCCGGTGGTCGACCCACCCTTCTCAAGGAGCCGGGCCTGCGCTGATGCCCTGACGAGTAGACACATTTTCGTATGCGCCAAAGGCGCATTGATTCCACAGCCCAGTCCGAAGGGCTGGAAATCCGGATTGGAAGGAGTCTGCGGCCTGAAAGGACGTGATTCGGGCAGTGGTTGCGTTGGGAATGGAATCGCGGGCTTTCAGCCCGCATGTTCCTTGGCGGCAAACCCGGCCCTTCGGACCGGGCTGTGGAATTTTGGCTCTTTGGGCCAGGTGCGACACCATGCTCAAAACGGGTATACTCGTCAGGCTGATGCCCACGGCCCCGGGCAGAACGCGCTCAGCGGCCGTCGATCCGGAAGGCCGGCCGACTTCGCGCCACGCCCATGTCCACCATCTCGCGCAACCAAGTGCCTTCGCTGGACTCCAAGTAGGCGTCCAGCCAAGCCCGCCCGGCGACCGATTCCAGCTCAGCCAGCGTGCGCTCGCGAACTTCCCCCAACTCCGCCCGGCGCTCTTCCGTGGAGATGCCCTCCCGGGAAACCGCCCGGGCATAGTCCGTGCGGCCGAACTCGGTCGCCTCCCAAGCATCGACCATCGCGGTGGAGTCGAGTGCAATGCCCCGGTGGCTCTGGTCGAGTCCACGCACCATGCCGCCGCGCTGGCTGGTGATGAAGCCCAGGAAGCGTTCGTCTCCGAGCACCTCCCGCTGGCCGCGCCAGACCTCCAGATTCTGAAGCTGAAGTTTACGGTGCGCCTCCGCACCCTGGGTAATCCGCATGCCCCCGGGCGGATGCCGGACCGCCTCCAAGTCAACCAGTGCCTCAAACTCTTCGCGGGTCGTCGCCTCATCCAGATGCATCATGAGTTGCCGGGAGGCCTGGGACTGGCGCAATTGATACTCGCGGTATTCATCCGGAGACAAAATCTCGGCCCGCTGCACCTCCATCTCCTCCGCATAGGCTGCCATCAGCCGCATCCGTTCACCTTGGTCCATGTCTTCTTCATGCAAGCCCGTCACGAAGGCCATGTGGTCGCGCTGCAGTTGCTGCAAGGCCCGGACTTTCGCGGGATCGACCGTGCCGTAGTGGGCGAGATTGCGCCGCCGCGCCTCCTCCGAGGGCTCCTCGGGGACGTCCGCCAGAAGGGCCTCGGTCACTTCCCGCTGCCGGTCCATCAGCGCCATCACGTCCATCTGCCGATCCTGCCTGCCTTCCCTCCGGTGCTGCAGCCAGAAGGGCACGTCCTGCGGATAGAGCAGATTCGCGCGCAGGGTTTCGAAACGTTTCTGCACCACCGTCTGCACCATGGCGCGGATTACGTCGTTGGGCACTCCATCGGCCCGCATGCGGCGGATCGCCTCCCGGATCTCGTCGTCGCCGGCATCGTAGTGGAGCGGGACCGCGACCGCTGCCCCGGCCTCCTCCGCCAGCTCCCGGACACCCCCGGATGCCGTCGCTCTTTCGGCCGCCCGCCGTTCGTCAGCCGCCACCGGCGTCGGTGCTTCCCCCGCGCCCGCCCGCCTCTCCGGACCAGACCGCACCACCAAAAGATACCCGAGCACTCCGTTCGCCAGCAGCGAAACCACCAGCAGCCATCCCACTTGTGTTTTCATGGCTGAAAATGCAAGCGTCTCTGAGAAAAGCCGCAACTCAAAAAAATCCCCGCGGACCGGCCGGCCAGCCTGCCCATGAGGCCAATCCCAGCCTTGCGCCCGCGCCGCCCCGGCATTCTCCTTTTCAATTCCCCTTTCCGGGGCCGACCATGACGAAAGCCTTCTACATCACCACTGCAATCGACTACGCCAACGGCACGCCCCACCTCGGGCACGCCTACGAGAAGGTGCTGACCGATGTCCTCGCCCGCTACCACCGGCTCAAGGGCGAGCGTGTCCAATTCCTCACCGGGCTCGACGAACACGGCCAGAAGGTGCAGCAGTCCGCCCGCGCCCGCGGCATCGAACCGATTGACCTCTGCGACGAAGCCGCCGGGCTCTTCCAGGGTCTCTGCGCCAAGCTTCTCATCAGCAACGACGACTTCATCCGCACCACCGAGGAGCGCCACAAGTCCGTCGTCCGCCGCCTCCTCCAGGATCTCCACGACCGCGGCCTCATCTACCAGGCCGAATACAAGGGCTTCTACAGCACCCGCGCGGAGCAGTTTCTCCAGGAAAAGGACAAGGTCGACGGCGAGTGGCCCGAGATCTACGGCGAGGTCGTCGAAATCACCGAGGCCAACTACTTCTTCCGCCTCGCACAGTTCCAGGACTGGCTCGTCGAGCACATCCAGACCCACGAGGACTTCATCTTCCCGCGCTTCCGGGCCCGCCAAGTGCTTGAGTTTCTCAAGGAGCCGATCAACGACCTCTGCATCTCCCGGCCCAAGGAACGCCTCTCCTGGGGCATCCCGCTGCCCTTCGACGACGCTTACGTAACCTACGTATGGTTCGACGCTCTGGTGAACTATATCTCCGCCGTCGGCCAAGGCACTCCGGAGTTCGAGGCGTATTGGCCTGCCGACTACCATGTCATCGGCAAGGACATCCTCGTGCCGCCGCATGCCGTCTACTGGCCCATCATGCTGCACGCCTGCGGCATCCCTCTGCCGAAAACCATCCTCGCCCACGGCTGGTGGCTGAAATCCGGCCGCAAGGTCTCCAAGAGCACCGGCGTCACCATTGATCCGCTCGAGCTGATCGACCGCTTCGGCCCTGACCCTTTCCGCTACTTCGTCACCCGCGAGATGAATGTCGGCCAAGACAGCGAGTTCTCCGTCGAGCTCTTCCTCAGCCGCTACGGCAGCGACCTCGCCAACGACCTCGGCAACCTCATCAACCGCCTCCTCAACATGGCCGGCCGCTACCGGGATGCGACCGTCCCTTCCTCCGGCGAGCCGGGCGAGGAGGAGAGCACCCTCCGCTCCCTCTGGGAGGAGACCCGCCCTTCCGTGCTCGGCCTTTACGACGAGTTTCTCTTCCACACCGCGCTGGAGAAAACCTTCGAGTTCATCCGCGCCACCAATCGCTACACCGAGCGCCGCGCCCCCTGGAAGCTCGCCAAAAACACGGATCCCGCCGCCGCCGGCCAGCTCGACACCACCCTCGCCACCATGGCCGAGGCCATCCGGCTCGCCCTCTCCCTGCTCGGCCCCGTCATGCCCGAAACCCGCGAGAAGGGCTTCCAGCTCCTCGGTAGCGGACCCGCGGATACATGGGAAAACGAGCTGGCCTGGGGCGACTCCCTCGCCGGCAGCCGCCTCGCCGCCCCCACCATTCTCTTTCCCCGCCCCGGACCCGACCTCGCCCCGGTCGATCAGCCCGGCTGATATCCGCCGCCCTCGTTTCTGCTTCGATCCGAAAAACTTCGCCCCGGGAGTGAAATTTCCGCCGATTGCGCCATTCTACTCCCTTCACCCATCGACTACCCATGAATGCCAACACCGAATCCGTCACCACCTCGCCCTCCCTGCCGGACTTTCCGCCCTTCAGCCTGACCCGCCTGCTGCGGACGGTCTTCGATCCCCGCCAGGGCCAGCGCGTCGCCATCCTCATCGATCTCGAGAATCCGTCCGACATCAAGGATCTCGCTTTCCTCAAGGACAAATCCCTCTCCATCCAGCGCCATGCCTATGAGGTTTTTTACCTCGGCCTCCAGTCCGGCGGTCTCACCGAGCTCGGCCTCCAGGGCGGCGAGCTCTTCGCCTACAAAATCACCGGCGGCAGCAACCTCGATCTGCCCGACACGGCCTTCAACCAAGCCGGCGAAGAGGTCTCCTTCGCCGATGCCATCTACTCCCGCTACGACATCATTCTCTGCATCTCCACCTACTCCGCCACCGCTCCGCTGACCGCCTTCGCCAAGCAGTTCGGCTTCCGCGGCGCCACCCTCCACGGGGTCAATGAGATCATCCTCCAGAGCGGGCTGGCCGTCGATTACCGCGAGGTCAGCCGCAAGGCCGAGAAAATGCGCCTCGGGCTCACCCGGGCCGACTGGTTCGAAATCGACTTCGATGTGGAAGGCGCCACCCGCACGCTCCGCCTCATCTGCAACGGCCAGGAAGCCCAGAAGAGCCACGGCCTCTGCCTCGGCGACGAGCCGGACGTGGCCAATCTCCCCGCCGGCGAGGTCTACTACGTGCCCGAAAGCGCCGAGGGCGAGTTCCCCATGCGCTATGAGGACGGCACCCTCGGCCTCATGGAGGTTCGAGATGGCCGCATCGTCAAGGCCACCCTCCTCAAGGGCGACCCCGCCATGGTCGAGGCCCACAACGCCAAGCTCAAATCCGATCCCGTCACCGGCGAGATCGGCGAACTCGGCTTCGGCACCCAGGTCCTGCCCGTCTCCGGCCGCGACATTCAGGACGAAAAGGTCCTCGGCACCGTCCACGTCGCCACCGGCCGCAGCGACCACCTCGGCGGCAGCCTCACCCCGGAAAAATTCGCCAGCCGCGGCAACGCCACCCACGACGACATCCTCTTCGCCCCGCACAAGACGCCGGAAATCCGCGTCTCCGCCGTCCGTATGCGGCGCGACGGTCAGACCCGGGTCGTTCTCGCCGACTACCGGCCCGCCGCCTACCTCGAGCAGGTTCTCGCCTCCTGAGCACGGCCCCCGCCATGTCCGCCGGGCCGTATTACGAAAGCGACGCCGCCGTTGCCCAGTATTTGCTTTTTCACTACGGCCGGGCGGAGGAGGTCCTCCCTTGGCCGGAGGGGCCGCACGCGGCCCTGGAATTTCCCGCCCGCTGCGTCCACCTGGGCTTTGCGCTCGCCGCCCTCCCCGCGCAGGCCCGCGCCCTCGATCTCGGCTGCGCCACCGGCCGCTCCAGCTTCGAATTGTCCCGCTCCTGCGCGGAGGTCCTCGGGGTCGACTTCTCCCGCAAGTTCATCGCCGCGGCGGAGCGGATCCGCGACGAGGGAGAAACCGGGATCGACGTCCCGGTGGAGGGCCGGCGGCGGCGCCGCCTCACCGTGCGCCGACCCGCGGAGGCCCGCCCGGAGCGGGTCCGTTTCGCCGTCGGTGACGCCATGCGGCCCGATCCCGCCTGGGGCGCTTTCGACGCCGTCCTCATGGCCAACCTCGTCGACCGCCTGCCCGACCCCGCCGCCTGCCTCCGCCAGATCCCCGCCCTCGTCCGCCCCGGCGGCCAGCTCGTCCTTACTTCTCCCTACACTTGGCTGGAGGAATACACCGCGCCGGACAAGTGGCTCGGCGGCCACCCCGGCGGCCCCGCCACCCTCGAGGTCCTAAAAGAAGTGCTCGCTCCCGCTTTCACCCTGCAGGAACGGCTCGACCTTCCGTTCCTCATCCCCGAGCATGACCGCAAATACCAGTGGAGCATGGCCGAGGCCACCCGCTGGATCCGCCATCCCGACTGATCCCTCGTCATGAGTCGTATCCGCTTTTTCACGACCCTGCTGCTCGCCGCCGCCCTCCTCATTGCCGGCTGCGGCCCTTCCGCCGGCGACCGCCCGCTGGTTGTCGGCATGGAGCTGGCCTACCCGCCTTTTGAAATGACCGACGAACGCGGCCGCCCCACCGGCGTCAGCGTCGATCTCGCCCGCGCCCTCGCCGAGCACCTCGGCCGCGAGCTGGTCATCGAAAACATCCCCTTCGACGGCCTCATCCCCTCCCTCCGCACCGGCAAGATCGATCTCATCATCAGCTCCATGACCGCCACCGAGGCCCGCGCCCGCTCGATCGCCTTTTCCGATCCCTACCTGCGCACCGGCCTCTGCCTCCTGGTGGCGGCCGATTCCGAGGTCGATTCCATTGAGGATCTCCGCGACTCCGGCCGCGTCGTCGCCGTCAAGCGCGGCACCACCGGCCACATCTACGCCACCGAGCGGCTCGCCGAGGCGCGACTGAGGGTCGTCGACCGGGAGTCCTCCGCTGTCCTCGAAGTCGCCCAAGGCAAGGTCGATGCTTTCATTTACGACCAGATGTCCACCTGGTCGCACTGGCAGCGCAATCGCTCCACCACCCGCGCCCTCCTCGATCCGTTTCAGGAGGAGTTCTGGGCCGTCGGCCTGCGCCAGGGCGACGACGAGCTCCGCGCGGAGGTCAATGCCTTCCTGCGCACTTTCCGGGAGCGGGGCGGCTTCGATGATCTGGGCGACCGCTATCTCGCCGAGCAGAAAGCGGCCTTCCGCGAGCTCGGCCTCCCCTTCCTCTTCTGAGCACCGATGCGCGACGGCCTCCTGCTCGCACCGCCGGCACACCGTGGAGGCCATCCGTCCCTCGCCGGCATCCTGCTCGGCTTCGCCCTCGCATTCCTGGGCCTCGCCCTCATCTTCGGCTTCGCCTTCTCCCGGCTCGACTACGGCTGGGATTGGCCGGCGGTCTACGCCTACCGCGCCAAGTTGCTCCAGGGTTGGTTCACCACCATCTGGATTTCGGCCGCCGCCCTTTTCCTCAGCATCGTCGTCGGGTTGCTCTGCGCCCTCGCCCAGCGCCAGCGTTTCCTGCCCCTCCGCTGCCTTGCCCGCATTTACATTGAGGTCATCCGCGGCACCCCGCTGCTGGTCCAGATCCTGATTTTTTTCTACGTCGTCGCCGATGCCTTCGGCGTCGGCAACCGCTACCTCGTCGGCATCCTCACCCTCGCCCTTTTCAGCGGCGCCTACATCGCCGAGATCATCCGCTCCGGCATCGAAAGCATCGGCAAATCCCAGTGGGACTCCGCCCGCGCCATCGGTTTCACCCCCGCCCAAACCTACCGCCACGTGGTTTTTCCACAGGCGGTCCGCCAAATCCTCCCGCCTCTCACCGGACAGTTTGTCTCCCTCATCAAGGATTCGTCCCTCCTCTCCATCATCGCGATCAGCGAGTTCACGCTCAACGCCCAGGAGATCAACGCCTTCACTTTCTCCACCCTCGAGAGCTACCTGCCGCTGGCCGTCGGCTACCTCATCCTCACCCTCCCGGTCTCCTGGCTCACCCGCCACCTCGAAGGCCGCCACCGCTTCGAGACCTGATCCGCCGTGCGCCTCGAAATCCACCAGCTCAGCAAAACCTTCGACGGCCAGGCCGCCCTCGACCGGCTCGACTACTCCCTCGACGACGGCCACACCCTCGCCGTCATCGGACCCTCCGGCGGCGGCAAGTCCACCCTCCTGCGCCTTCTCGCCGGCCTCGACCTCCCCACCTCCGGCACCATCCGCCTCAATGGTGAACGCCTGCCCGACGACGAACGCCGCCTCGCCGCCTACCGCCGCACCGTCGGCACCGTCTTCCAAGCCTTCAATCTCTTTCCCCACCTCGACGCCCTCGCCAACATCGCCCTCCCGCTCGAAGTCGTTCACCGCCTCGAACGCTCCGCCGCCCGCGACCGCGCCCACGAAACCCTCCGCCGCTTCCGGCTCGACGACCACGCCCACAAACGCCCCGCCGAGCTCTCCGGCGGCCAGCGCCAGCGCGTCGCCATCGCCCGCGCCATCGCCATCCGACCCCGCCTGCTCTTCTTCGACGAACCCACCTCCGCCCTCGACCCGGAAATGACCGCCGAGGTCCTCGACCTCATCCGCGAGCTGCGCGACGAAGGCCTCGAGTTCGTCTGCGTCACCCACGAAATGGGCTTTGCCCGCGTCGTCGCCGACCAAGTGCTCTTCCTTGCCGACGGCCGCGCCGTCGAAGCCGGCCCCGCCGCCTCCTTTTTCGCCAATCCCCAAACCCCCGCCGCCCGCTCCTTCCTCGAGCGCATTCTGAAATACTGAAGGCGATGCCGAAAGCGGCCGCGATCCCGCTCCGCCCTTTCCCCCATGCCTCTCTTCAGACCAAGCGCCAGCCGCACGCGGCCTCATAACCCCGCCCGCACCGCGAGCAGCAGCAAGACCATGATCGGTGTCAGCATCATCACCGCCCCATGCACGGGCCGACGGCACACCCACAGCACAAGGCCGATGGCCATCCCCACCGGCGGCATCAGGACCAGCAACACATACCCGGTCACAATCAATGACGGTGAAATCAGCCGGGAATAATCCTCGGTTGTCTCCTGATCCTGCATGGGAGTGGGCGGAGATTTCATTCAGACTGGAGCCGGCTGCCGGACTCGAACCGGCGACCTGGAGATTACAAATCACCCGCTCTACCAACTGAGCTAAGCCGGCCGGGCTCCGGATCCACAGAAAACACCCGGGACCGCTCCCGGCAAGCCCGAATCCCCGACCCACCGCGGAGGACAAGTTCAGGCCGCGCTGCAGCCGCCCGGGTCCCGCGCCAAAGTCGCCTCAGTCCTGCGCATCGACCGAACCAATGACCTCAAATACGCACGGAGCCGTGCCCATGCGCTCGCGGATCGCCACAGCGTCACGGGTGAAGTGGAGCCGGAAAACTGGATAGTAGGCGGACCGCTTGGCCTGGATGCCTTCGCTGCCGCCGAAACCGCGGTGCTGAAGGATGCCCATGCTTTCCGGGGCGAACCCGGATTCCAGGATCGCCGGGTAGTAGCGGTCGACCACCTCGACGGCGGCCTCCAGCGCCTGCAGCCCGGCCTCCTCGCGGGCGTTGGCCGGAACGGCGTCCAGCAGCCATTGGAAGGGCGCGCCGCGGGCGCGGAAAAGCCCGGCCTCGATC
>REEB01000126.1 GCA_007695295.1 Puniceicoccaceae bacterium
GAAACGACTCCGTCGTTCCGCCACGGGGATGGCCGCAGGGAGGGGTCATTTCTCCCGTCGATGGGGGCTGGATCAGAACCGGTGGCGGCCCGGGCGGGAGGGGGCGGTTGGGCGGGGCGGCGGGCTTTGGAGGAGCTCGCGGGCGCCGTCCAGCACGCGGTCCCAGTCGAAGGCGGGGCCGGGGTCGATTTTGTTGCTCTGGATGTGGTAGTGGCCGATGAGGCCGCGGAAGGCGGCGAGTTCGTCGTCGGGGAGTCGGCCGGTGACGAGTTTCCCGTCGGCGTCGCGCGGGTAGTCGCAAGCCAGCAGGGGGAAGATGCGGCAAAGGGCGGCGGTGAGGCGGATGAGGGCCTCGTACTGCTCCGGGGTGAAGTCGTATTGGGTCACTTCACGGCCGTGGATGGGGCCGGTGACCGGATCCGGGCGGGCCGGGCGGGCGACGAAGCCGGGGGTGCGGAGGCCGCCGTCACCGAGGTGATCGGGGAGGGTGATGCGGGTGCCGCCGCCGGCGTCGCGGGCATACCAGGTGGAGAAGGGGTTGTCACCATCGACCGGATACGAACCGACATTGGCGATTTCCACGCCGACGGAGCGGGAGTTGGAGGTGGTGGCGTGCCAAGCCCGCTCCTTGAGGTCGAGGGTCTGGTAGAGGGTGCCGTCGAGATCGAGGAGGAAGTGGCAGCTGAGGCCGACGACATCGTGGAGGACGCGGAAGGTTTCGCGGCTGGTGCCGGTGGCGTCGTAATGGATGACAAACTGGTCCACGACGCGCTGGAGCAGTTCCAGATTCCAGCCGCCGCCGCGGACGCGCTCGATTTCCTCGGGCGAGAGCCCTTCGCGGCGGAGGCCGAAGCGGTTGGGAGTGCGGAGGCCGCGGACGGCCTCGCGGGAGCTTTCCCAACCGGCTTCGCCGAGCGGGCTGAAGCGGCGCTCGACGCGGTAGGCGTCATAGCCGCCGGGGTCGATCCAGAGGACCACCGGCGTGCCGATGCGGAAGAACTCTCCCGCGACTAAGATTTCGTCGCCGTGGCGGGTCATGGGTGCGGCGGGTTCGGGTACGGTGGCGCAGCCGGCGAGAACAAGAGCGGCGAGCAAGCCGAGCAGGCCGGGGAGGAAGCGCGGTGAAGGAGGCATGGCGGCATCTGGGCGGGGGAGGATGGCGGGAGCTGGAAGGAGAGTGAAACCGGATTCCGTGCGCGGGCAATCCCGTGCGGAAAGGGAAGCAGGGGCGGGGCCGTGGCGTCGGCAGGAGTGCGGTCTGCGGAGCGCCGCCCTTCTCGATCCGGCCTGGGAGGAGCAGTGGCTCAGCGGAGGATGACGTAGAGGGCGTCTTCCGGGAAGGTGAAGCTGAGGCTGGTGCCGTGCCGCCGGACCGGGATTTCGTGGAGAAAGTCGCCATTGCCATCGAGCGCGACGGCGCGGTCCAGGTGCTCGTTGCGGAGGCTGATTTCGGCGCGGTTTTTATCCAGATTCCAGGGGGCGCTGCCGAGATCGGTGATGCGGTGGCCGCGGACTTCGCGGTCGCCGGCGGTGAAGGTGGCCGGCTCCTCGCGGTAGCCGTAGGGGCGGGCGACGGTGCCGGCCTGCACGAGGACGTGGCGGGAAGTCCGAAGATCCTCGCCGTCGAGGGAGACCACGTAAAGGGCGAGGTAGTCGTTTTCGGTGCGCAGGATGACGTCGGACAGCCGGATGGTGCCTGCGGCGCCGAGAAAGCCGGCCGCGGCCTGGGCCTTGGGAGCGTCGACGCGGAGGATGCCGCGCCGGTGGTCGAGCTCGATCTCGCCGGTATTGGAGCGGACGACCCCCTCGTCCGCGTCGATAAAAGTATCCAGATCAGCGATACGCGTGCGGGCGGGGTCGCCGTCGTAGCGGACGCGGACGGGGCCGACGAGGAAAGCGAGCGGATCGACTCCGGCGGTGCGTTCGAGCTCGGTGGGGAGATCGCCGGCATCGCGGTTGGGGTCGAAGCCCGGGTCCTCCACGAGCACGGAGGAGCGGCGCTGCCAGATGTCCTCGAGCCGGCGTTCCTCATGGACGACGGGCTCGCCCTCGCGCAGGTAGCCTTGGCGGAAAATGAGGGCGGCGGCGGGAAACATGCCCTGCTGGGCGGGGGTGCTGGTCTGCCATTTGCCGAAAGGGGCTTCGTGGCCGCGGCCGATGGTGAACCAGTAGAAACTGTCCAGGCCGGTGAGGGAGGAGTAGGCGGCGACGGCGAGCGGGCCCTCGGTCTGGTAGGGGTTGGGCGGCACCCATTGGCTTTCCGGCACGAGCATGGGATGGCCGATGACGTGCTTGATATTGGTGGGCAGGGAGCGGGGATGGCGCAGGGCGGAGCGGGCCTGGTAGTGGTCGCCGCGGAGGATGGCGTGGCCCGCGCGTTCGCCGACGTGGGTGACGCCGAAGTATTTGTTGACCCCCAGGACCTCGTTGGCGGTGTAGCTCCAGCGCTCGGCATCAAGCAGCCGGAGATCGTCGGCGGTTTTCCAATTGCCGGCGTTGATGAGCTGTGGGGCGCCCAGTTCCTCGCGGATGAAGCGGTGGATGCCGGCGTTGAAAGCATGCATGGTGCGGGCGGTGAACTCGAGCTGGTCGCTGAGCCGTTGCTGGAGGCCGCCGGTGGCGTTTTGGGTGAGGTGCCAGACCATGTGCAGCCCGGCCTCGCCGCGGGCAAAGTCGTCCTGCTCGTGGGTGTGGCCGTTCCAGGCGCGGCGGGCGGCCTCGAGGGAGCCGTATTTCTCCCTCAGCCAGTCGGCGAACTGCCGGCGGAGGAGGGCGCCGGCCTCGCCTTGGATGCGCTGGGCGGTCCAGAAAAGGAGGGAGTCTTCGTTCTGGATCTGGAAGACGGCGAAGGCGGGTTCGTCTTTCAGCGGGATGCCGGTGTAGGGATTGGGGCGGGTGAAGAGGGCGCGCAGCCAGGCCCGGTAGCCGGCCTGGGTTTTGGGATCGAAAAAGAGCAGGCCGTTGAGGTTGTCATGGTCCGGGTTGGGCAAACCCCACTCGGGGCGGTAAGGCGTGGGGGTGGCCCAGTAGGGGGAGAGGGTGGTGTAGATGCCGGCGGCTTTCATGCCGGCGACAAGCCGCCAAATTTCATCGAGGGCTTGCTCGTTGACCCGGCCGAAGTCGTTGCCGCCGCGGGGCGCGAGGTTGCCATGGTAGCGGACCATGTTGATGCCGCGCTTGGCGTAAAAGTGGCCGTGGCGGGTGATGTCCTCGACGGAGGTCTGGCCGCTGGCCACGTAGGTGGTGCCGCTCCAGAAGCGGATGGGGCGGCCGCGGCCGTCGACGAAGGACTGCCCGTCGGCGGACAGGCCGATGAAACCGTGGCGTCCGGCGGGGATGTGATTGAGGTAGCGCAGGTCGAGCAGGGCGTGCTCGGAGAGCGGATCGGGCGGCGGCTCGAAGGCCCATTTGCCGGGATCGGCCAGGCCGCTGGATTCGCCGGGGCGGAGGGCGTAGTTGGGCTCGAAGCGGTCGCGGGCGAAGACGAAGGCATCGATGCCGCCGTGGTTGTTGTTCGGGCTGGTGAGGCGGAAGCGGACGGTGCGCCGGCCTTGGCGCAGGTCGATCGTTCCCAAGTCCAGCCAAGCCACGTGGCGGAGGTCGGGCTGGCCATCGGCGGCGATATTGACCTGCTGGACCGGACGGGAGAAATCGACCGCGGTCCAGGGGCCGCCATCGATCCGGAACTCCATGCGGGCTCCGCCGCTCGGGTTGGCCCGGAGCCAGAAGTGGTAGGTGCCGGACGAGGGGACCGGCACCTCGTAAACGGCTTCGGCGGGTTCGGATGAGAAATGGGAGAGCCAGTCGCCGCCGGCCAATTCGCTTTTGCGCACGCTGTCGTACCAGCCATGGCGGTGCGCGGTGGAGCGGATGGCGTCCTGGCCCTGGATCCAGACCAGCTCCGGGGCGGTTTGGGGTCGCTCGCTGGGGATCTCACGCAGCGGGGCGGGGCGGACTTCGATGGCGGGGGCGGCGGCGAGGGTGGCGGCGAGACCGAGGCCGAGGGCGGCCAAGCTGATTCTGGTGGCGGGGCGAAGGGTGGGGAGTATCGGGGGCGTCATGGGTGGATTTGGGTGCAGTGGCGCCAAGGAGCGGGCCGTCCAAATGCGCTCGGGGCGGCGGTGGCGCGGGGTGGATTTGTTTTTTGGTGCGCACAAAAGCGGGCGCGGTTCCTATTTTCCGTGAAATTCAAACCATGCTCCCGGGAAGCAGGGTGGCGGCCCGGTCGGGTTTGGCGGGTTCGCTGAGGCGGTCCGGGGCGAGGCTGGCGGGAGCAGGCGGGGCCGCGACCTCGAGGGCGCAGGCATGGGCGGAGAAACCGGCGCCGAAGGAAGTCAGCCAGGCTTCCGCGCCTTGGGGCTGACCCTCCTGTATCCAGCGATCCAGGACAAAAAGCACGGACGGGCTGCTGAGGTTGCCGCAGGCCGAGAGGAGGTCGGCCGCGTGAGGCAGCGGCGCCGGGGCGAGGACGGCGCCGACGGCTTCGAGCACATCGCGCCCCCCGGGATGCACGAGTGCGGGAGTGCCCGGATCGGGAGCGGCTTCGGCGTGCAGGGCGGCCACGGCCGCGGCCGCCCGGCCGGGGACGAGGCGGGAGAGGAGGTTGCGGAGTTTGCCCTCGCGGGTTTCGAAGCGAAGGAGATCGCGGTCGGCGGGCCGGTGGAGGGTCTGGAAAGCGCCAACGGTGGCGAGGGGATGCGCCGCGGTCTCCCGGCCGCCGAGGATGACGGCGGCGGCGCCGTCGGCAAAGAGGCAGGCGCTGATGAGGACGCCGGGATTGTCGTCGAGGTAGAAGGCCGCGGAGCAGACTTCGACCGCCACGCAGGCGGCGCGGGCGCGGGGCCGGGCGGCGACGAAATCGGCCGCTGCCCGCAGGGTGGGGAGGGCGGCGCCGCAGCCGAGGCCGACGAGATCGGTGAGAAAGCAGTCGGGACGGAGGCCAAGGTCCTCGGCCACGTAGCTGCTGGGCCCGGGGCAGAGGTAGCCGGTGCAGGTGCAGAGGAAAAGGGCGTCGAGGTCAGTCGGCTCAAGGCCGGCCTGGAGGAGGGCCTTCCGCAAGGCCTGGCCGGCCAGCTTGGGGGCGGCGGCGCGGAAGACTTGGTTGAGTTCATCGGGGCCGAGCTGAAAGGCCCGCTCGATCGGCTCGAGGGCGAAGTGCCGGGTGTGGATGCCATTGTCGCCGAGGAGCACCTTTTCGAGCAACCCAAGGGAGCGGGGCCGGAGCTTCCGGGCGAAGGTGGAGCCCCGGATGATTTCCCAGCATTGGGCTTGGGTGAAGGCGGTCGGCGGTAGAGCGGTGGCGATGGCGAGGACGGCGGCGGGCATGACGGCAGGAATCAGTGAAGGAGATGGTAGAGGGGTTGAAAAGGCAGAAGGCCGAAGCCGGCCAGGCGGGCGAGCGGGGCTTGGAGGCGCGGCCGCAAGAGCCAGGGGTGGAGGATGCGGGCGATGCGGAAGCGGCTGCGCAGGCGGCGTTGCAGCCGGCGGCCGACGGTTCGACGCGCGGCGGCCCACGAATATTCCCCGCGGGCCCAGGCGGCAACCGGGGGAGCGGCGAGGCCGGCGGTTTCGAGGGCGAGGGTCATGCCGTTGCCGGTGAAGGGCGGGATGAGGCCAAACGCATCCCCAAGGGCGAGGCGGCCGTCGCGCGCGCCGGGCGGGCCGAATCCGAGGGCGGCCACGGCGCAAAAGGATTCCGGGTCGGCATCGCCTTCCGCGAGGCGGCGGGCGAGCGCATGGAGGCCGCTGGCGCGAAGGTAGTCTTGGAGGATGGTCCCCTTGCCGGAGCGAAGATCGCGGCGCAGCCGGAAGAGCCCGCAGAGATTGGCCCGGCCGCCTTCGACCGCGGAGAGCCCGGCGTAGGCGCCGTCGCCGAGGTGGACCTCGAGTCCGGAGGCGGGAAACTGGGCGGCGTTGCGGAGGTGGATTTTGAGACCGACCCAGGCGGGCCGGGCCGAGAGGCGGCCGGCGGCCCAGACCAGACCTTCGGCGGCGGCGGGTCCGGGATGGCGGACGCCCGTTTCGACGGCGCCTCCGGCGGCGGTCACGGCTTCGGCGAGAAATTGGTCAAGGCGATGGCGGGAGAGACCATAGACGGGGCGGGGCAGGCGGTGGATGCGCACTTGGCGATCGTGGCGAAACCAAATCACCTCGTCGTGGCGTACCGCCTCCCCGAGCAACGGCCGGAGGCCGGCATCCGCGGCGAATTCCGGGGTAAGGCCGGCAAGAAACTCCCCGCAGACGCGGTGCCGGGGGTAATGGCCCGCTTCCAGAACCCGCACGGGCAAGCCTTCCCGGGCCAGACGCAGGGCGAGCCCGAGCCCGGCCAGGCCGCCGCCGGCGATGGTCACGGTCCGGCTCATCGCCGCGCCGCCCGCAGGCGGCAGGCCCCCAGAAAGGTTTCCTCTTCCCGGATATCCCAGTGCGCGGGATCGAGGCCGAGGAGGGCGGGCAGCTCGCCGCGGCGGAAGCCGGCGCGAACGCTCCGCGGGGCGTCGTGCCGGGTGACGCGGCCCGGCCGGAGGAGCAGATTGTAGGCGGCAAGCTGATACAGGTGCCGGCGTCTCCGGGCCGGTTCACAGAAGAGGAGGAGGCGCGGCCCGTCCTGGTCCCGCAGCCGGGCTCCGAGCCGGCGAAGGGCGTCGTCTTCGAAATGGTGGAGGACGAGGTTGGCGAGCACGGCGTCGTATCCGGAAAACGATGACAACTCAAAAATATTCCCGCGCAGCCAGCCCCAGCAGCGGGGCCAGTCCGGGGGCGGGGGCTGCAAGTCGGCGCCGGTGAAGCGTACGCCGGCGGTGGTGCGGGCGAGGCGCCGGGAAAGGCGGCCGTCGCCCGCGCCCAGTTCCAGCCAGTGGGCGCCGCGGCGGCCGGGCCGCGCGGCTTCCCGTTCGAACCAGCGCCAGTTGCCCATGAGCCGGTTGAGGAAGCGGAGGTCGGACCGCGAGCGGCGGGCGGCCGGGTTTGCGGCCGGGAGGCGATCGAGCAATTCGGGCTGGAGGATTCGTTCCATGAAGCAAGAGAGAAAGGCTTTGCAATAAGGCGTCCCCGTCAGCCTGCGTCAACCGGTCGGGCCGCTTCATCCTTCCCCCAAGGGTATCGCGGGCGGCTTGTCAGCCCGAGGGAACGGCTCCAGCTTGGCGGGATGGCGGAAGTATTTGATGTCATCGTGGTCGGATCGGGCCACAACGGGATGATCACGGCGGCCTATTTGGCGCGGGGAGGCATGAAAGTGGCGGTGCTGGAGCGGCGGCCGATCGTGGGCGGGGCCGTCTGCACGCAGGAGGATCTCATCCCGGGCTACAAAATCGATGTCGGCAGCTCCGCCCATGTCATGATTCACCAGACGCCGGTGCTGGCGGAGTTGGAGCTGGAGCGCCACGGGCTGGAGTACCTTGAGATGGATCCCTTCGGGTTTTATCCTTCGGTGGAAGGGCGGCCGTCGTTTTATTTCTACCGGGATGTCGAGCGGACCTGTGAGAGCATCGCGCGGGTATCGGAGCGGGATGCGGACGCCTACCGGGAGTTTGTCGGCGCCTGGGGGGATCTGAACCGGAAAGTTTTCCGGGCCTTTCTGCGTCCGCCGACGCCGTGGAACCTGGTCCGCAGCCTCTTCGGCGGGAGCCTGCGCGGCTCCAACCGCATCTCGATGGTGCGGCACCTGCTCGGTCCGTACGGGCAACTGGTGGAGGAAACCTTTGAAAGCGAGGCGGTGCGGACGGCGATCGTGTGGCTGGCGGCGCAGTCGGGACCGCCCCCGGGAGAGCCGGGCACGGGCGATTTCGCGGGCTGGCAGGGGATGTACCACGAAAGCGGGATGAAGCGGGCACGGGGAGGCAGCGGCGCCCTGACGCAGGCCTTGAAGCGGCGGCTGGTCGCGGATGGAGCGGTGGTGCGTGAAAACGCCCCCGTCGATGCGATTTTGGTGGGGGCGGGCAAACGGGTCCGCGGGGTGCGGCTGGAGGGCGGGGAGGAACTGGAGGCCCGGGCGGTGGTGGCGGCCTGCCATGTGAAAACCACCTTTGACCGTCTCCTGCGCGAAGTGACCCTGCCGGACCGGCTGCGCCGCGGCATCGCCCACCTGCGGATTGGCAACGGCTTCGGCATGATCGTGCGCTGCGCGATGTCGGGACTTCCCGAATACACGGGTGAACCCCGCGACGAACGGGGCGTGTCCCCCGCCCACCACGGACTGCAACTGCTCTGCCCCTCGCGGCAGGCGATCGAGGATGCCCATGCCGATTTTCTGGCGGGCCGGCCTCCGGAGCGGCCGGTGCCGCTAGTGATGACCTTTTCCGCGCTCGACCCCGGCCTCGCCCCGCCGGATCGGCACCTGATGTTCGTCTGGGGCCAGTACCACCCTTACGAACTGCGCAACGGCGAAACCTGGGACGGGATTGCGGACCGGGAGGCGGACAAGCTGATCGACGCGGTCGAGGCCTTCGCACCCGGCACCCGAGCCAAGGTGCTGGACCGCTACATCCAGACCCCGCTGGACATTGAGCGGCTGCACGGCATGCACCGGGGCAATGTCATGCACCTGGAGATGAGCCTCGACCAGATGTTCTGCTTTCGTCCCCTGCCCGAGTTGGCCGACTATCGGGTGCGCTCCGTGCCGGGGCTTTTCCTGACCGGCGCCAGCACCCACCCCGGCGGCGGAGTGTGGGGGGCTTCCGGCTACAACACGGCCGCGGTGGTGCGGCGGGATTGGCGCCGGCTTCGGAGGTGAGCGGGGCGGCGGAAGCCGGGGTTCCGGGTGGGCTAGGACCGCCGCAGGAGCCTCAGGTCGAAGAGGGCGGCGGTCTGGGCGCCGGGATGGGCTTGAAAGCGGACCCGGTAGCGGCCGCCGGCGCGGTGGATGACTTCGGGCGGGATGGGGCGGAGGATTTCGGTGACCTCGCCGGGCCGGAGCGAGGCCGGATCTTCGGTGGCGAGGAGGGTTTCATTGACGAGGAGGTCGAAGCGGTCGCCTTCCTCGGCCCGGCAGGACAGCAACAGATCGACCGGGAGATCGGCGGGAGCGGTGAGATCGTAGCTGAACCAGCCTCCCCGGCGGAAGCGGCGCCCGGCGGATTCGCCGGTGGTGGTCTCTTCGCCGGAGAAGTTGTGCTCCAGTTCGGGTTGCTGTTCGCCGGGGCGGACGCGGTCGCAGGTGGCAGCATCCCGGGCGGTGGCGGTGGTTTCGGCGGCGGCCAGAGCGGCCCGGTGGGCTTCGCAGGCTTCCGCGGGCAGAAGGGTCCAGTAAATCTGATAGCGTGCTTCGTGGACGCGGAAGAAAGGCCGGAGGGTGAGTTGGCCCGCGGGCGGCGCCGGGCGGGCTTCGCCTTCGTAGGTGAAGGTGAGCGGGGCGCCCGGCACGGCTTGGAGCTGGGAGGGCAGTTTCTCCGGATCGGTGACCAAAATGGGCAACTGGTCCAGGGGCGTCAGTGGGCCGGAAGCCACGTGGGCCATGCGGGCGGCCTCCGGACGTACGCCGACGAGGTCGTGGTGGCCGGTGATGGCCGCCAGCAGGAGCGGGCCGTGAAGGATGGCGTGGTGGGGCGAGCCGTCGGGAAGTTGCTCGATCCGGGTGTGCAGCGGCAGATCGAAGTCGAGCCGGTCGCCGTCGCGCCACTCGCGTTCGATCGGGAGGTAGCGGGAGACGGATTCCGGGGCCCGGCCGACCGGCAGGGGCCGGCCGTTGAGATGGAGGGCAAATCCCTCCCGGGCCCAGGCGGGCCGGCGGACGTGGAGAGTGAAGCGTCGGGGGGCGGCGAGGCGGAGGGTGAGCGTGGAGCGCGGTTCATCGGGGAAGGCGGTGGACTGCTCGAGGACGAGTCCGCGCTCGGGCCAGCGGGCGGTGGCGGCAATGAAGAGATTGAGGTAAACGTCTCCCCGGGCAGGATCGCGGGCGAAGATGAATTCGCTGTAGCGGCCGGGGTTTTCCAGACCCGAGCCCACGCAGCACCAGAAGTGCCTTCCCGGGACGGAGTAAACGCGGTAGTGGCCGGGGCGGATGGGGGTGAAGTAGACGAAGCCGGGGCGGGCCGGGTCGATGGAGGAAAGGATGTGATTATAAAGAGCGCGTTCGAAGAAGTCCGCCTTTTCGCCGTCGGGCGCGGCGTGGAAAAGGAGGGAGGTCAGGCGAAGGAGATTGTGGGTGTTGCAGGTCTCGGGTCCCTCGCGGTGGGTGAAGAGGTTCGAAAAGTCGTCGGTCGGGTGGAAGTGCTCGGCGACGCTGTTGCCGCCGAAGGCGACGCTGCGGTGGCGGGTGACGCGCTCCCAGAAGAAGCGGGCGGCCTCGCCGAAGACCTGATCGCCGCCGGCCGCGGCAATGCGGGCAAAGCCGCAGACCTTGGGGATCTGGGTGTTGGCGTGGAGCCCGTTGAGAGGATCGAGGCCGCGGGCGAGGGGATCGAGCAGGGCGCGGTGGGAGAAGCGGCGGGCCAGGCGGAGGTAGCGTTCCCGGCCGGTTTTTTCGGCGAGGTCGGCGAGCACCTCGTTCATGCCGCCGTGCTCGCACTGCAGCATCGTCTGGACCTGTTCCTCGGTGAGGCACCCCAAGAGCGACTCGCACCAGTCGGCGAGCCGGAGGAGAACCGGGCCGGCGGGCTCGTGGCGCGCGATGCTCCAGGCGTCGCGCAGTCCGGCCAGGGTTTTGTGGAGATTGTACCATGGAACCCAGCGGCCATTGAGGGAGAACCGTTCCGCCTCGATGCGGCCCGTCCGGATCTCGTCCCAGAGGGCGCGCCCCCGCGGGATGCCGCCGAGGTAGCCATCCCCGCCGGCCTCTTGGCAGGCCGCGAGTTCGTCCACCATTGTTTCCAGACGCTCCCGGAGCGCGGCATCGCCCGTGGCCGCCACCATCGTGGCGAGGGCGGAGAGGGTGTGGCCGGCGGTGTGGCCGTCGAGACCGCCGGACTCCCAGTCGCCATAGGGCGGGGCTTTCGGCTGCCGGCCGGCCTCGCGGAGAAACGGGGCCAGGAGGCGATCGGGCTCGAGGGCGAGAAGGTAATCGCGGTTGGCGGCAAGTGCGGGGGTGAAGATGCCCGGAGCGAGGCGGAGGGAGTCGAAGGGGAAGGATTCGAGGACGGGAGTGGGGCGGGGGTCGGTCGACATGGTTCGCGGCGGGGAGAACATGTAGGGTCTACAGACCGGCGGCGGCAGGCAAGGATCGGCCGGGTTTACTGAATGATGATCCGGCTCGTCGGCACCGGGGTCGGATGGAATCGGCCTGCGCCGTGGCATCGCCCACCTGCGGATCGGCAACGGCTTCGCCATCATCGTGCACTGCGCCATGCCGGGACTTTTTCTGACCGGCGCCAGCACCCATCCCGGCGGCGGGGTGTGTGGGGCTTTCGGTTACAATGGAGCCGCCGTCGTCCGTAAAAACGGGCGGCGCCTCCGCGTCTGACACCGCGCCGCCATCCAAGGCCGCTTTCCTCCGGCCGAGAGGATGGCCTTGACGCAGACGGCGCCGTATATCTTATACGTATATGAAAACCAAACTGACTCTGACGGTTGATCGGGGCATTTCCCATCGCGCCAAGTCGTTGGCCCGGCGGCGTGGCAGCAGCCTGTCACAAATTGTGGAGGACCTTCTGGCCGAACAATTGGGGGTTGCGGCCCGAAAACAAAAGGAAGTTACCTTTTCGCAAAGGTGGGCGGGCCGGATGGAGTTGACCGATAAGGACGACCCTCGCTCCAGGAAACTGAAGCTGAAGCATCGCCTTTCTGATCAGGAATAGCGTGCGATTGTTCATCGACACGGATATCCTGATGGATGTGGTCCTCAACCGCCGGCCACATGTGGAAGCCAGCGGACAAATCCTGGACTGGGCGGAAGCAAACCCGGGCATGACGGCGGTTTCGTGGCACGGATTGGCCAATCTCCATTACCTGAGCAGAAACGGAGCGGAGACTTTCATTGATGAATTAATGGCGTTTGCCGAAATCCCGCGGACTGGCACCGAGCACATGCGGCAGGCTCTCGACCTGCACTTCAAAGATCTCGAAGACGCGATGCAGGTGGCCGCGGCAATGCTTTTCAACGCACAGGCGATGGTAACACGCAATATCCGGGACTACAGGCTCTCGCCGATCAAGGCGATCACCGCCAGTGATGCCGTGCGATTGGTCGGAGGTCCGCGTCCCAGAGGTAGGTCGCTCTAGGGGTTGGGAGCCAGTTCGGTCCCTAATTCGCTCGACTCCGTCGGTTCGGCAGCGGGCGGAGGTCAACCTGTCGTCAACCGCACAGACGGACGGCCGCGGCAAACTCTCGCCCGGGGGCTTGCACCAGCGGGGGGACTGGCAGAGAGTGCGGGCTTTCCGACCCACAGGCCCGCCCGGGCCGTACGCTTCGTCCCCCTGCTTTTATATGCCCGAGGAAACCGGTTCCCAAATCATCGAGAAAATCCGCCTTGCCCGCGACAAGACCTACGGCGAACTGCACAAGCAGATCGTCGGGCAGGAGGAAGTGATCGAGCAGATCATCATTTCCCTGCTCGCCCGCGGCCACACCCTCCTGCTGGGCGTGCCCGGACTGGGCAAGACCCTCCTGGTCAAGTCGATCGCGCGGCTCTTCTCGCTCAGCTTCAAGCGCATTCAGTTCACGCCGGACCTCATGCCGGCCGACATCTTCGGCACCGAGGTCATCGAAGAGGAGCCCTCGACCGGCCGGCGGGAGTTCCGCTTCATCCCCGGACCGGTCTTCGCCAACATCGTGCTGGCCGACGAGATCAACCGCACCCCGCCGAAAACCCAGTCCGCCCTGTTGGAGGCGATGGGTGAGGGCCAGGTCACCGCCGCGGGCACGACCCGGCCGCTGGAGCCGCCGTTTTTTGTCCTCGCGACCCAGAATCCGATCGAGCTGGAGGGGACCTACCCGCTGCCGGAGGCCCAGCTCGACCGCTTCCTGCTCAATGCGGTCATGACCTATCTCAGCCCCGAGGACGAGGCCCGGATGGTTACCGCCACCACTTCGCCGGATACACCCGATCTGCAGCCGGTTTTCACGCGGGAGGAAATCCTCGAGCTGCAGACCCTCGTACGCGAAGTGCCCGTGCCGCCCAACGTGGTCACCTATGCGGTCCGCCTGGTGACGGCTACGCGCCCCGGCACCCCGGCCGCGCCGGAGAAGATCAACCGCCTCGTCAAGTGGGGGGCCGGCTCGCGGGCGTCGCAGGCGCTGATCATGGCGGGCAAGGCCCGGGCGCTCCTCCAGGGGCGCTTCAACGTCGCGATCGAGGATGTGCGCGCCCTCGCCCTGCCCGTGCTGCGCCACCGCGTCATTACCAACTTCCATGCCGAAGCCGAAGGCATCCAGTCCGCCGATCTCATCCGCGAGCTGCTGGAGACGGTGCCGGAATGAGCGATGCCGCCCTCCACCTGTCCGCCGGGGCGCCCGTCCCCTGAAGCGCGCCTTCGGCCGCTCCCCGGCCTGAATTTCCTTCCACTCCATGGCGACCAACCTCATCGAACTCCTCTCCCCGGCCACCTTGGCGCGGATCGACAACCTCGCGCTGATGGCAAAGGTGGCGGTGGACGGGTTCATCTCCGGGCTCCACCGCAGCCTCGCCCACGGCACCGGGAGCGAGTTTCTGCAGTACCGCAACTACGCCCCCGGCGACGACCTCAAGTACGTGGACTGGAAGCTCTATTCGCGGCGGGACCGCTTCTACACCAAAGTCTTCCGCGAGGAGACGAACATGCACTGCGTGCTGGTGGTGGATGCGAGCGGCTCGATGGACTACCGCGGCACCCGGGCGCCGTGCTCGAAATTCCACTACACGACGATGATCGCGGCCTGCCTGGCCTACCTGGCGACGCGCCAGGGCGACTCGGTCGGTCTCTGCCTGTACGCCGACCGCCTGCTCGAGGTGATTCCCCCGCGGCAGCGCCAGGGCCAGCTCCCGCGCATTCTCCATGCCCTCGCCCGGCACCAGCCCCGCGGCCCGGCCGATCACGGGGTGGCCTGGCGCTACCTCTCCGGCCATCTCCGCCGGCCCGGGATGGTGGTTTTTCTCTCCGACTTTCTCGAAGCGGAAGAGGCGATCCCGCCAATACTTTCCTCCCTGCACTATGCGAAGCATGAAGTCATCGCGGCCCAGATCCTCGACCGCGACGAGACCGACTTCCCCTTCGACGATGCGGCCGAGTTTGTCGCCGCCGAGGGGGAGCACCGCATCCTCACCTATCCGCCCGAGGTGCGCCGCCACTATACTGAAAAAATGAACGCCTGGCTCGGGGCCTTGTCGGAGGAACTCGTGCGCGCCCATGCCGACCAGCTCCTTTTTCTGACCGATGAATCCCTGGCCCTTTCGCTTTCGGCCTATTTGAACAAGCGCGACGCGATGCGTTGAGCCGCCGTCATGCTCGCCTTCCAAAATCCCTGGTTGTTGTGGGGCCTGCTCGGCCTGGCGCTGCCGGTGTTGATCCACCTCCTCGACCGGCAGTTGCACCGCCCGTTGCGCTTCCCCTCGACCCGCTTCATCCTGCGGGGCCGCTTGCCGGTGCAGAAACGCCGGCGGCTGCGGGACCTGCTCCTGCTGCTGGCGCGGATGGCGTTGTTCACCTTTATCCTGCTGGCCCTGGCCCGGCCCGAGTGGCGGCCGCCGGCGCCTCCGGCGGGCGCGGAAGGGGAAGGAACGACGGTTTACCTGGTCGATCTCTCGGGTAGCATGTCGGGATGGAATGGATACGAAGAAGCGGTGCGCACGGTGCGGCGCCTGCTGGAGGAGGATGCGGCCGCCGAGGTCGGCCTGGTGCTCTCGGCGGACCGGCCGGTGCGGTTGATTCCGCCCGTGACGGACCGGGCGGAAGTGCTGCGGGTGCTGGAAGCCAATGCCCCCCGTCCGGTGGCCAGCCGCCATGACGCCGGGTTCCGGGAGGCCTTCGCCTTTCTCGCCGCCTCGGAGGCGGGTCCCCGGCGGCTGGAAGTGATCTCCGATTTTTCCGAGGGGGACTGGCCGCCCGGCATGCTGCCGGCGCCCCCGGCGGGCGTCGAAGTGCGCTGGCGGCGCGTGGGCGTGGAGCGGTCGGAAAACGTCGGCCTGACCGCGGCGCGGGTGGTGCCGGCGGGCGAGGACCGGCGGCGGGTGCTGGCGGAAGTGCGCAACTTCGGCACGGAGCCCGCGACCCGCCAGCTTGCGCTGCGTGCGGGGAGCATTGCACTTTCGCGGGAGATTGAGCTGGCTGCCGGGGCCACTCACCGGGCCGAGTTTGTCCTCGAAGCAGAAGGCGCGGGACCGGCCCGGCTCGAGTTGTCGCCGGCGGACGCCCATCCCGACGACGACCGGCTTTACTTTTGGGCGGGGGAACCGGCGCCGCTGCAAGTGCTCGGGTTGTCGGCCGGCCCCGCCTCCTCCGAGGCCCTTTTCTTTCTCCGGCAGGCCTTTGCGGCGCGCGCTCCCGGGGGTGGTCCGGCTTTTGTGTTCCAGATTGTGGAGGGGGGAAACCTGCCCGACCTCTTCGGGGTGCAGGCGATCTTTGTGACGGAAGGCGGGGCGGATCTGCCGTCGGCCACTTGGGAAGCGCTGGATGGATTCGTCGAAGACGGCGGCCGGCTCATCCTCGGTCCCGGGGAAGCCCCGGCCCGGCTGGCCGCCCACCTCAGCGGCACCGGCCGACTGCCGGTGGACTATCGCGGCTTGCAGCGCCGCACCGCGCGGCAGGCCCGGCTGGCCTCACCGGACGCCATCGCGCCGGACTCGGCCCTGGCCCGCGTCTTCGCCGGCGAGGCCGCCTCCAGTCTCTTTCTCGTCAATCTCCACCGCTATGCCCGCTTTGAACCCGCCGACCCGGACGTCCGCGTCCTGCTCCGGGCCGATGACGGCGTGGCGCTGCTTTTGGAAGCACCCGCGGGGCGCGGAAGCCGATTTCTCTTTGCCTTCGGGCTGGGGACCGCGGACAGCGACCTGCCGCTGGGGCCGGCCTTTCTGCCGCTGGTCCGTGAGCTGGCCGCAGGGGACGTGTCCGACGACATCGGTATTTACAGTTTTGATACAGGGTTTGATCTGGCCGAGCTCCAGGCCCGCCTCGGCCTGGCCGACGGGGACGCCTTTCTCTTCCGGATCGATCCCGCAGAGCCCGGCGTCTTCTTGGCGGGCATGCAGCCGGTGGAGGTGAACTTTCCCCGCAGCCAGTCGCCGACCGGGTTCGCTTCCACGGAAGCGTTGACCGCGGCTCTGCCCGGGTCGGGTGCTCCGGGGGGCGGGGTTCGCGGACCGACCGTTGCCGGCATGCCGCCGCCGACGCCGCTCTGGCACTGGGCGGCTCTCGCCGCGGTGCTCTTTTTTCTCCTCGAGATCCCCCTTGGCTCCGCCGTCTCCAAGCGCCGGCCGCAGCCAGCCGTATCTGAAACATCATGACAAACAACCGACTCAGACCGACCCTCGAGCGGGCCGCCCGGACCTTGGCGCAGCGGGCGCTGGCCTTCGAGGCCGCCGCCGGCCTCATCGTCCTCTGCCTGCTGTCCTTGGCGGCGGCGCTGCTGAACCGCTGGAGCCCGCTGCAGGAAGCGGCCGCTTTTGGTTTTCATGCCGCCGCCGGCGCCTGTTTTCTGGTCTGGATGTCTTGGCGGGCGCTGCTCCACCTCCGCCGGCCGGCCGGGCCGGATGAACTCGCGGCCCGCCTTGAGCGGACCCACCCGGAGTGGATGGATGCCTTCGCCTGCGCGGTCGAGCTGGAAGGGCGCGACCCCGCCCGCCTGCGCTCGCTGGAGCGCGCGGTGGTGGAAAAAGCCCGCGTGGAGCTGGGCGGGCGCGATTTCACCTCCGAGCTGCTGCCGCCAAGGCTGCGTACGCCGGCGCTGTTGGTGGCGGCGGGCGCGGTGCTGCTGCTGGCGCTGCCGGCGTTCTTCAACGACGGGGCCCGCAAGGCCCGTTACCATGCCGGCGATCTGCTGGCGGGACGCTCCGGCGGCATCGAAGTCCGGCCCGGGTCCGCGGAAGTGCCGCGTGCGGGCGACCTCACCATCCAGGCCGACATCCTCCGCTGGGAGCGCGAGGCGCGGATCGACTATTACGAGGATGGCGAACGCCACACTTACCCGATGAATCCCGCCGGCGACGGCGAACTCCGCTTTACGCTTTTCGAATTGAACGAAGGGACCCGCTACCGGGTGGTCACGCCCTCGCTGCGCAGCAGATGGTATTCAGTCGACACCTACACACCGCCCGCCCTGGAGGAATACCGCCTGCAGGCGGAGCCGCCCGCCTACACCGGCCAGCCGGTGGTTTCCCAGTCCTCGCCGGAGGATCTCAGGGTGCCCGACGGTTCCACCCTGCGCTGGACAGTGCGGCCCGGCCCGGGGGTGACGGTGGCGCTGGAGACGGAGTCGGGCAAAATCCCCTTCCGCGTCGAAGCCGACGAGCCCGCCCGGCTTGCGTGGATGCCGGAAGTCTCGCAGGACTGGCGGCTTGTCCTCACCGATGATGCGGGCCGGCAGGTCCGCACCCCCCCGCACCGGGTGGAGCTGATTCCCGATCACCCCCCCACGGTGGAAATCACCAGCCCGGCCCGCGATCTCACGCTCACGCCCGAGGGGGTTCTCGCGATTGAGGGCCAGGCGCAGGATGATTACGGCCTCACCCGCGTCTCCCTGGTGATCTCCAAATCCGGCCGCGAGCGCACCTACCGTGTCATCTGGCCCGGCGGCTCCGGTCCGCCCGAGGAATTGCCGCTGAGGCTGCGACCCCGCACCACCTTGGACCTGGAGTCGCTCGGGGCATCCCCGGGAGATGTCATTTCCTACTTCTTCACGGCCACCGACAACCGCCGGCCCAACCCCCAGACGGCGCGCTCGGAAATCTATTTCATCGAAGTCCGCGAGGAGCCCGAAATCGTCGAGCAGGACGGCGCGCCGATGGAAGAGGAGGAAATTGATCTCCGTGCGCTGGTGGTGGAGCTGAAGCGGCTCATCCGCCTGACTTGGGAAACCGTCGGCGCCAGCGAAGAGCGGGCCGAGCGCCTGCGCGAAGAGCTGGAGATGGCGCTGGCCGAGCTGCGCCTGGAGACGATCCGGCGCACCGCGGACATCGCGGAGCGCACCGGCCTGCCCGAGGATCATCCCCTCATCGCGATCCTCAACCGGGCCGCCGAACGCATTGGCGCAGCCTCCCGCCTGGCCGGGCTCGGGATGGTGGAGGATTCACTCGATCCCCAGGAGCAGGCCTTGGCGGATTTTGTCGCGATCGAAAACGAACTCAATCGCGAGCAAACCCGCAGCCGTGAGCCCCAGGAGGGCACCGGCTCCGGGGAAGGAGCCGACCCCGGTGAGGAATCCACCGCCGAGGCGGAAGCGATGGAGGAGATGCGGCAGACCGCCGAAGCCCTCCGCCGGATGGCCGATGCCCAGGCCGCCCGCAACGCGGCCGCCTCGCGCCAGGAAGGGCGGGCCTCCGACCCCGAACTCGAGGCCGAGCTGGCCCAGCGCCAACGCGATCTCGCCGCCGAGGCCAATGCCCTGCGCCGCCGGCTCGATCGCCTGCCCGGCGCCGAGCCATCCAGTCTCAGCGTTGACAGCGCCGCCCAAACGATGGAGCGGGCGGCCGGCCGCCTTGCCCGCGGCGACCCGGGGGCCGCCGCCCGCGATGGTGAACGCGCCCGCACCGACCTTCTGCAGGCGCTTTCCCACTTGGAGACGATGATGCGCCAGCAGCTTTCCCAGGCGCTCAACCGACTTGCCGAGCAGGCCGGCGATCTTGCCGGGCAACAAGCCGCCCAAGCCGGCGAGAGCCGCGGGCTGGCTGAAGACCCGGAAGCCGCCGCCGGCGCCGATGCGGCCGGCATGCGCGGCGCCCAGCGGGGTCTCGCGCAGGACTATGAGGATCTCCTGCGCCAAGCCGCGGACATGGCCCTCGCGCTCGGGGAGGAGCATCCCGAAACCGCCCAGGCCCTGCGCGCCGCGCTGGCCGCCGCCCGCGAGGCCGATCCTTCCGCGGACATGACCCGTGCCGCCAATGCCCTGCTTTACCGGAGATTCGACCGCGCCGCCGATTCCCAGGACGCCGCCGCCGAGCAACTGGCCGCCTTCGGGGAAAACCTCGGCCGCGCCGTCGATACCCTGCCCGCCTTTTCGCGGGAGGAGCTGGTTGCGCTCATGGAGCAGATCCGCCAGGCGCGCCGCGAGCTTCAGGAAGGCGGCGAGCCCGGCGGCGAAATGCAGGGCCTCGGCCGCGAGCTGGAACGCATCGGCAACGCCATTCGCGAACCCGGATTGACCGAAATCGGCGGCGCCCTCGGCGATCCCGACCAGACCGCCGACCTCGATGCCCGGCGGATGGACACCCTTCTCCAAGCCGCCGCGCGCTCGCTGGAAAACCTGCTCATGTCCGCCGAATTTCGCCGCCAACTCGAGCTGCGCCGGGCCTCTGCCATCCCGCCGGAGGCCTACCGCGATTTGATCGAGTCCTACTTCCGCAATCTGGGGGAGGCTGACACGAACTGATGGGACTGGACACACCACTCTCCGGCCCTCTGCTGGTCCTGATTGCGCTGGCGCTCGCAGCCGGGGTCGTGCTGCAGGTCCGCCGGGTCCGCGGCCTGCTCCGCCCCGGCCTTGTAGTGGGCCTGGCGCTGCTGCGGACCACCGCGTTCCTGGCCGTGCTCCTGCTCATCCTCAACCCCTTCACCCGGCAGACCGAGCCGGATCCCGAAGGCTTCCGGCTGGCCGTGCTGGTGGATGCCTCCGGCAGCATGGATGCGCGGGACTTGGAAGGCGGGGCGGTGACGCGCATCGACCGGGTCAACCGTTGGCTGGCGGATCTCCAGGGGCCGCCGTTTGGTCCCTTGGTCGAGCGCGGATACCGGATGGAGTTTCACCGTTTTTCCGAGCACCTGCACCCGCTGCCCTCCGGCGAGCCGCTCCGCCCGCTCCCCGGAGGGACCGCCATCGGCGATGTCCTTCGGGAACTGATCGACCGGCCCGAGGGCGGAGGAGTCCCGGCACTTGGCGGGGTGTTGCTGATCTCGGACGGGCGGGAAAACCGGGGCCAGCCGATGCTGGAGGCCGGCCGCTCCTACCGCCGACGGGGGATTCCGGTTTCGACGGTGCTTGTCGGCGGCGATCACCCGGCCCGCGCGGCCGTCGTTTCCTTTGCCCGGCACCGGCTTGAAGGCCGCCGCGATGAGCCGCTGGAACTCCCACTGCGGGCGGAAAACCCGGGCGACCGGCCCGTCACCCTGGAGCTGCGCCTGCTCGACGAATCCGGTTTGCTCGTGGATGAACGGGTAACCCTGGCGGCTGGGGAGAGGCGCTCGCTGGACCTCTCCACAACGCCCCGCCGCGAAGGCATCCGTGCGCTCCGACTCGAAGTGCGCGACGTGGCCGCCCCCGCCGAGACGCCCCCGGCGGTCGATCTCGCCTTGGCCGACGTGCGCCCACCGGACCAATTCCGGGTGCTCTACCTGGCGGGAGCGCTCCATCCCGAACATCGTTTTCTGCTTCAGGTGGCCGGCGACGCGGAGGAAATCGCGCTGGAGAGCCTCGTGCGCACCGGTCCGGAAAACCGGTTCTCGGCGGTCGATCCGGCGATGGACGATTACCTTGAAGGGCACGGGTTTCCGGAAGCGCGGCCGTTTTACGACGGCTATGACGCCATCCTCGCCGATACCCGGGCTTTGGCCGAGCTGTCGGAAGAAGCCCGTGGGCATGTGCTCGGATTTGTCGACCGGCGGGGTGGGGGCCTGCTGGTGTTTGGACCGCCCGAGCTGCTCCCGGAGGAGCTGGCTCCGCTGTTGCCGGCGCGTTCCTTCGATACCGTCCGGCTGGTGCGTCCGCAGCCCCTGGAGGTAGCGCCCGCCCCGGTTTTTTCCCCCGCCCTGGGCTCGCGGCTGTTTTCCCCGCCGGCTCCGTTTCTTCCGGAGGACTACGGGGCCTGGCTGGCGGAGGACCTCAAACGGGCCGCCCGCCCGGCCCTGATGATGCCGGACGGACGCCCGCTCCTCTCCGTCCTCGCCTACGGCGCCGGGCGCACCGCCTACCTCGGTTCGTTGCACACCTGGACCTGGCGGCTCGATTCCGATGCCGGGCTGGAGCAACACCGGCTCTTCTGGACCCACCTCCTGTCCTGGCTCGCCATCGGGGGCAAGGACCGGATCGAGTCCCCCGCCCACGGCGCCCGGGTCACCCTCGATGAACTCGAACGCCTCGAGCTGGACGTGCTCGGCGCGGACTTTCGCCCGTCCTCCGAAGCGCGGATCAGCGGATTGCTGACGACGCCGTCGGGCGATGTGCGGGAAGTCGCCCTGCTGCCGTCCTTCCGCCGGCCCGGCCGTTACAGCACGGGTTTTGCCGCCGAGGAGGCCGGTTTGCATCGCGTCGCCTACGAGATTACCTTCCCGGATGGTGAGACCCTGCGCCAGGAAACCCAGTTTGTCGTCGGCCACGAAACCTTGGAGACCCGCGATCTCTCGGCTGATCCCGCCGCCCTGCGCGACCTTGCCCGGCTCACCGGAGGCATCTTCATCGATGGCGCCAGGACGCCCGATTTTTCCGCCATTCCCCTTTCCGAAGAAATCCCCATGATCGAGAGCCGCCGCCACTGGGTGGATCAGCGCCTGCTGCTGCCGCTGTTTTTTCTGCCGCTGCTGCTGGAGTGGTGGCTGCGACGCTCCGTTGGATTAAAATGATGCCGACCCTCCGCCTGATTCCCGATGATCGAATCCGCCGCGTCTTGGTGGCGCTGCTTGCCGGCGCCTTGGGCGCACTTCCGCTGGCCGCGGAGCAGCCGCCCCGGGCGTTTCAGTTGCCGCCGGGGTTTTTCGAGGCCTTTGAAGTGCCCGGGCAAGAGGCGCCGGGGCAGGAGGGACCTTATTGGGAGGAGACGGTCAACCGTGCGCTCGAGACCCTCGACGACCCCAATCCCGAGGTCCGCCGGGCCGCCGTCATGCTCCTGGGCAAATACCCGGTGCCGCCGGCCCGAGCCGGGGTGCGCCGGGGCCTGCACGATTCCGATGCGGGGGTCCGCCGGGCCGCCCTCGTTTCCCTTTTCGAAACCCCCTCGGTGCTCGATGGCTCGACCGGGGCCGCCGTCCTCGGATTGCTCGGCGACGAGGATGTCTCCATCCGCCGGATCGCCAGCAACGTGGTCCCCATGACCCTGGGCGCCTTTCCTGTCTCCATGCAGCCGGGACAATCCCGGCTCGGACGCAACCTCCCGCCCGATCTCGCGGCCATCCTGCGCGAAGCCTTTTTGGACGAGGACGTGACCGTGCGCCGCAACCTCGCCGGCCACTTCCCGTCGCTCTTCATCAACCTGCCTCCGGCGGTCTTGGAGAAACTCCTCCGCGATCCGGACAACGAAGTGGCGATCCACTTTCTGCGCTCCAGCCTGCAGCAGATCCCGGACGACCGCCTTGCCGGTCTCCTGCCGGAGCTGGCCCGGCGCTCCTCCGAGCCCTACCGCCTCGAACTGGCCCGCCAGCTCGGCATGCTGCCACGGCCGGTGGCGGAGGAGGCGCTCGGCCTCCTCGCCGAAGATGAGGCGCCGCCGGTGGCCTTCGCGGCCCGCCTGAGCCGGTTTTCCCTCCGGCCGCGGGCCGACGATTACCGCGACCTGTATCAACGATCCCAGGACATCCGGCTCGATGAAACCACCCTCCAGCGGCTGGTGCGGGCGTCCGGGCAGCTCCCCGGGGACGACGCGGAAACTTTCCTCCGGAAGTGGCTCGACCATGGGGATGTGGCGGCACGGCGGACCGCCCTGCAGCTCTATTTCAGCCGCTTCGCCCGCGAGGGTGCGCTCGGACCGCTGGTGCGCGCCGCCGCCACCGATCCCTCCTCCCAACTCCGCGGCAATGCCCTCGCCTACCTCGGCCAGATCGAGGCCCGCCTCCGGGACGAGGATCTTCGCGCCTTGATGGGTTCAGCCCACAGCGAATCCCGCCGCCAGGCCGTCCTCTGGACCCGCCGGCTGCCCGACGACCTTGCGGGTGAACTGGCCTTCGACGGCCTCCTCGACACGGCCACCGAGGTCCGGGCCGCCGCCCTCGGGGAAATCGCCCGCCGCCGGCTGCCCGACTGGGAGGAGATCCTCGCCGCCACCCTGCGGGATCCCGATCCGCAGTTGGCCCGCACCGCCCTCGCGCACTTGGGTCGCGAGCCCGGGCCGAAGACGGAGGCGCTGCTCCGGACCTTCCTCGACGAAGAGCCCCGCAGCCCCCTCGCCCCGCTGGTCCGCTCCCTGCTCGCCCAGATGTCACAGATCTGAACCGTATCATAAGAACCATGACACACTTTCCAACCTTTTCCGCCGGACCTCCGGTCGGCCGCCTTCTGGCGGTCCTGGCGGTCTTCTTCGCTCCCGCCACCCTCCAAGCCGCCACCGCCTTCGAAGCCGACCGGGTCCGCGTGCTCCAGCTCGCCCCCTCCAACCCCATGGAGCGCAACTTCCCCGCCGCCCTCCCCTCCCTGCTCGAGCACCTCAACGAAACCACCACCATCCGCGTCCACCCCGATCCGCTCTTCATCGACTCCTTCGCGGACGAGCGCCTCCGCCGCCACCCGCTGCTGTATGTGAATTTTGGTGACAGGAGGGACTGGACGCTTTCGGAGGCGGAGAAAGCCGGACTCAAGTCCTTTCTGGAGCGCGGCGGTTTTCTCTACCTCGATGCCGGCATCACGACCGAGTTTCTGCGCGACGATCCCCGCTACGGGCAGAGCCACAGCTTCGCCGACTGGGAAATCCACCCCTCCCTGGAGGAGCTCTTCCGGGAGCTCTTCCCCGACTCGGCCTTCGAGCGGCTGCCCCGCCAGCACCCGCTTTTCCGGTCCTTCCATGCCGGGCTGCCGCCGCCGGATGAACTGCCCGACTCGGTGCGCGACTACGTCATCAACGAAAAGTGGCCGCAAGGGACCTATTCCTTTCTGCAGTTGCGGGTGAACGGGCGCACCGCGGTGCTGGCATCGCCGATCATCGCCATGGGCTGGGGCCGCACCGCCATCGGCACTTGGGCGAACACCATTTCTTTCCGGGTGCGGGAAAGCGCGGAAGGGCTGGATGAGCAGCTTCGCGAGGCCGCCTATGCCGGGGCTCGATTCGAAGCCGTGCGGGAAGACGGCCGCAAAGACACCATTTTCTGCCAGCAGGCCGCCACCCCTTCCTGGGTACAGGAGCCCAACGGACGCTGGCGAATCTTCCGCTACTACCACAGCCGCGAGATCAGCGACTACGCCCACCGCTACTACACCCAGCTCGGCGTGAATTTATTCGTCTACGCGCTGACGCAGTAGGGGGCGGGGGCGGTGGATTATGAGTAATGGGTTATGAGTAAGGAGTTATGGGTAAAGCGTGACGGGTGGTGGGTGATCCCGCGCTCGTGAGAAGATTAAAGTAGCGCGAGCATCTTGGTCCCGGAGCGGACCGCCGTCTCACGACGTCGGCTACAGATTGGGGCTCCGATGAGGATTGTGCCGGGAGACTCGGACGTAGCTGCCGAGGTGACGAGGCGGGGCATCTTATGCAGGGCCGTTCCGGCGGGATGGTGACTGAAGAAGCACCTGATGTGGTGAGAAGCGCTTTAACTTGTTGGCCACAAGACCCTTAGGCGACACAGGGAATTAATGCATCTAATCCAAAAAAACATTTTTGATAAGTCAATATAATTTCTGCCCCCCCCCCATTTTTTTTGATTTGAAAACGAGTTCCAAAAAATATTGGTTGAAAATGTTATGAAAACAAAACTACCATTAATAGTTATCTACTCGGCTGTTTTGGCAGCTTTTGGATTATCAAATGCCATGAAGGGGGCAAGTGTGACCTATGTTACTACCCAAGGACCTACCTACAATAACTGGTTAGGCGAGCATACTTATGAACACCACGCGAATGCGGACAATGCCTATTTTCTTGTCATCTAGCAGAGGCTGATAAGTGCACCACCCGCAGTCCAGCAGTTGACCATGGGTTTTAATGGTGCCACGATTTTTGATTCATGGCACGAAGTAGAGGCGACTTATATAGCATACCAATGGCATGGATGGTATGATCCTGGTATGGGAGGGGTCACGGGTATTTCTGAGGTTTTCGATGGCACAACCTTGGTTGCCTGGGACGGCTACACTCTTGGAGTTTGGTACGAATGATCCATTGAATCACCGTTTACTCGCCAAAATTCCCCGGTTGCTTCGCTGGCCAAGCAACCGGGGACACCAAACTAAACCATGGCCACCATCATGACATGAAAGGTTTGATAGGTTCAAAGACAGTCCTCGCGGGTGGTACCCTGATCCTTCTTATAATGGCACTTTGGCTGGTGGTGCACCTGACTTCTGCTCCGCCTTCCGTACCGGGCGAGGCGACTGAGGACAGGGTGGCGGGAAGTGATGCTGCCGTCGACGCCGTGGCGGATGAAACTGTCGAGGTTGCTGCTCAACCTCTGGAGTCATCGGGAGAGGATCAGCCGGCCAGGGCAACGGATGCGGCTGCCTTGATGGCGGGGTTTGATTGGGAGGATGGGTCGCTCGAGGAATTGGCCGGTTTGGTGAAGGCGTTGGAGAGGGCCGGCACTCCGGCCCCCATGATCCGCAGGATGGTGGAAACTCTATTGAGAGAACGGGTTGAGCGGGATCCCCAAGCCTTTGTCGCCGAATTTCCGATCGATCCCGATGCTCCCTGGTACCCGACGCGCGATCACATCCAGTTGACGCAACAGCGAAAGCGAATCATGCACGATCTTTTCGGATCTTGGGACTACGGCTGGACGGAGGATGACTATGAACGGCATCGCTCAACTATGGGTACCATTCCCGTGGAGCGCATGATCGACATGGATAGCATAACAGAATTTTATTTTCATCAATCGAGAGCAGCCCTGTACCGTGATCCGAACGACCCGGCGGTGGTGCTTTGGGAAGTCGCCGTTTTGGACAGCCTCGCCACGGTGTTGAGCCCCGAGGAACTGATTCAATTCGAGTTGAACCAACGACGCTATGGCATCGGGCTTCGTAATATGGTGGCGAACAGGGACTATACGCTGGAGGAGCTGAGCCGGTTGCTCGAGCTGGAGCGAAACCAGTATTTGGCAATGCACGGCGTCACCCTGCCCGACGTTGAGACCTCTGCAGCGGTGGTGCTGTCGGCACAGCGCGAACTGCTTGGCGATGACCAGGTGGTCGAGCACCTTCGGAGCACCAATGGGCTCTTTGAGATCTATATCGAGCGAATTCTGGACGCCGAGGCGAGCGCTGATGCCACGCGCCAACTCGATGTCTGGCTGGCAAAGGAAGCGATCACTGATGAACTCAAGCAACTGCGCTCGCGCTACCCGGATGAGCAGGACTACCGGCAGGCGATCCGTGACGGAAACCTGATCGAGGAAGCCCGCAGCACGATGGTTGAGGCCGGCGGTGAATCGGCCTGGCGTCGGTATCAGCTTTCGGGGTTCGCCGGCTGGCTATCGATGATGGAAAGAGATGAACCGAGCGATCCCTGAGGGGAGTGGATCAGTGAAGCGAGGACTGCGATTCATCGGTAGGCAAGCGGCTGCTTTCGGGTGGCTGGGAAGTGCTGTATTGAGCACCAGGCATTAATTGACATGACGACCAAGAAATCATTGCTGCTGTTGGGTGGGGGGTGCTTCGTTGCCTTGCTGATCGCGCTGGGGTGGATCCGGGGCCTCGGATCCGAGCCGGCGGAGTCCAGTGGATTTGAGGTAAAAACGTCGGGCCCGGAAGCGGTGGAGGGAACCTGGGCGCCACCCCTGGCGACCGCGGCTGCTCCCGAACCTCCGGAGGTGTTGCCCGAGGCTCCCGAACCGGCGCCAGTCGACTACCTCAGCCGACTGGCCACGCTTTCGGAAACACCGTGGTCGCTGGACGATCTTTCCGAACTGGTTGCCGGGATGCAGGAGGCGCAACTACCTGACTTTTTGATCCGCAGCCTCGCGGAGAAGTTTTTGTCTGACCGGATCAAACAGGATCCGGAGGCGTTTGTTGACGCCTATCCACACAATCCGAACGTGCCCGAACACCCATCGCGAAAGGCGATCCAAGCAAGGCACCTGCAGCACAGGATTCTTGCCGACCTTTTTGGCTCCCATGATTATGGCTGGACTGAGTTAAGATACAGCGGGTTCCGCTCCGCCTTTGGCAACATCCCCGTGGAGCGCTATATGGAGATCGAAGCGACACTGGAGCAGAACCAGCATGAATTGCATGCTGCTCAACACCGGCGTGCCAGCCAAGCCGAGCGAGTGCTCCTCCGGCTTGCCGTCGTGGACGACCTTCGTTCGATTCTCAGCCCGGACGAGTTAATCGAGTTTGAGCTCCATCGGATGCCTTATGGCAACAGGCTCCAACGTTTGCTGCCGGATGAGAAGTTGTCCCGGGACGAGCTCCGCCAGCTTCTCGATGAACAACGGCGCCAGTACCTGGACGGTATGGGAGTGGTTGCGCCAGAGTAGGACTTCCGGCGCGACGGTATGGGTCAGGACCGGGCGATCAGTGCGGCGAACCGGAACCATGGGTGATCGGGTGACTCCGCGTTGGGGTGTGGGAAAGTAGCGAGAGCATCTTGCTCCCGTGCGGCGGGGGGTAAATGGTCCGCCTCCGCCGCAGGCGGACTCCGGCGTGACAGCCTTCGCTGTCCGCGGCGCGGAGAGCGAAGGCTGCTGGCACCCCTGC
>REEB01000130.1 GCA_007695295.1 Puniceicoccaceae bacterium
CCCCCCGCCGTCCCCCCTTTCATTGGCGGCTCTCCGCTTCCATCCATGATCACCCGTCTCCTTCCCCGCACTCTCCTGTCCACGACAGGCGCCGCCCTCATCTCCGTCGGCCTGCTTCTGCCCGCCACGGCCGCCGCCGCCGCCCTCGCCGAGGAGCCGTTCACCATCAGCTCCGTCTCCGGCCAAGGCTACTTCGCCCAGCGCAACATCGGCGCCTCCGACCAAAACCCGCCTCCTCCGGGCAGCCCCTTCGCCTCTTGGTTGGTGCAAAACCAGCATGTGCTCCAGCAACCCGAGGAGGTCAGCCTCTTCCGCGACAACCTCGCCACCAGCGGCGGCAAGCTCCGCGTCTCCGGAGCCGGCCTCTGGGTCCGCGGCGCCCTCAAGACCGCGGCCGGCGGCCCCTTCGCCACTTACCAGAGTAGCCCCGGCACCCCCCTCGGCTCCTCCCAGTCCGGCACCGTTTACGTCAGCTTCCTCTTCCAGCTCACCGAAGCCGTCACCTCCGGCGCCCGGCAAAACTGGGTCCAGTTCGCCGACCCCTCCGCCAACTGGGCCAACCGCCTCCAGATCGGCCAAAACTGGGGCACGAACAACTTCTCCATCGACGGCGTCAATGTCGGCCCCATCGACACCAACACCCACCTCGTCGTCGTCCGCTTCGACTTCCAGCCCGGCAACGACCGCATCACGGGCTGGTGGAATCCCGACCCCAACGCCGCCGAAGCCGCCAACCCCCACCAAGTCCAGCGCACCAATGCCAACCGCCGCTTCGGCGGCATGGCTTTCCTCTCCCAAGGACCCAGCGGTGGCATTTTCGTCGACGAGATCCGCTTCGGCTCCACTTGGGAGTCCGTCGTCCCCACCACCGGCCTCGAAATCACCACTTCCAGCGTCGGCGCCGGCACCATCACCCGCGACCCACCCCAACCCGACCTTGGCTACGAAATCGGCCAGGAGGTCACCCTCACCGCCGTCCCGGCCAACAACTGGCACTTCTCCCACTGGAGCGGCACCGTCTCCGGCTTCGAAAACCCGATCACGGTCGAAATGACCATCCCCCACGAGGTCACCGCCCACTTCGCCAATGTACCGCTGACTCCTTTCGTCACCGCCCCCGATCCTTACGACGACTCCGCCCTCCTCGACCTGCGCCCTTTTAATGAACCGTTCGCCGGCAGCAAGGGCTGGATCGTCGAGGACGGCCAGGGCGGCCTCATCCACGAAGACACCGGCGAGCCGGTCCGCTTCTGGACCGTCAATGCCGGCGTCGCCGGCAACATTGCCGCCGTCCGCGAACAGGCCCGCTTCTTCGCCAAACGCGGCGTCAACCACGTCCGCTGGCACACCAGCATCTACAGCAACAACGCCCCCAGCTTCGCCTGGTTCGACGCCGGCCGCGTCGCCGAAGCCCAGCGCATGGTCGCCGCCCACCAGGACGAGGGCATTTACACCTCCCTCTCCTATTTCTTTGTCCTCGGTCTGCGGATACCGTCCCACTGGGGCGTGCCCGGCTACACCTCCACCTGGATCACCCAGAATCCCGGCCCGGCCGACCGCGCCCCCTTTGGCCTCATGTTCTTCGAGCCGATGTTCAAGGATGCCATCAAGGCCTGGCTCACCGGCCTCCTCACCACCCCCAATCCCTACGACGACGGACGCCCCCTCGCCGAAAATCCCGCCGTCGCCATCGTCGAGATTCTCAATGAGGACAATGTCTTCTTCCACACGTTCAACCCCGGCCAGTTCCCCCCCGAGCAGCAGCACCGCATTTACGGCCAGTTCGGCGACTTCGTCGCCGCCAAGTACGGCTCCATCCCCGCCGCCTTCTCCGCCTGGCAGTCTTCCGGCGGCAGTGCCGCCATGGGCGGTGACAACCTCGGCGAAGGCCGCCTCCAGGTCATCGCCGCTTGGGAGATGGGCCAGTTCCCCGGCGGCAACACCGCCCGCAACCGCCGCATCGCCGACCAGATCGAGTTCCTCGCCAACGTCCAGCGCGACTTCTTCGCCGAGATGACCGCCCACATCCGCGACCTCGGCTACCAAGGGCCCGTCACCGCCTCCAACTGGACCACCTCCGACGAGGGCCGCGGCCACCTCCTCGACATTGAGCACTGGACCTACGCCAAGGGCGCCGGCGTCGTCGATGTCCACAACTACTACAACGCCCTCGGAGTCGAACGCTCCATCTTCACCCGTATCTCCGGAGGCGACCGGTACGTACCCCTCTCCGCGATCAACGCCCCCCGCCGCATGCCCGCCGTCTACCGGCATCTCCGCGGCCACGCCTCCTTCCTTTCCGAGAGCACCTGGACCCAGCCCAACGACTTCCGCGCGGAAGCCGCCCTCCTCACCGCCGCCTTCGGCGCGGTCAACGGCCTCGATGGCTTCACTTGGTTCTCCGCCGGCAGCGGCACTTGGCAGGAAGGCGTGCGCACTTGGAAAGTGTGGACACCCAACCTCGGCGGCCTCTTCCCCGGAGCCGCCCTCATTTACCGCCGCGGTGATGTCACCCCGGGTCCCGTCGTGGTCCGCGAAAGCAAAAACATCCAACGCTCTTTCAACCGCGAACGCAGTTTCATGGGCATGACCAGCGGTTACGATCCCACCCGCGACGCCGGCCAGGACTTCAACTTCGATCCCGATCTCGGCACCGGCCGGATCGACTCCCTCGCTTTCCTCACCGGCCGCGCCGAACTCGACATCGGCCCCGACCGCGAGGACAGCATCTTCGTTCACCCCGCCCTCGGCGATCTCATCGATAACGAAAACCGCGTCCTTCGCTCCCTCACCGGCGAGCTCGAACTCCACTGGGGCGAGGTCAAGGACCGAATCATCTCCGGCCAAGGCGTCGTCCCCGGCCAAGGGCGCTTCACCATCAACACCCCCCGCTCCCAGGGCGCCGCCGGCTTCCTCAACCACGCCGGCCCCATTGATCTCGACGATGTCCGCATCGTCATGAACAACGAGTTCGGCTCCGTACTCGTCACCGCTCTCGACCACCGGCCCATCAGCCAGTCCTCCCGCCTCCTCGTCCAGGTCGGCACCCGCGACCAGCTCACCGGCTACCGCACCGTCAATGAAGCCCGCAACATCGGCGGCAACAGCTTCATCGGCAAACGCATCGAGAGCGTCGGCAGTCTCCCCTTCCAGATCGAACGCCCCAACGGCCATGTCGTCCTCACCGGCACCGGCGGGGCCGTCACCGGGGCCTGGAATCTCGACTCCAACGGCTACATCCAGGAGACGAACACCACCGCCGAGGAAACCCCCGCGGGCTGGCGCATCAGCCTCCCGCCCGCCTCCCTCTACCTCGTCGTCGACCTCGAGCCCCCCGCCGCCTACACCCCCGTCATCACCACCGCCGCCCTCCCCACCGGCGAACGCGGCACTTCCTACACCGCCACCGCCGAGGCCATCAGCGGCACCCCGCCGCTCTCCTGGAGCGCCACCGGCCTGCCCGCCGGCCTCTCGCTCGCGCCAGACGGCACCCTCTCCGGCACCCCCTTCTTCGGCGGCCTCTTCGAGGTCTCCCTCACCGTCACCGACACCAACAGCCACAGCCACCAGCGCACCGTTTCCCTCGCCGTCATCCCCACCGATGACGCCGGCCCCCAGCCCGAGTCCTACCAAGCCTGGCGCCAGCGGGTCTTTCACCCCGCCGATCGCGACGACGACTCCGTTTCCGGCTTCTTCGCCGCCCCCGCCGGAGACAATGTCGCCAACGGCTTCAAGTACGCCCTCGGCCTCTCCCCCTACGATTCGGCCACCATCGAACTGCCCGCCGAGATCATCGGCGATCACCTCCACGTCTCCTTCACCCGCTCGCTCATCGCCACCGAGGCCGAACTCCTCATCCAAACCTCCCAAAACCTCGCCGATTGGTCCACCGACCAAAGCGCGGTCGAGGTCGTCTCCACCACCCCCGATCCCGACGGCCTCCGCGAGCACGTCACCGTCCGCATCCCCCTCCCCGCCGGCGAACCCCGCCGCCTCTTCGCCCGCCTCGGTCTCCACCTCATCGAGTAAAGCCCCCCGGCAGGTCGCAATTCCCACGAACCCGGGATGCCCCCCGGTAGGGCGCGATCGCCGAGCGCGCCGCCCCCCCGTAGCGGAACGACGGAGTCGTTTCGAACTCCCGCCCCTTCCCCCATCCCATCCGTCACCCCCGGATTCCCACGTCCCAAGCCGTAGCCGACGTCGCCAGACGGCGGTACCTCAGCCCCGGCATGGGCGGCCAGAAAACAGCCGGTGGCGCCAGCCACCGGAACCGGCCACCCAAACCTCCGCCCTGGCGGGGCGATGCCCCCCGGTAGGGCGCGATCGCCGAGCGCGCCGCCCCCCCGTAGCGGAACGACGGAGTCGTTTCGAACTCCCGCCCCTTCCCCCATCCCATCCGTCACCCCCGGATTCCCACGTCCCAAGCCGTAGCCGACGTCGCCAGACGGCGGTACCTCAGCCCCGGCATGGGCGGCCAGAAAACAGCCGGTGGCGCCAGCCACCGGAACCGGCCACCCAAACCTCCGCCCTGGCGGGGCGATGCCCCCCGGTAGGGCGCGATCGCCGAGCGCGCCGCCCCCCCGTAGCGGAACGACGGAGTCGTTTCGGATTCCGTCCCTTCGCCCATCCGCCACCTCCGCCCCAAGCCGTAGCCGACGTCGTCAGACGGCGGTCCCCTACGCCCCAGCGGGGGCGCATTCCGCATGAGGTCGCCATCCGGTGGCTGGCGCCACCGGCTAACATCCGACGCACCTCCGGCGCTCTGCAAATGCCACTCAACAGAAACGCGGCCTCGGCGAGACCGGTCCTGCGCCAACCCCGACTAATAGCCTGTCCCTAATTCGCACCCCAATTCGTACCCAGCATCCGTTCCCTGTCTCCCGTCTCCCGCCTGCCCCGCGACCGCGGGGTTCCACCGGCCTCCGGCCCCCTCAGCCCCGGCAGGGGCGACCGGAGATTAGCCGGTGGCGCCAGCCACCGGAACCGCCCCACCAAACCCTCCGCCCCGGCAGGGGCGCACTCACGGGGGCCCACCATCCCGGTGGCTCGCGCCACCGGCTAATTTCCGGCGCACCTCCGGCGCTGTGTTGTAACCAGAAATCACCGACACAGAAAACCCGGGGAAATCCAGGGCAATGAGGTCCGGTTCGCTTCGCACTCGGGTTGTGCGGCGCGCTCGGCGAGCACGCCCTACCCAGAACCGCTGGCGGGCGACGGTCCTACGCCCTGTCGAAAACCCAAAGGCGGGGCGGCTCGTCCGGTCCCGCGTCCCCAGCCGTGGCTGCCGTCGTCAGACGGCGGACCCCTCCAGCCCCGGCAGGGGCGACCGGAAATTAGCCGGTGGTGCAAACCACCGGAACCGCCCCACCCCAAACCCTCCGCCCCGGCAGGGGCGGCGGACCACAGCAACAACCCAATCGTTTCGTCATCACCCCGCCCGCGGGGTCCTCATCTGTGTCATCTGTGAAATCTGTGGTTTCAAATCCCGGGCTCCACCTGCCCCGCGACCGCGGGGTCGCCAGCCATCCTCGGATCAGCTTTTCCTAAATGTCTTCCCGGCTCAGCCAGCGGAAGGCCGTGATCACATAACGCCGGCCCAGCCGCTCGTTAATATTTCCGGTCGGCACGTCATGCGGTTCGTTAAGGTTCGGATCCACATAATCCGGGATGCGCTGCACGATCGCCTCGCACCAGGCCCGCCCTATGATCCGATTCGGCCGCAGCGGATTCACCACGTCGCCATAAGCCCGGATCAAAAAGGTGTCCGACCGCGCAAACAATACCGGCGCCAGCAATGACAACATGTCCTGCTGCGTCAGATAGGTCAGGCTGTTTCTATTGTTTGTGGTAAATCCTGTGTTTATACCAACACTCGGATCGTTGATAGCATCTTCCAAAATCCCCGAATCAATAAAATCCTGAAGTGAATAAAAGGGTGATCCGCGTAGTTTGATTCTTGTAACAACATTCATTGCCAAACGTCTAAGTTCGTCCCTAGTCAGATCTCTGAGGCCCAAATTGGCATAGAACTCGGCCAATGTATAATCAACCGTGTCGGGGTTGAAAAAGGTCTGATGTGTATGTGCGCTGAATGGCAATCTGAAATGCACATTTGAAA
>REEB01000230.1 GCA_007695295.1 Puniceicoccaceae bacterium
GCCCCCGCCGCCGATCCCCGCGACCAAGCCATCCGCTACCGCGAGGGCGGCGCCGACGCCCTCTCCGTCCTCACCGATGAGCGCTACTTCGGCGGAACGCTCGCCGATCTCCAGGCCGTCTCCAACCACCTCGGCCCCAAGGGCCCGCCCCGCCTCCGCAAGGACTTCACCATCCACCCCCTCCAGATCCTCGAAGCCCTCGAAGCCGGCGCCTCCGCCATCCTCCTCATCGTCCGCGCCCTCGAAGACGACGCCCTCCTCCGCCTCCGCGAAGCGGCCGATGCCGCCGGCCTCGCCAGCCTCTTCGAAATCCACAGCGAACCCGAACTCGAGCGCGCCCTCCGCGCCGGTGCCTCCATCATCGGGGTCAACAACCGCGACCTCGCCGCCTTCCGCACCGACCTCGCCCTCAGCGAACGCCTCATCCCGCAGATCCCGGCGCCCATCGTCCGGATCAGCGAAAGCGGTATCGCCACCGCCGCCGACGCCGCCCGCGCCCGCGCCGCCGGGGCCGACGCCATCCTCGTCGGTGAAGCCCTTATGCGCGCCCCCGACCCCGCCGAACTCCTCGGCGCCCTCGCCGTCGCCTGATGCAGCCCGGCGCCCTCTCCCCGACCGCCACCCGCGACCTCCTCCAGCGCCTCAACCTCAGGCCCAAGGCCCGGCTTGGCCAGAATTTCCTCATCGAGGGCAACCTCGTCCGCAAGGCCCTCCACCTCGCCGACGTCGCCCCGGGAGATGCCGTCGTCGAGGTCGGACCCGGCCTCGGCACGCTCACCGGCGCCCTCCTCGCCGCGGGAGCCGTCGTCCATGCCGTCGAGCGGGATCCGGTGCTCGCCGCCCACCTTCGCGACACCCTCGCCCGGTCCTTCCCCACACGTTTCCACCTCATCGAGGGCGACGCTGTCGAGCACCCACTGGCAGGTCTCCGCCCGCAGCCCAACGAAGCCTTCAAGATCGTTGCCAATCTCCCCTACGCCATCGCCACCCCTTGGCTCGAAGGCGTCTTGGACGGACCATTGCCCACCAACTTCTGCCTCATGCTCCAAGAGGAGGCCGCCCGCCGCTACCTCGCCGAAACCGGTGGCAGCACCGGCGCCATTAGCGTCTTCCTCCGTGCCGCCTACGAACCCGCCGCTTCCCATCGCGTCTCCGCCGCCTGCTTTTTCCCCCGCCCGGAGATCCACTCCCGCCTGCTCGCCCTCCGCCGCCGGCCCCGGCCACTCGTCTTCGACACGGCCTCCCGCGAGGCCATTCGCCTCCTCTTCCGCCACCGCCGCAAGCAGCTCGGCAGCCTCTTCCGCAAAGGCTTCCCCCCCGGTCAGGCCGAGGTACTGGCCGCCCGACTCCACTCCACCGGCTTCCCTCCCGAGGCTCGCCCGGAAGATCTCACCACCGCGGCCTGGCAGATTCTTTTCCCTCCCCAGCCCCCTCCTTCCGCATGATCCTGACCGACCTCAATCCCTCCGGCGGCATCGGCTCCAACAGCCTGCTCGTCGAGCTCGGCCCGTTCCGCTTCCTCATCGACGCCGGCCTCCACCCGAAAATCGTCGGCCGCGCGGCCGTGCCCGACTTCAGTCGCATCGGCGATGCCCCGCTCGATTTTGTCCTTCTCACCCATTGCCACCTCGACCACTTGGGCGCCCTCCCCGTGGTCCTTCGCAACCACCCCGAGGCCCTCGTCCTGATGTCACCCCCCAGCGTGATCCTCGCCGAGCGCATGCTGCACAATTCCTGCAATGTCATGCTCCGCCAGCGGGAGGAGGAAAACCTGCCCGAGTATCCACTGTACACGCACAGCGAGGTCGACCGACAGGCCAGGCGCTTTCTGCCCGTGCATTTCGGCCAGACTCGCACCCTTCACAAAGGCGGTGAGTCCATCGCCATCACCCTCCACCTCGCCGGCCACGTCCCGGGTGCCGCCGGCGTGCTCATCGAGCACCGCCACCGCAAGGTCTTTTTCACCGGTGATGTCCTCTTCGAGCCGCAACTGATCGTGCCGGGTGCCGACTTTCCCACCGGTCCATTCGATACCGTGGTGCTCGAAACCACCCGCGGCGCCACCGGGCGCGCCACCGGCAACACCCGCACCAGTGAGTCTGCCCGCCTCATCGAGACGATCCGCCATGTCATCGAGGGCGGTGGGTCGGTCCTCCTGCCGGTTTTCGCCCTCGGCCGGATGCAGGAAATGTTCACTCTCCTCCACCAAGCCCGAAACGAAGGCCGCCTGCCCGCCTTCCCCATCTACGGCGCCGGCCTCGGTCTCGACCTCGCCGGCTACCTCGACCGCCTCTCCCGCCGCCATCACCAGATCCGCTTCAAGCACCGCATCCTCAAAGAACTCCGACTGCGCCCGCTGCCCCGCAAGCTTGTCCCCGGCCGGCCGCCCCGGGAGCCCGGCCTCTACGTCCTCTCCAGTGGCATGATGGTTGAGAACACCCCTTCCTATGGCCTCGCCGCCTGCCTCGCCGGCCACCACCACCAGGCCATCTGCTTCGTCGGCTACTGCGATCCGGACACCCCCGGCGGCAAGCTCCTCGCCACCCGCCACGGCGAGGTTTTCGTCTTCGACGGCCTCGCCTACCAGACGCCCGTCCAAGCCCGCATCGAACGCTTCGAACTCACCGGACATGCCGATCGCGACGAGCTCGTCGCTTTCGCCCGGGGCGCTTCCCCACGCGCGGTCGTCCTCACCCACGGCGATCCCCCCGCCCGCGCCTGGTTTGCACAAACCCTCGCGGCCGACGGCACCATCCCCACGATCATCGATCCCCGGCCCCTTACTCCGGTGGAGGTCTGACCTCCGCCGCTCCCCGGCTACAGGGACAGCCCCAACTTTTCGAGAATGCGCTGAAGGTCTTCGTTGCCGCGGTACTCGATGATGAGTTTTCCGCGCCGAGAGGTGTGCTGGAGGCTGACCCGGGAGTTGAAAAAGGAGGCCACTTTTTTCTCTATGTCCTGCACCGCCGCCTGCTCGCTCGCGCTCAGCGGCCGCGTGCGCCCGTTGCTCCGGGAAGTGGCCCGGCCCGACCGCGCATCCTGGACCAGCTTCTCCGCCGCCCGCACGCTCAGTCCTTCCTCAAGAATCCGCCGCGCCAAAAGCACCCGCTCCCGGTCGTTTTCCACCCCCAGCAAGGCTTTGGCATGACCGGACGAGAGCAGCCCGGAGGCCAAAAATCCCTGCACTTCCTCCGGCAGGTTGAGCAGGCGGAGTGCGTTGGCAATGGTCGCCCGGCCTTTCCCAACCCGCCCCGCCACCGCATCCTGCGTCAGATCAAAATCGCGCATCAGGCTCGCATAGCCGCGGGCTTCCTCGACCGGATTGAGATCCGCGCGCTGCAGGTTTTCGATCAGCGCCATCGCGGCCGAGGTCGCGTCGCCCGCCTCCACCACCCGGGCTGGAATTTGGGCCAGTTTCAGCAACTGAAAGGCCCGCCAGCGCCGCTCCCCGGCGATGAGCTGGTAGGTGTCGCCGGTCAGGCGCACGATCACGGGCTGCAGAAGGCCTTCGGATCGAATGCTGTCCGCCAGTTCCTTCAGGCTCTCGGAGGAAAACTCCCGGCGGGGCTGGTAAGGATTGGGCCGGATGTCCGCCACCTTGATCTCGCGGTAGCCCAAGGCTTTTTCGGCTTCCGCCGCCGGCGAAGCAGTCTTTCCGGCGGGGGAAGACGGCGCCTTGCGGGCCGCCCCGGCACGGGGCGCCGCCGCCGGAGAGGCACTGGCCGCCTTTTTCGGATTCGCGGCGGCAGGCTTGCCGACCCCTCCGGAAATCAGAGCGCCGAGCCCGCGCCCCAGTCGGTTCTTTGAGGTTGCCATGGCGTGATCGGCTATTGCTCGCGTTGGGGTATGAAGAGCACCTGGCCCACCTGCAGGCGGGAGGGATCGGCGATCTGGTTGGCGTTCTGAATGTCGCGCACAGTGGAGCGGTGCCGGGATGCAATCGACGAAAGGGTGTCGCCCCGCTGCACGGTGTAGGTGATGCCCTGTCGCGGATAGTCCTCGCTGAAAGTCGGCGGCGGCGCCGCTTGGACCGGCCGTGCGCTCACACTCCGCGCGAGCGCATCGATCGCCGTCTGGGTCTGCTTGGCAAGCTGCTCGATCTGGCGGGTCACCTGCTGGATGACGTCCCGGCGCACCGCTTCATCACCGTCCTGCATCTGGCGGGCCAGTCCTGCAATCGCTTGGTTGAGTTGCGATACCGTGGCCAAGCCTTCCAGGTTGCGCTCATTCCGACTGACCTGCTCGCGCAATCGCTGGTTGTCCCGGCTCAGTTGCTCCACCTCCAGGCGCAGCGTCCGCATCCGCTCGTCCATGATGCGGATGTCCTCGCGCAGGTTGGCCAACTGCACCGCGATCGGATCCGCCCCCTGGCCCCGTGTTTCCACCCCGGACAAACCCGCCAAAGCCACCACCGCCAGCAGGCAGGGCAGGCGCACCCATCCTCTTCCCGGCAGACTCAGAACTCCTCGTGTCAACATGCGCCCAACCTGCCGCAGAGCCCCGCCAATCACAAGTCCCAAGGCGGCCATTTCCTTCCCTTCAAAGATGTCCCTCAGGGCTTGGGGGATCGGTCCGGCTCCTCCCGCTCGTCCGGTGTCTCGATCTCGAAGCCGTGCAGTCGGTCCACTTCATCGGGCAGGCTCATCACTTTGTAAATGCACCATGCCAACAGGGCGGTGACCGCACCCACCGAAAGTATCATGATCAGCCAGCCTCCCGCCGTCATGGTGCATCCTCCGGCTCGCGAATCGGCTCACTGTATTTCGGCGCCCGGGCCGCCAGGATGGCCAAGAATGCCGCCAAGGTCACGACCAGCATCACGCTCAAACGCGCCACCAGATTCGGCTCATCGCCAAAAAGGTCCTTCACATAGCCCGGGACTTCGCGGGTCCCGGCGGTCAGGTTGACTCCGAAAACCTGCTCCAGCGTCCACATCACGAATATGGTGAAGAGAAACAGGGGGCAAAGGTATTTGATGATCGGCCGGTAGATCCGCGGGATCGCAAAGGCCGCTCCCCGGGCCGCTTCCCGCATGCCTTTGTCTATCCCCAGCACCCAGCCAAACAGGGTCACCTGCACCGTCGCCAGGCAGAAGATGAGAAAGGTGCCGACCCAGAAATCGATCGTGTCCATCGCCTTCAGGTCTTCACTGAAATAAACGATGAATCCGCAGCCCAGAGCGGTGATCAGCCCCAGCAGGGCCGCCGAACGCTTGCGCCCGATGGCCATCACTTCCTCCAAATAGGCGATCCCCGGCTGCAGCATCGAGAGCGAACTCGTGACCGCGGCAAGAAAGAGCAGAAAGAAAAACAGGAAACCGAAAAAGTCCCCCAGTGGCATGGCGGCGAATACCATCGGCAGGATGTTGAATCCAAGCGCGAAGGTCCCCCCCGCCACTCCCGCCAGCCCCAGAAAGGCAAAGGCCGCCGGGATCGTGATCAGGCCGCCCAGCGCCACTTCGCAAAATTCGTTTGCACTCGTCGCCGCCAACCCGCTCAGCACGATGTCATCCCTCGGTCCCAAATAGCTTGCATAGGTGATGATCACCCCGAAACCCACTGAGAGACTGAAGAATATCTGGCCCGCCGCCGCCAGCCAGAGCTGTGGATTGCCAAGCTGAGTCCAGATCGAGACCCGCTCGATCCGCAGCTCCGGGTTGTCCGCGATCTCCGCCCGGGTCGCCTCGATCACCCCCGGGCGCACCAGCTCACGCAGATCGCGCCACCCTTCGCTCCCGTCCGGGAGCTCGATCCTCTCCTGCAGCACCGTCTTGCTCGGGTTCCACATGAAGCCGAGACCGTTGTGCACGTTCAACTCCGGCTGGGCCGGATCCGGAGCTCCCAGGGTCAGCACCCGCAGCAGCACGACAACCGCCAAAATCACCAGGGTCGGCATCGCAAACTTACAGAACCACTCGATGCCTTTGGCAATGCCCCGGTAGATGAGGACAAAATTGAGCACAAAAACAAACACCAGGTAGGGCGCCACCTGAGAAATGCCCCAACGGAAGGCCGTGCCATTCTCCGCCAGTCCAATGAAGCCCGCCCAGAACGCCCCCGCCTCCTCAACCGACTCGAAACGCATGTTCCCGGCCAGGAAATTCACCGCATAACCCAGGCACCATGCCTCCACATACACGTAATACATGTAGATCGAGACCGGGATCAGCACCCCCAGAACACCGAGGTAGCGGCCGACGGGATGCCGGGTGATGGCATGCAGAATGCCGGGAGCCGAGTTGAATCCAAGGCGGCCTCCATACCGGCCCATCGTCCATTCCGCCCAGCAGATCGATAGCCCGAGGATCAAAAAGGACACGAAATACGCCACCATGAACGCGCCTCCGCCATATTGCGCGGCCAGACCGGGAAACCGTAAGAAATTCCCCAGGCCCACCGCACTCCCCGATACGGCCAGGATCACACCCAGCCTGGAATTCCATCGTTCACTGCTTGGTAGGGAAGGCATGGATCGTGCTTGGGTTTACCGGCCAAGCCGGTCGTGGCCAGAAAAAACTCCACCCTCTTCAGCCAAATCCAGGCCCACCCACCCCTCCAAAGGAACTTTTTCCGCTCCGTCCTGTTGAGAATTAGTCTAATTTCGGATAAAACATTCGGTCCCGGGAATAACCCTCCACCCCCATCCCACTCTTCTTCAGACAACCCACTATCTTCCGCGCCCCGTGGGCGGGGGATCCCAGCCCACCTTCACCAACCGTAGCAGTCTTCATGCAACTCATGGAAGCCAACCCCAGTCGCCCAGCGCGGGAGTTCTCTCCCGAAGATGACGCCACCGCCGATACAGCGGCCACTGCCGCTCACGGAACTGCCGTCACACCCCCGTCTTTCACCGAGGCCCCCGAGGAAGCCGTCCCGCTCGACCGCACCGAACGCAGCAGCCTCAAACTCTACCTGCAGGCCATCGGACGCATTCCGCTGCTCACCATCGAGGAAGAAATCCAGCTCGCCAAACGCATCCACCGCGGCGACAAGGCCGCCCGCGATCATATGATCCAGGCCAACCTCCGCCTCGTCGTCAAAATCGCCCACGACTACAAGGACTTCGGCCTCCCCCTCCTCGACCTCATCAGCGAAGGCAATATCGGCCTTATCAAGGCCGTCGAACGCTTCGACCCCGACAAGGGCGGCAAGCTCAGCACCTATGCCGCCTGGTGGATTAAACAGTCCATCAAACGCGCCCTCGCCAATCAGAGCAAAACCATCCGCCTGCCCGTCCACCTCGTCGACAAAATTTCCCGCATGCGCAAGGTCGCCCTCCTCCTCACCGAGGAACTCGGCCGCGAACCCTCCGATGACGAGCTCGCTGAAGAGCTGCAGATGCCGGTCAACAAGATCGCCCACCTCAAGTCTGTCAGCGTCCGCCCCACTTCCCTCAACGCCCCCCTCGGCGTCGATGGCGATGGAGCGGAGTTCGGCGAAATCGTCGGCGACGAAAACGCGCCCACCCCTTTTGAAAATCTCCACGACAAGTCGCTCCAGAATGACCTCAAGTCCATGATCGGAGAACTCGAGCCACGGGAAGCTGAAATCATCCGCCTGCGCTTCGGCCTCGGCGGCGAGACAGCGCTCACCCTCGAGGAGGTCGGCCAGCGCTTCGGCATCACCCGTGAGCGTGTCCGCCAGCTCCAGAACATGGCCCTTTCCCGCATGCGCCGGCAGATGGCCGGCAAGGAACGCCAGCGAACCCTCGAGGAAATCGAAGAGTCCAATCTCGAGCGCAGCAAACTTGAGGTTTGGAAGGAGTTCTACGAACAGCAGCGCTCCCGCGACGCCGCCGAAAACTGAGTCCCCCACTCCGAGCCCGCCGCACACCCGCTCCCGGAAGAGCGCTTCACCTCAGCCAAGGATGCGCTTGCCCTCGCTCATGAAGATGCCCTTCAGGTTCATCTCCAGCGATTGCGGGTTCGGCGAAGCCCGAAGGCCGTCCGCCTTGCTGATCTGGGCCGCTTTGATCAAGCGGTAAAGATCCCGGTTGAAGGACTGCGAACCCGATTCGGAGCCGATCTCCAGCATGCCCGGCACTTTGTCGAGCTGGCCTTCCGCGATCAGGTTGCGCACCACCGAGTCCGCCACCAGTATCTCCTGCGCCGGCACCCGCCCCCCGCCTTCCAGCGCCGGGATCAGCTTCTGCACAATGATCCCGCGAATCGTATTCGAAAGTTGGCGACGAACCATCGAATGCAGGTCCGCCGGGAAGAACTCAAAGAGACGCGTCAGCACTTGGTGCACATTGGCCGCATGCAGCGTGGACATGACGAGGTGACCGGTCTCCGCCGCTGAAAGCGCGGTCTCGAAGGTCGTCCGGTCGCGCATTTCGCCGATCAGGATGATGTCCGGATTCTGGCGCAAAACCGCCCGGATGCCGGCATCAAAGCTGGCGGTGTCGATCCCGACTTCCCGCTGGTTGAAAACCGATTTGTCGTCCTCGAAGTTGTACTCGATCGGATCCTCCAGGGTGACGACGTGCCGGTCGAGATTCTGATTCACCCAGTTGAGCATGCAGGCCAGGGTGGAGCTTTTTCCGCTGCCGGTCGCACCGCAGACCAGGAGGATGCCATCCTTCGCCTGGGCGAGCTGGACGAGCGCTTTCGGCTCAAGGTTGAGCTGCTCGAAGGACGGGATGTCGCTCTTGATGTGCCGGAAGACCAGTGAAACGGAGCCGCGTTGCAGAAAGGTATTCACCCGGAATCGCCCCACCCCGCCGATGAAATACGCGAAATCAGCCTGGCCTTCCATCTCCCAGGCTTCCTTCAGACTTGCCGGAAGCTGGGCCTCCGCGAATTCCAGCAGCATGTCCCCGGGTATCGGATCCATGTCGACCATCTGCAGTCGCCCGCTGATCCGCAGATAACCGGGCTTCTCCGACTTCGTCACGACATCGCTCGCCCCCGATTCCACGGCCAGGCGGAGCAGTTCATTGATCACATGAAAATCCATACCTCGTCCTATCGGCAGGACCGTTGACCCACCCCATCTCCGGGCAAGAAAAAAAGGTTGTCAGAATGGATTTGCCCGCCCGATGGTGGCCGCTGGCCGCAACCACGCCGCGCACCGCTCCTGTCCATGTCTCCATCCCATCCCGCTTTCACCGGCGTCTTCACCGCCCTCGTCACCCCGTTTGCCAGCGGCAAGGTCGATTTCAACGCCCTCCGGGACCTCGTTGAGTGGCAGATCGAGTCCGGCATCCAGGGCCTCGTCCCCGTCGGCACCACCGGCGAATCACCCACCCTCTCCCACCAAGAGCACCAAGAGGTCATCCAAGCCGTCGTCGAAACCGCCCGCAAGCGCGTCCCGGTCATCGCCGGCACCGGCTCCAACGCCACCTCCGAGGCCGTCGAGCTGACCGCCGCCGCCCACGCCGCCGGGGCCGACGGCGTCCTCGTCGTCGCCCCCTACTACAACAAACCCTCCCCCGAAGGCCTCTTCCGCCACTTCAGCGCCGTCGCCTCCGCCACCGACCGCCCCGTCGTCCTCTACTCCATCCCGTCCCGCTGCGGCATCGAGATCGGCGTCGGCGTCGTCGAACGGCTCCTCTCCCGCCACCCCCACGTCAACCACATCAAGGAAGCCGGCGGCTCCTGCGACCGCGTCGACGCCCTCCGCTCCACCATGGGCGACGACCTCGTCATCCTCAGCGGCGACGACGGCCTCACCCTGCCGTTCATCAGCCTCGGCGCCCGCGGCGTCATCAGCGTCGCCTCCAACCTCCTCCCCGCCGAGGTCGTGGCCATGGTCGGCCAAGCCCTCGCCGGCGAAGCCGCCGCCTCAGCCGCCCACCAGCGCCTCTCCCCTTTGTTCAAAGCCCTTTTCATCGAACCCAACCCGGTCCCGGTCAAAACCGCCCTCCACCTCGTCGGCCGCCTGCCTTCCGCCGCCGTCCGGCTGCCGCTCTGCGAGATGGAGAGCACCACCCTCAACCGCCTCAAGTCCGCCCTCACCGGTCTCGGCCTGAAGTTCACCATCGATCATGTCGGTTAAGATCGTCATCAACGGCGCCGCCGGGCGCATGGGCCGCGCCGTCGCCGCCGCCGCCGCCGAGTCCGGCGCCGAAATCGTCGGCCAAGTCGACCTCGGCCGCGAGCTCGCCTCCGTCGCCGACAAGGCCGAGGTCATCGTCGACTTCAGCAGCCACGAAGCCACCCGCTCCGTCCTCGAAACCGCCGTCGCAGCCCGCAAACCGGTCGTCATCGGCACCACCGGCCACGCCCCCGCACTCAAGGCCAGTCTCATCGAGCTCGCCGCCCCCCTGCCCGTCGTCTGGACCGGCAATTTCTCCGTCGGCGTCAATCTCCTCTTCTACTTGGTCGAACGCGCCGCCCGGGTCCTCCCGCCCGCCTACCAGGCCGAGATCACCGACCTCCACCACCAGTTCAAGAAGGACGCCCCCAGCGGCACCGCCGAGCAACTCGTCGACATCATTCGCACCGCCCGCAGCCTCCCCCAGGAAGCCGTCCGCCCCGGCCGCCACGGGATCGTCGGCGAACGGCCCAACGAGGAGATCGGCGTCCACGCCCTCCGCGGCGGCGATGTCGTCGGCGAGCATACCGTCCTCTTCGCCGGACCCGGCGAACGTCTCGAGCTGACCCACCGCGCCGGCGATCGCAGCATTTTCGCCCGCGGTGCCCTCCGCGCCGCCCTCTGGGTCGCGGACCGCCCCCCCGGCCTCTACTCCATGCAGGATGTCCTCGGCCTGAAGGACTGAGGCCATGATCGTCCACCTCAAGGGCCGCCTCGTTTCCGCCAGCCCGCTCGCCTGCGTCGTTGACTGCGGCGGCCTCGGCTACGAGATCCTCATCCCCCTCACCACCGCCGAAAAGCTCCCTCCCGCCGGAGCCGAGGTTTTTCTCCACACCCACACCGTCTACCGCGAGGACAGCCAATCCCTCTACGGCTTTGCCGACGCCGCCGATCGGGATTTCTTCCGCCTCCTCATCGAAAAGGTCTCCGGTGTCGGCCCCAAGGTCGCCCTCGGCATCCTCAGCAAACTCGCCCTCCCCGTCCTCACCCAGGCCATCCACGACGGCAACGCCGGACTCCTCGCCCAAACCCCGGGCATCGGCAAGAAAACCGCCGAGCGGCTCATTGTGGAGCTGCGGGACAAGATCGGACCCGCGCTTCCGGGCGGCCGCCCCGCCCTCGCAGCTTCCGCCTCCTCCCCGGGCGCCGCCTCCGCCATAGCCTCCCCCGAGCACGACGCCGTCCTCGCCCTCGTCGCCCTCGGCTACAAGCTGCCCGATGCCGACCAGGCCGTCCGCACCGCCGCCCGCGCCCTCGGACCCAACGAATCCCTCACCGTCGAAGCCCTTCTCCGCAAGGTCTTCAACCGCTGATCCAAGTGCCGCGCCGCCCTCCGGCCGCCTACCCATCCCGGGGTTGTCACCGCCGCATCCGCGCCTCCATAACGATGCCGTGCGCATCCACCCGTTCATCCTTTTCGATCTCGACGGCACCCTCATCGACCATTTTGCCGTCATCGCCCGCTGCTACCGGCACGCCCTCTCTTCCCTCGGGTGCGAGGTCCCTTCGCCCGAAGTCATCCGCCGCTCCGTCGGCGGATCCATGGAGGTCACCATGCGGGGCTTTGTTGATGCCGAAAGAGTAACCGAGGCCGCCCGCCTCTGGCGCGAACACTTCGAGGCGATTTTTCTCGAAGAGCTCACCCTCCTGCCGGGAGCCCTCGAGCTTGTCTCCGTCCTCCACCGCCGCGGCTGCCGCCTCGGCGTTCTCACCAACAAAATCGGCGACCACTCCCGCGCCATCTGCCGCCACCTCGGCCTCGACCCCTTCCTCGACCTCGTCCTCGGGGCCAAGGACACCCCCTACCGCAAACCCCAACCCGAGTTCAGCCGCCTCGCACTCGAAAAACTCGGCGCCCACCCAGACGAGGCCGTGCTCATCGGCGACAGTCCGTTCGATGTCGACGCCGCCCGCGCCGGCGGTTTCCCCTGCCTCGGGGTCACCACCGGCACCCACACCGCCGAGGAATTGCGCGCGGCCGGCTGCTCCGGCATCTTCGACGGACTGCCCGCTCTCGCCCGGGAAGCCTACGGCATCGAACTCGCCCTCGCCCCCGCCGCCCCCCGCCCATGACTTCCCCGGATCCGGCGCGGACCTCCTCCACCCCCACCGAGGGCCTCACCGGCGTCCTCGAACGAATCGTCTTTTTCAACGAGGAAAACCACTACTGCATCGCCGAGTTCCGGCCCGACGGGGCCGATGAAAAGGTCACCATTCTCGGCAACCTCCCCGGCGTCCAGTGCGGCGAAACCCTCGCCGTGCAGGGGCGTTGGCAACGCCACCCCCGGCACGGCGACCAGTTTCGCGTCGACTCCTTCAACTCCCGTCTCCCCGCCACCGTGTATGGGATTCGCAAATACCTCGGCAGCGGCCTCGTTCCCGGCATCGGCCGGGGCTACGCCAAGAAGATCGTCGATCACTTCGGCCTCGATACCTTTAAGGTCATTTCCCAGGAGTCGGCCCGGCTCAAGGAAATCCCCGGCATCGGCGCCGAACGCGCCCGCTCCATCAAGGCCGCCTGGGACGACCAATGCACCCTCCGCGATGTGCTCGTCTTTCTCCAGACTTACGGCGTCGGCGTCGCCCAATGCAGCCGCCTCGTCAAACGCTACGGCCACGAGGCCGGCACCATCCTCCGCACCGACCCCTACCGCGCCGCCCGCGAAATCCCGGGCATCGGCTTTCGCACCGCCGACAAGATCGCGATCAACCTCGGCCTCGGCAACGACAGCCCCGCCCGCCTCGATGCCGGCCTCGTCTACATGCTCGAACAACTCCAGGACGAAGGCCATACCTCCTGCCCGGCCGACGCCCTCATCGACCGCACCGCCGAGCTGCTCCAGTCCGGCCCGGATCTCCTCCGCGACCGGCTCGCCGCCCTCGTCGGGCGCCGCGATCTCCTCCCCCATCCGGAATCACTCGATCCCGCCGCCGACCCCGCGCGGTTTTTCCGCGAGGCCAGCCTTCAACTCCCCGTGTTCGCCCGCGCCGAGGCCCAGATCGCCCGCGCCGTCCACCGGCTGCTCGCCGCTCCTTCCGGGCTGCCTCCGATCAAGACCGATGCCGCCGTCGCCTGGGCCCAGGACCGCGCGGGCTTCACTTTCGACGACCGCCAGCGTGAGGCCGTCCGCGAGGCCCTCCGCCACAAGATCCTCCTCCTCACTGGCGGGCCCGGCACCGGCAAAACCACCATTCTCCGCGCCCTCAGCGAAATCCTCCGGGCCAAGAAGGTTCGCCTCCACCTCGCCTCCCCCACCGGCCGCGCCGCCCAGCGACTCGCCGAAGCCACCGGCGGCCACGCCCAAACCCTCCACCGACTTCTCCGCTTCGACCCCGCCGAGGGAGGCTTTTCCCACGACGAAAGCCGCCCCCTCAAAACCGAGTTCCTCGTCATCGACGAGGCCTCCATGCTCGATGCCCGGCTCTCCGCCGCCGTCTTCCGCGCCCTCCCCTCTTCCGCCCACCTCCTCCTCGTCGGCGACACCGACCAACTCCCCTCCGTCGGGGCCGGTCAGGTCCTGCACGACCTTTCGGCCTCCGGACTCGTCCGTAGCATCCGCCTGGATACAATTTACCGCCAGCGGCAGGACAGTCTCATCGTCACCACCGCCCATGAGATCAACCGCGGCCGCACCGCTCCTCCCTCGGTCGTTTCCGAACCGTCCGAGGCCGCCTTCACCCCCGATCTGGTCTTTTTCGATCGCTCCGATCCCGCCGCCGCCGTCGACCTCGTCGTCCGCCTCTGCCGGGAAATCCTGCCCCAACGCTTCGGCTTCGATCCGGTCCGCGACATCCAGGTGCTGGCCCCCATGCACCGCGGTCCCGCCGGCGTCGAAATCCTCAACCGCCGCCTCCAGGAAGCCCTCAATCCCTCCCCCGACCCCCCCGGCCCGGCCGGCTTCCGCCCCGGCGACAAGGTTCTCCAAACCCGCAATAACTACGAAAAGGGAGTCTTCAATGGCGACATCGGCTTGGTCCGCCCCCGCCGCGGCGATGCCCCCACGTTCGAAATCGATTTCGAGGGCGAGGTCCACCTCTACGACCGCTCCGACCTCGCCGATCTCACCCTCGCTTACGCCATCAGCATCCACAAATCCCAGGGCAGCGAATACCCCGCCGTCGTCATCCCCCTGCTCAAGGGCCACTTCATGATGCTGCAGCGAAACCTCCTCTACACCGCCATCACCCGGGGGAAAAAACGCGTCATCCTCGTCGGCGACCCCGCCGCCTTCGCCATGGCCGTCCGCAACGCCGACAGCCGCACCCGCGCCACCCGCCTCCGCGAACGCCTCCTCACGCCGCCTTCCCCGCCGGGCCACTAAATCCCGGCGGAGGAGCGGCATCGTCGCTGGTTGTGGACAGCCCCAGTCTGGCCCGGTGCGGTCGTCGGCGGCGGAGAAACGGCCGGGATCTGGCGGCGTGCGAATCATGTGGTCACGATCCGGCCTGGGCGGCGATTGACCCGCGCCGAAAAGGCCTCTGTCGAGGCGGAGGCCGCCGGTCTGCCCCGGCCCGGCCTCAGCCGCCCCATCGATCTCCGCTGGAATCTGGAGTTTGGACAGCTTTCAGCACCAAAGGCGCGTCCATCCCATAGCCCAGCCCAACGGGCTGGGTGATCCGATAACCCGACCTTGCGGCCTGAAAGGGCGCGATTCTCAGACTCCGCCCAAACAGGGATGTCTTTCCGAAAATAACGGAGTCGCAGGCTTTCAGCCCGCGGATTTTCACCTTCCCGCAACCCAGGCCGTTCACTTGGGCTTTTGGATTTTCACGCCGTTGGCGCATTTGAAGTGTCCAACCTCCAAGTCCCATCGGCATCCGATGGGATTACCGCTGAGGGGCCGCCCTTCAGGCCCCCTCCACGAGAGAATACCGCCGCTCAGCCGTCTTCCTTTTGCAGCGAGGACACCACGGTGAAGTCTTCCAAGGTGGTGGTGTCGCCCTTGATCTCCCCGCCGGTGGCGATCTCCTTCAGCAGGCGGCGCATGATCTTGCCGCTGCGCGTCTTGGGCAGAGCGGCCGCAAACCGGATCACATCGGGCTTGGCCAGGCTGCCAATCTCCCGTCCGACATGGGCGCGAAGTTTTTCCTTCAGCGCATCACTCGGCTCCTCCCCGCTCTTCAGGGTCACAAAGGCCACGATGCTGCTGCCTTTGATCTCGTCCGGCCGGCCCACCACCGCCGCTTCCGCGACCATGTGGTGGCTGACCAGAGCACTCTCGATCTCAGCGGTGCCAAGACGGTGGCCCGAGACATTGAGCACGTCATCAATCCGGCCCACGATCCAGAAGTAGCCGTCTTTGTCGCGCCGGCAGCCGTCGCCGGTGAAATAGATGCCTTCGTATTCACTCCAGTATTGCGCCTTGAAGCGCTGGTCGTCGCCCCAGAGCGTGCGCAGCATCGAGGGCCAGGGCCGGGTGATGACCAGTTTGCCTCCGTGGTTTTTCGGCACTTCCTTGCCGTCCTGATCGAAAACCTTCGGCACCACGCCGAAAAAGGGAAGGGTGCCGGAGCCGGGTTTGAGCGGCGTCGCCCCCGGCAGAGGCGTGATCATGATCGCACCCGTCTCGGTCTGCCACCAGGTGTCCACGATCGGACAACGGCCTCCGCCGATGGTCTTGTGATACCAGCGCCAGGCCTCGGGGTTGATCGGCTCGCCCACCGTGCCGAGCAGGCGCAGCGACGAGAGGTCGTGCTTCTTCACATGCTCGTCGCCCCAGCGCATGAAGGCGCGGATGGCCGTCGGCGCGGTGTAGAAAATGGTCACCCGGTGGCGGTCGATGATCGACCAGAAGCGGTCCGGCCCCGGATGATTGGGAGCACCTTCATACATCACCGTAGTCGCCCCGTTGCTGAGCAGGCCGTAGACCACGTAGCTGTGACCGGTGATCCAGCCGACGTCCGCCGTGCACCAGTAAGTGTCGGTCGGCTTGAGATCGAAAACCAGCTTCGAGGTCAGGGTGACCCCGAGCAGGTAGCCACCGGAGGTGTGCAACACTCCCTTGGGTTTTCCCGTACTGCCGCTGGTATAAAGAATGAAAAGCGGCTGCTCGCTGTCGAAGGCTTTGGCTTCATGGCGGAAGCCGGCCTTTTCCATTTCCTCGTGCCACCAGAGGTCGCGGCCCTTCTTCATCGTCACGTCGTTGCCGCAGCGGCGCAGCACGAGGACTTTTTTCACCGTCGGAGTGCCTTCGAGGGCACGGTCGACGTTTGCCTTCAACTCGATGATCTTGCCGCGCCGCCAGCCGCCGTCGGCGGTCAGAACGACGGAGGCGCCGCAGTCGTTGACCCGGTCCTTGATCGCCTCGGAGCTGAACCCGCCGAAGATGACCGTGTGGGCCGCGCCGATGCGCGCGCAGGCCAGCATCGCCACCGCCGCTTCCGGCACCATCGGCAGGTAAATCGCGATCCGGTCCCCCGCCTTCACCCCAAGGCCTTCCAGCACATTGGCCAGCCGGCAAACTTCCTGGTGCAGCTGCTTGTAGGTCAGCGTACGCTGGTCGCCGGGCTCGCCTTCAAAAAGGATCGCCGCCTTGTTCTCCAGCTCCGTACCAAGGTGCCGGTCGAGACAGTTTTCCGCAACATTCAGCTTTCCACCGACAAACCATTTCGCAAACGGGGCCTTCCATTGAAGCACTTTTTTCCAAGGTTTGCGCCAGAGCAGGGTCTCCTTCGCCTGCCGGTCCCAGAATTTTTCCGGAGTATTGACAGACTCATCATAGAGCCTACGATACTCGGCCAGGCTGCCGATGTGGGCCTGACTCTTGAACGCATTCGGAGGGGTGATTTTCTCGCCCTCACGGGCAACTGAGGTAATGTTTTGGTCGACGGCCATATGCCTTGGTTGGGTTCGGGGTTGAAAGCACCAACCCATGCCCCGCCCCCGGGGCCGGGTCAAGCCCACGTCGCCCATCCGCCCGCCCGGAGCCCGCCGGTCCATGCCGTTCCGCATGGCTTCCGATCGATTCCCCGCGGCTCCGACACTTCTCTCAACGACTCATGGAAAATCAGAATCCCAAAGGCGACACCATCCAAGTGGAAGGCGTCCTCGACATCGGCAACGGCAAGACCGGGCAACTGCTCGACCTCGCAAAAAACGGCAAACAGCGACCGACCGATCCGTTTGTATCCAAAGAACTCATTCGCCGTTTCAAGCTGCGGGCGGGCTCCTACGTCACCGCCTCCGCCACCCCGGATCCCCGCTTCCCCAACCCCAAGGTCCGCTTCATCGAAAGCGTGGACGGCCTCAGCGTGGAGGACCGCCGCAAGGTGCCCGACTTCTCCGAGCTCACCACCATCACCCCCAACCAACAGCTCCGCCTCGAGCACAAGGACGGCCGCATGACCACCCGCGCCATGGACCTTTTCTGCCCCATCGGCAAGGGCCAGCGCGGCCTCATCGTCGCCCCGCCCCGCACCGGCAAGACCACCCTCCTCAGCGACATCGCCCTCGGCGTCCTCCAGAACCACCCCGAATGCCATGTCATGGTGCTGCTCGTCGACGAGCGGCCCGAAGAGGTCACCGACATCCAGCGCACCGTCCCCGCCGAAATCTGGGCGTCCTCAAACGATGAATACATCCCCAGCCACCTCCGTATCGCCGATCTCGCCATCGAGCGGGCCAAACGCCTCGTCGAGGTCGGCAAGGATGTCGTCCTCATGCTCGATTCCCTCACCCGCCTCGCCCGCGCCCACAACTCCGCCCGCTCCAACAGCGGCCGCACCATGTCCGGCGGCCTCGATGTCCGCGCCCTCGAGAAACCCCGCCAGCTCTTCGCCTCCGCCCGCAACACCGAGGAGGCCGGCAGCCTCACCATCGTCGCCTCCGCCCTCGTCGAAACCGGCAGCCGCATGGACGAACTCATCTTCCAGGAGTTCAAGGGCACCGGCAACATGGAGATGGTGCTCGACCGCCGCGTCGCCGACATGCGGATCTACCCGGCGATGAATGTCTCCGCCTCCGGCACCCGCCGCGAGGAACTGCTCATCGACGCCAAAAAACTCGAGGGCATCAATTTCTTCCGCCGCGCACTCGTCACCCTGAGAGTCGATGAAGCCGCCGAAACCATGATCACCCGGCTCTCCAAGACCAAAACCAACGAGGAATTCCTCAAGCTGATCAACCGGTGATCGGCTCCGGGAGCCCCGGCCCGCTCCCGCCGCCGCACCTGCCTCGACCGGCCGGTTCGTCCCCATGCTGCCGGCCTTTCTCACCACCCTTCTCTTTTCGCTTTCAGCGGTTTTCGCCACCCGCTCCATTCGCCACTTCGGCGCCGGCCCGGCCAACTTCTGGCGGCTCGCCGTGGCCGCGGTTTTCCTCGCCGTCCTCGCCCACGGCTGGGGCGCGGGGCTTTCCGGGCCGGCCTTCTGGATCTTTTTCCTCAGCGGCTGCATCGGCTTCGGCTTCGGCGACATCGCGCTTTTCCTCGCCTTCGCCCGGATCGGTTCACGGCTCACCATCCTTCTCACGCAGTGCCTCGCCGCGCCCATCGCGGGTCTCGTCGAGTGGCTCTGGCTCGGCACCCGCCTGACCGCAGGGGAATGGCTCTTCAGCGCGGTCATCCTTCTCGGGGTCGGCCTGGCGCTCGCCCCGGGATCCCGGCTCCAGGTTCCCCGCGGGGTGCTCATCGCCGGCATCCTGCTCGGCATCGGCGCGGCTTTCGGCCAGGGTCTCGGGGCGGTGGTCAGCCGCAAGGCCTACGAAGTGAGCGAAGCGGCCGGGGTTTTCATCGATGGCCCCACCGCCGCCTACCAGCGTATCCTTGGCGGCATTACGGTCACGGGACTCTGCCTCCTCGCCCTGCGCGTGCGCACCCCCGCCGCCAATCCCGCCACCCCTCTCCAGACCGCCGCGGACCCATCCGCCGCCCGACAAACACCCCCACCGCGCCCCGCACCCCGCCATTGGGGTTGGATCCTCGCCAACGGCCTCGCCGGTCCCGCCCTCGGAGTCTCCTGTTTTCAATGGGCGCTCGCCACCACCCCCAGCGCCGTCGTCCTGCCCATTGTCGCCCTCACGCCCATTGCCGTCATGCCGCTGGCCTGGAAAATGGAAGGCGACCGCCCCACCCTCCGCGCCCTCTTCGGCGCCGCCGTCGCCGTGGCTGGCGCGGTCGGCCTCTCCCTCGCCCACTGAGCCGCCTTTTCCGGCCCCCGTGGAAGGTTTCATGACGCGGCTCTGTAACGGAAATCCGAATACAATGCCTGACCGGCCCGCGCTCCGTCTTCACTCCTCCCCGTGCAGCAGGTAAAACGTCGCCACCGCCCCAATGAACACCGAGGGCATCCAGACCCAGGCCGCACTCACCGGCATCTCCCAATGCCCGATCGCCCACCAGGCGAAGAGACACTTCAGCAGGATCAGCGCCCAGCAGATGTAGAAAAAGCGCCCGGGCCGCCGGCGCTCGCGCCGAACCTGAACTTCGCGGACAAAGGCGGATCGGTAGGCGGCGGCCGTTGGGTCCGCCGGCATCTTGGGACTGCGGAATAGCATGGTGGGTCGAGTTCCCCCAACCAAAGCCCGTCCGGCGCCTTCTTCAAGCCGGTGACGCGGAGAATAGTTGCTCCAGCTCGGCGAGCGCCTCGCCCCGCGCCACCAGCCGGGGCGCCGCGGGATGGTGCTTCTTCAGCCAGGTCCGCTGTTTTTTCACCAAGCCGAGCGTGTTTTTGCGGATCGCCTCCAGCCAAGTCGCTTCATCCGCGATCCGCCCGTCGAGGTAATCCAGGGTCTCCCGGTAGCCGATCGCGCGCGCCGCCGTCGGGTTGCACTCCAATCCTTGCTCCCGCAGCCGGCGCACCTCCTCCAGCAGGCCGGTCCCGGCCATCGCCCGCACCCTCCGGGCAATCCTCTCCGCCAACTCCGCAGGGTCGCGGTCGAGCACGACCAGCCGCCGCTCCCGGCCGGGAAAGGGATCCGGCAGCGCTTCGAACTCCGCTTTCAGCACCGCCAGGGTCTTGCCCGCCGCACGGCAGCGCTCCAGGGCGCGCAGGACCCGGCGTGGATTGGCTGTATCCAAACCTTCGAGACCGCCCGGATTCAATTCCCGCAGCTCACGCACCAGGGACGCCAGTCCTTCGCTCTCCATCCGCGCCTCCAGCTCCCGGCGCAAGGCGGCGTTCTCCCCCACCCGGTCCACCATCTGCCGGAAAAAGGTCTCCAGATAGAAGCCGCTCCCCCCCACCACCAGGACGCGCCGGCCACGGGCCTCGATCGCCGCCACCGCCTCCCGGGCCTGTCCGGCGTAGGCGGCCACGCTCAGGGCCCGGTCCGGCGGAGCCACGTCGATCAGGTGGTGCGGCACCCGCGCCCGCTCCCGCGGTGTCGGCTTCGCGGTGCCAATGTCCAGGCCGCGATAAAAAAGCAGGGCATCGGAGGAAATGATCTCCGCACCGTGCCGCTCCGCCCACTCCAAGGCGAGCGAGGTCTTCCCGGCCCCGGTCGGCCCGGCCAGTAAAAACAAGGGGGGGTTGTTTTCTCCGGGAGCCATCAGTTCATCTCCGCTTTGTTCCGAAAATGAGGTTACGAATTGGCAACTTTTTCTACCGCAATGACTTGAAGCTCGACAATTCTCCGCAAGACCAAAACACTGGAGAGCTGGAGCAGCCCGCCACTCCCGGCACCCGCCAACGCCCAATGAAGAAACCGACCCGACATTACCGCACCATTGTTCTCTCCGATGTGCACTTGGGCACCCCCAATTGCAAGGTCCGCGAAGTCAATCATTTCCTCAAACACACCCGCTGCCGGTGCCTCATTCTCAATGGCGACATCATCGACGGATGGCAGCTCCGCCGCTCCGGCCGCTGGACCCGCGGCCACACCAAGTTCGTCCGCCAGGTCCTCAAAAAACTCGAGAAGAAGGACAGCGAAGTCATCTACTTGCGCGGCAACCACGACGACATTCTCGCGCGCTTTCTCCCCCTTTCCTTCGGCCGCTTCCGCATCGTCGAGGACTACATTCACCTCACCGCCCGCGGCGAGCGTTACCTCGTTCTTCACGGCGATGTCTTCGACTCGGTGGTGAAAAACTTCGTCTTCCTCGCCCATCTCGGCGACTTTGGCTACCGCCTCCTCCTCACCATCAACCGATTCTACAACCGCTTCCGCGCCCTCCTCGGCAAGGAGTACTATTCGCTCAGTGCCGCCATCAAGGCCCGGGTCAAAAAGGCCGTCAGCCATATTTCCAACTACGAGGAGCAAATCGTCGCTCTCGCCGAAAAACAGGACTGCGTCGGCGTACTCTGCGGCCACATCCACACCGCCGCCGACAAGCGCATGGGATCCATCCACTACCTCAACAGCGGCGATTGGGTCGAGTCCATGACCGCTGTCGTGGAACACCACGATGGTCGCTTCGAACTGATTCGCTTCGAGGATTTCCGGAAGGAATTTCCCCTCGATCCGGAGGACCTCAACGAAGCCGCGGACTTCGACGCCGCGTCGGAGGAAACCTCTCCCGCCATCGCACCGGTCCACGCCGCCTTTCGGCCGGCGGCTCGAACCTCCCGCGCCTGAGGCCCCCGGCTTCGGTCTGACGCGTATACACAATTTTTCAAAGGGCCAAAATCCAATCGCCCGGCTCGAAGGGCCGGGTGGAAAGAGGGCAAAATCGCGGGCTGAAAGTCCGCCTTTCTCCTTGCGGACACCTCCCGGATGCGTCGGCTCTATCGCGGACGTTCAGCCCGCTTGTTTCATGGTCCGGATACCCAGCCCTTCAGACTGGGCTTTTGAGTAAACGCGCCTTTGGCGCTTCAGAAAATGTGTCGACTCGTCAGGGCTTCGCCCGCCACTCCGGTTGCCGCAGGGTCATCGCAGCTCAGCGTTCCACCACCCGCCAGAGACCTCCCGCTTTCCACGATTTCCACACCGCCTCCGTGACCAGCATGTAGCGCATGCCCTCCTCAAAAGTCGTCAAACGGACGGCCGTGCCCCGCCGGATCGAGTCGACAAAGTCCGCCTCCACCTGCCAGCCGCGCCGCTCCTCCTCAGGTAGGGGCACTTCCTTCTCCTCCCCGCCTACTTCCGCCAGCCAGAGCTTGCCCGCTTCCAGATCCATCCGCAGCCCGGCGCGGGATCCGTTGAGTCGCAGTTCATTCCTCCCGCGCCCCGGTTCGACCGCGCTGAAATGACCGGCCAGCCGGACGCCGTCCGCATAGCGCCCCAGCACGGTCAGGCTGTCCGGAGTGCCGACCCGGCCGGGCCGGCCGGTCTCGGGATCGGGGCGCTCCGCCGTGTGGATGGCACCTTCGCCCAGCACCTCCGCCGGATCGCGGTGCAGCCAACGCCGCAGCGTTTCATAGTAAATACCGAAGGTAAGCATGTTGCAGCCGCTCCGTTCTTCGGACTGCCGCCAGTGCAGCGGCGCGGTTGCGTCCGAAAAGAGCGCGTTCGTATGCGCCATGGAAACCTCCCGCAAATCGCCCAGTGTTTTCTTCGTCAGTAAATCTTGGATACGGGTGTCGAAATCGAGCGTGAACGGTGCGGGCACGATTTGGCAGACGCGGCCATGGTGCCGCCGGGCCGCCGCCAGCATCGCCCGGGCCTCGGCCGCGTTGCGCGCCATCCGGGCCTCCGTCAGCACGTGCTTGCCCGCATCAAGGGCCGCCACCGTCACTTCCGCATGCAAGTTCGGCCAGGTGCCGATGCAGACGGCGTCCACCTCGGGAGATTCCACCACCTCGCGCCACGAACCAGCCACCTTGGGAATGCCAAACGCTTTCGCCACGGCCCGCCCGGACGCCTCCGAACGGTTCGCCACCATCACCACCTCGACCCCGGGCAGGGCCTGAAACCCGGGCAGATGCCGCAGCCGGGTGTTGGCCCCGGCCCCGATCAAGCCGATGCGCAGTCTTTCCTGTGTTGCCATGGACCATTTCATAAGCCGGCCCGGACCTGCGCGCAAGAAACGATCCCGCCGCCCTGCCGACGCTTTTTCCTGTCCTTTCCGCCCACCTACTGACATTGCTCTCCCCATGGACTATCGCAGACTTGGCGCCACCGGATTGAAAGTTTCCCCCCTCTGCCTCGGCACGATGAATTTCGGCTGGGTCAGCGACGAAAAAGAAAGCTTCGCCATCATGGACCGGGCTCTCGACCTCGGTATCAATTTTATCGATACGGCGGATGTCTACGGCGCCTGGGCCACCGAGGCCGGCGACTGCGAGGCCCTCATCGGCCGCTGGCTCGCCCAGGGAGGCCGCCGCGATGCGATTTTTCTCGCCACCAAAGTCTACAACCCCGTCGTCCGCAAGGAGCGTCGCAAGGAGATCAACCGCGATACCCGCTGCTACTCGCGGGTCAAAATCATCCGGCACTGCGAGGACAGCCTCAGGCGCCTCGGCACCGACCGGATCGACCTTTACCAACTCCACCATATCGACCGCGAGTGCCCCATGGACGAACTCTGGGAGGCGATGGACGTCCTCCAGACCCAGGGTAAAATCGCCTATGCCGGCTCCAGCAACTTCGCCGGCTGGGATATCGCCCACGCCTGCATGGCCGCGCGCATGATGGGCAAGGCCGGCCTCGCCAGCGAGCAAAGTGTTTACAACCTCGACAACCGCATGGTCGAGCTGGAGGTCGTGCCCGCCTGCCGGCACTTCGGCCTCGGCCTCATCCCTTGGAGCCCGCTCGCGGGCGGCCTGCTCGGCGGCGCCCTCGACAAGGCCAAAAACGGCCGGCGCTCCGGCAAAGACCGGGCCAAACAGCTCGAGGCGAAAAAACCCCAGCTCAAGAAGTACGAGGCCCTCTGCAAAAAACTGGGTGAAAAACCGGCCGATGTCGCCCTCGCCTGGCTCCTCGCCAATCCCGTCGTCACCGCACCGATCATCGGGCCGCGCACCGTTGCCCAGATGGAAGGCTCGCTCCGGGCCACCGAAATCAAGCTTTCGTCCGAAACACTCAAGAAGCTCGATGTGATCTTCCCCGGCCCCGGCGGCGAAGCCCCCAACGCCTACGCCTGGTAGACGTTGGCCCCCGCCCGCAACCGGCCGGATCCGACCACCGGCCGGTTCAAATCAGGGAATGACCACCCGCAGGGCTTGGTCTTCGAATCCGATCGCTTCGACCTGCGGCCAGGCTTCGCGGACATCCTCCGGCGGGGGAAAGGCACCCGCAAAGTTGCGGTAGATCCGCTGCCGCAGTCCCAGGGCCGCGGGCACCGGCCATGACCCGACCAACACTTCATGCGGGCGGAACACCAGCCGCCCATCGCGCGTCGCAAAGCCACCCTTGGCCTGTACGATGATATCCCGTTCCAGGCCGAGGAGCTGAAGCTTGACCGGCAACCCAACCGCAAGGTGATCCTCCGCCACCCGAAAGACTGGCGTGCCCGGCACACTCAGCACCCCCAGCACCGTACCGTTGCCATCCAATTGCTGCTCGTAGGCGTTGGCCGCCCAGAGATTGAGATCCTCCTCGTAAAACAGCAGCGCCCCGCTCCGGCCGTCGATCAGGGCCTGCTTTTTCAGCATCCAGTTCGCCCCGCGCTGGCCGCTCCGGGTCCCGGGCTGGTAATAGCGCAAATAATCTTCCCGGCTCCGATCGATTTCGTCCTCCGCTGGCGGCGTGCCTTCCACCACCGGCACCATGACCAGGAAAAGGACCGCGCCGACCACCCCGAGCAGCAGGGAGAGGACGGCGCCGACGATCACGTTGGCCAGACTGAAGGTATCTTTATCGGTGTCTGCGGGGCGTGGCATGGCGGCGTGGGTTCAGGCCGCCGAGGCGGCGGGCTTCGACGAACTTGACGGAGAGGCGGTGGAAGCACCGCCGGACGCGGCCGGGGCGGATGATCCACCTTCGGAGGTTCCGCCTTTGGACTCGCTTTTACTCTCGCTTTTGGCCGCCCCCTCCGAGCCGGTGGCAGCGGGCCGCTTGTAGTCGGTTTCGTAAAACCCGCTGCCCTTGAAAAGGATGCCCGCACCACCGCCGATCAGCCGGCGGAGCTGCGGCTGGCGGCAGGAAGGGCAGTCGGAAAGCGGCTCGTCTTTCATCGACTGGAAGATCTCGAAGCTGTGATCACAGGAACGACAGGCGTATTCGTAAGTGGGCATGGAGGGTTCCTTGGTTGGGTGGTTTCAGGCAATCAGGGTGGAGCGTTCCACCATCTCGACATGGCGAATGCTCAAAGCGAAAAAAGGGAAAATGACAACTCCTCCGATGAAGAGGGCGAAGGGGAGGAGCGGCAGGCCAAGGGCCACAAAACCGATGAAGGCCAGGTTCGGAAGAAACCAGAAACGGAAGGTGCGGTTCAACTGCCTCCAGGTCCGCCCCACCTCCAGCAGCACCCGGAAATCCCGTTCCTCCTGGTAGGCCACCAGCATCCCGGCCGTCGCCGGCGCCCCCAAAAACAACACCGGAATGATCGGCAGCCACGACAAGGGGCCGAGCAGAAACAGGGGCAGCGTCAACAGCCAGGCCAGAAAGAGCGGCAGCAGGAAAAAGAGCGCCAGGATCAGCAGAAAGCGCGCCCCATCCACAAACAACCCTCCCGGATCCTCCCAGTCCGCCAGCTCCACCGACTCGCCTTTGCGCACGCGGTCCGTCTGCCGGTAGATGTAGCCGAGCGCAAAAAGCTGGACCACCGGGATCAACAGCAACAAGCCGCCGATCAGGGTTTTGACAAACCATGAGGCGTCCGAAAATACACGCTGCAGAACTTGCTCGAAAGTCACCATTGGCAATGCTTGGCCGATGAAACGGCGGAACGTAGGTCATCCTCCCATGGACTTCAAAGAAAAACTGGCACACTGGCAGCAGGAGGTGGACGCGGCTCTCCCGGAGTTCCTGCCCGGCTCCGAAACCCGCCCCGCCCGCCTCCACCAGGCCATGCTCTACAGCCTCGAAGCCGGCGGCAAACGCCTCCGCCCCGTCCTCGTCCTCGCCGCCGCCGAAACCTTCTCCGCCACCCGTTCCGCCCTCCCCGCCGCCCTCGCCGTCGAGTGCCTGCACACCTACTCGCTCATCCACGACGACCTCCCTTGCATGGACGATGGCGAACTGCGCCGCGGCCGCCCCACCTGCCACCGCCAATTCGACGAAGCCACCGCCGTCCTCGCCGGCGACGCCCTCCTCACCCACGCTTTCGCCCTCCTCGCCACCCACTATGCCGACACGCCCGAGCTCGCCGCCACCTGTGTCGCCGAGCTCGCCGCCGCCGCCGGCTCCACCGGCCTCATCGGCGGTCAGATGGAGGATATCGAGATGGAGGAACGCGCCGCCGACGCCGCTGCCCTCGATTATATTCACCGCCACAAAACCGGCGCCCTCATCACCGCCGCCCTCCTCATCGGCGCCCGCCACGGCAACCCCCGCCCCGGCGAACTCGCCGCCCTGCGCGAATTCGGCGACCACCTCGGCCTCGCCTTCCAGATCGTCGACGACCTTCTCGATGTCACCTCCACCACCGAGGCGCTCGGCAAAACCACCGGAGCCGATCAGGCGCTGAAAAAGAACACCTACGTCTCCATCCACGGTCTCGCCCGGACCCGGGCCGCCGCCCGCCACCACACCGCCGAAGCCATCCGGGCCTGCCGGCGCCTCCAGGACCGGCCCACGGACTTTTTCCAGGCCCTCGCCGCCCGCCTCGAAACCCGGGTGCAATAGCCCGCCGCCGTCAGACCTCACCCAGCACCGCGGCCAACTCTCCTCCCCGCCGCTTCCGGAAGGCCTTCAGCCCGGCCCCGAGGGCCTCCACTTCCGCCCGCAGATCCGCAACGCTCTCCGCCGCCGCCGCCCGCTCGGCCCGCCCGAGAATGGCCGCGATCGCGTCTTCACCCATCACGTCGAAGACGCCCTTCCAGCGGTGAACCAGCGCCCGGCACTCCGCCAGACTGCCCGCCGCCAGCTTGCTCTCCAAGGTGCCGAGCCAGCGTGGCCGCGGCCCTTGGACCAGCTCTCCGAGCGATTGATACTTTTCCGGTGCCTCCGCGACCAGATCCAAAAACTGCCGCCAGATTTTCTCCCGGGGGGCCTCCGCCCCCGCCGCCCCGCATACTGTATCCGTAATACCAATACCGTGACGCCGCAGGATCGGCTCGAGATCCCCGGCTTTCAGCGGCTTCAGCAGCACTCCCGCGAAACCAGCCGCCAACAGCCGATGCTCGAGGCCGGCCTCCATCCGACCCGTCACCGCAACCCAGGGAGGCCCTCCCGCCACCGGCCGGGCCTCATGGCAGAGATCGGTCAGCACCAGCCGGATCCGCCCGCGGCGCAGGAGCTTGGCGGCCCGGTCCCAGGTCTCCGCCTCCACCACGGTCAACCCGAATCCCCGCACCCGCGCCGCCGTCGCCGCCCGGGCCAGGGGATCGTCGTCGATCACCAGCACCGTCAGGCGCGGACCCGCCCCCGTCCCTTCCGGCTCCGGCAGAAAAACCCCCACCCCGC
>REEB01000085.1 GCA_007695295.1 Puniceicoccaceae bacterium
AAAATCAGCATGAATGTTCATGACGAAGAACGTCCGATCGAGGTCGAGATTCTCGGGCAAGGGGCGGACCATGTGGGCGGTGGAAAAGTCGAAGAAGGCCATCCCCCAAGCATTCCCATCCAATCCAAAATCGCTGCTGGTTCGTTGAAATTGGCCATCGGCGAGAGCGGGATTGTGGGGCACTTCATCCACGAAGCCAAAGTCCGCATGGTTCACCGGGCTTGTGGTTTCGGGATTGTTGGTCCGCACATAGTTGGTGGCATTGGTGATATTGCTAATCCCGCCAAAGGGGTCGATGCGCCAGGCCGGCACCAAGTTGAACGCCTCGACCAAGTTCACCGACATGGTGAATTCCTGAAACGAAAACACCGTCGGGGAGTTCAGGCCCGAGACCAACATCTCGATGTGAGTAATGAAAAACGTCTCTTCAACCGGCAATGGAAGAGGCGCCTCGTCCTGTTCGCCGGCGGGAAGTTGGTCCAGGCGGGTCTCAAAGGTATTGGTGCCGGGCTGAAGGTCGACGGTCCAAACGTGGAGGCCTTTGATGGCATGCTCTTCGTCGCCACGACGGAATCGGTACTCGATCCGGACACCTTCCATTGCGACCTCGGAGGTGATGGTGGCCTTGAGCTTGATGTGCTCCAAAGGAGTGGACGGAGCCAGCCGGGAGTTGGTCGTCATGCCGGCCCAGTTGGAAAGCATGCCCGCGACTCCCAACTCCGGGTCATCGTGACCGATGAAAGCGCCCGGCGTTTCCGTGGGTTCGGAACCGCCATAGGCATTGGCCGTGCTTCCGGTCGAAGGATTGTAGCGCCAGATGACATGTTCCAAAGCCGAGGCGGTCGACAGACCAACCCCCCAGCTCGCCATAAGAACGAGAAACAGTTTGATTTTCATTGTAGGATAACAGTTAGGATTGGAGGATAAAAAAGCAGTTTTCTTCAAAAATGCCGCTGGGGTCGGGAGCTGGGTTGCGGAGGTTTTGGGCGGGGTCGGGGGGGATCTTGAGAAACCAAGCTCAGGATCGTGAGAGAAATCTCGCGGCAGCAATCGGTTTTGCTGGCAGGTCTTCGACCCTTTAACCAAATTGATCGTTCAAATGAAACGTTATGAACGAGGCACCTCCCGTCGCGCGCGTGAAGCCCTGCGCAATTGGCTGCATGACCAGGCCTATCCCCCGGGCACCCGGCTGCCTTCGGCCCGGCAGTTGGCCGAGGCTCTGGGCCATACCCAGTATGCCACCAATCGCGCGGTCAATGAACTGGTCGAGCGCGGCCTGCTCCGGCGCCAAGGATACCACCTCTACACGGCCGCTCAGCACCCCGAAATCCATGCTCCCATCCACATCGCCTCGCTCTGGAGGGCGGATTTCAGCCAAGCCGGGCTGGTCGCGCTCGCCGAGGACACCCGCGTGCAGCTGAGCAGCCACCATTACAATGACCGGGCGGGGGCCCGCAAATTTCTCCTTGGTTTCCACGAGCAGCGCGTCGATGGAATTCTCTTTTGGCCACCCAACCCCCCCGGCCCCCTGCTCAACGAAATCAGCCTCCTCGGCAAGGCGGGCATTCCCACCGTCGCGGTGAACACGATCTTGCCGGGCGTGCACTCGCTCAATTGGAATTTCTGGGATGCCTTCAACACAGCCGCTCTACACCTTGTTGCAGGCGGCTACCGTGAGCTGGCCGGCTACTGGCGTGGTGTGGAGGCCGACTGGAGGCCGCAATGGAAGGGAATTTGCCACTCTCTCGGGCTGGCCTCCTCCGCTTCCCGGCATGCTTCCTACCCCGGAAGGCCTGCCGCCAACGCCGCCGCCCTCCTCGAACGGCTCCGCAGCGATTGGAAAAACGTCAACGGGATGGTTATTTTTGATCCGCCCACCGCGGAGAACCTCCTTCCCATGCTGCAAAAAGCGGGATACCATGTCCCCAATGACATGGCCTTGATCACGATCGGTGATACCGCGGAGACAAGAACGGCAAGCCCGCCCATCTCCAGTATGGCCAGCCTGCAAAGCGGCCTCAACGACGCCGCCTGGCACCTCCTGCTCAGCCTTATCCGCAGCTACCGCAAGACGGGGTTCTGGCCGGCAGACCAGATTCTATGGGGCCAACTCAAGCTCCATGTACGCGGCTCCACCGTGCAACCCGCCACCGAACCCGCCATCGAGACCAACCGGGCGGGGAATCGCATCGTGTATCCGTGGTCGCGCAACCCCAGCGTGCGCAGGGAAGAGGCATCGGCGATGAACAGCCGGCCCCACCCGTCGGCCCGGGGAGAAGGCGCCGGCAATTTCCTCCGGCTGGACCTGTCCGGGGTGGTCAATCGCCCGGTCCAGTTTCGCCGCGGCTGGCTCGGCGACCAGCCCCTCCTGAACCTGCCGCCGGGCGAGCGTGCATTCCATGGCGTCCCGTTCCATATTCTCGGCGGCAAAAACCACCAGGACAACGGCGTTCTGGTCCTGCGGTCGCGCCACAACCAAACCAGTCAGCTCGAACCCCTGCCCAGCCGAGTGGCGATTCCCGTCGGGGCCAAAACCCGTGCGGTTTATTTTTTGCATGGCTGCGGCTATGCCTCCAGCACGGAGGCGTTCGCGGCCTACACCATCCACACCTCCAAAGGCCGCAAACACCAGATCCCTTTGGTTCCCCTCAGCTGGCGGCACCCCGACAATGCCCCCGAAGCAAACATTCAGGATTGGTGGTCGGATTTCCCCCAGCATGACCTGCCCCACGCCCTTAAGGCAGTCATCACGGAGGACGGTGATCCTTTTCTCTACGAACGTTACTTGTACACCCTCGAGTGGGTTCACCCCGACCCCACAGATCCGGTCCGCCAGATCGTCATTTCCAGTCCCGGAAGCAGCGAAGCCGCCCTAGCAGTCCTGGCCATCTCCGTCCTCAAGGCCTGAGCGCCGCCGCGACCCTCAACGCTCTTCACCCCATTCCCGCACCATGCGGGCGTAAGCACCATCGCGGGCCAGCAGCTCCTCGTGAGGCCCGATCTCGGCGATGCGCCCGCCGGCCAGGAAAACCACCCGATCGGCCCGGCGGAGCAGGCTCGGACGGTGGGAACTGAGGATGACGGTGCGGCCCGCCATCAGGCTGATGAGCGAATCCTGAATGATCCGCTCGGACTCGGGCTCGACCGAACTGGTTGGCTCGTCGAGAAGCAGCAGGTCGGGATTGGAGAGAAAGGCCCGGGCCACGCCCACCCGCTGGCGCTGGCCGCCCGACAGCCGCACCCCGCGCTCGCCGACGAGGGTCTCATAACAGTCCTTTAATTCCAGAATGAAGGTGTCCGCATTGGCCTGCCGGGCCGCTTCGCGCACTTCCTCGAAACTGGCGCTGGGTCGCGCATAGCGGATGTTTTCCAGGATGCTGGTAAAAAAGAGAAAGGTGTCCTGCTGCACAATCCCGAGCCGTGCCCGCCATGTCTCCTGGCGGATCCGGTCGAGGCGCTGGCCGCCGATCCAGAGGGCTCCCTCGGTGGGATCGTAAAACCGGGCCACGAGATTAAAAAAGGTGGTTTTGCCGGCCCCGCTGGAGCCGGCGAGGGCAATGATCTCCCCCGGCTCGATGACGAGGTTGATGTCTTCGAGGACCGGCAAGCTGTCGCGGTAGTGAAAGCCGACCGACTCAAAGCGGATGGGTTGGCGCGGGTTGAGCAGCGGCTCGGCATCGGGCGCATCACGCACTTCTTCGGGCGCGTCGAGCACGGCATAGATCCGCCCGGCGGAAGCGAGCGCCCGCTGCAGGAGATCATTGATCTGCGCGAGGGTGCGGACCGGGCTGTTCAACTGCCACCAGAACCCCCGTAGCGCCACCAATCCACCCAGCGTGAAATGCCCGCGGTACACCAGCCACGCCCCGAGGCCGAGCATGACCACATTGGTGCTGAAGGCGAAACTGAAGATGATGGGAAACATCACCGTCCGCAGCCGCACGGCCGCCATCGAACGCTCGTAGTAGTCGGTGGCCACTTCGGAGAAGGCCTGGTACTCCTGCTCCCCCTTGGCGAACCCTTTGATGAGAGCGAAACCACCCAGCATCTCCTGCAGCGCCGCCCCGACGCGGCCGAGGCTCTGGCGGGTCTCCACATAGAGCTGCTTCATGCGCGCATTGAAGTGCCGGGCCACGAAGAAGCAGATGAACAACGGGATGAAAACCACCGCCCCAATCGAGGTGTTGATCGCGGTGATGGCGGCGAGCACGAGGATAAAGGTGTACAGCTCCTGCACCATCCCGGCAAAACCCGAGACCAATGAGGACTGGAGCGCGTCCACATCCGAAACCACCCGCGCCTGCAGGTCACCGGTGCGCTGGCGCGTCATGTAGCCGGGGCTTTGCCGGAGCAGTTTCCGGAAGAGCCGCAGTCGCAGATCCCGCACAAAGGACTGCCCCACCCTTTCGAAGGCGCGGTCGCGCACGATGCCAAAGGCGAGAGAAATCAGGTACAGCAGAATCGTAAACCCCAGCGCCGGCCAGAGCAGCTCAATCCGGTCATCGAGCAGGACCACGTCGACGACAAACATCCACATCAGGTTCGGCACCAGGCTGGCCGGGGCCGCCACCAGCAGGCAGACCGTGCCCAGTGCGAGCAGGCCTTTGTAGGGACGGAGTTCTCGGATCAGTCGGCCGGTGGCGGAATGCATGGGTGAAGCACGCTACCAAACGTCATCCGGAAGCCACTACAACCATTTCGTGCAGGTCGATCTTCGGAATCGTGAAGCCGATGCCGTCCTCCCGCTTGACCGGTGCGAGGCTTGCACCCGCCACCCGCAACTCCACCTTGGAGGCTCCGCCAAAGCCGCTCCCGCGCAGCCGCACTTCCACAGGTCCGACCGGCACCGCAGTCTCGACCGGCTCCGGCCACGGCGGGCAACCCGTGAGGTTGACGAGATGCAGGACCAGGCACGATCCCTTCCGGTAGAGCTGCGCATTGAGGCGGCCCTCCACCTTGATCTCCATGGGAAGATCACCACGCACCGCCCAGCGGACGAGGTTGGCGAGCAGGCGGGCATGGTCGGGCATACGGTAGCGCCCGTGGGTGCGGGCGAGATCCGCGGGCAGGCAGGCCACCCGCCCGCCTCCCGGCGTTTCACGGGTGAGCACGGCGGGGATTTCCGTGGCCGGCGTATCCGTCCAGCAAAACTCCGGGGGATAGATCGGGAATGGCGGCACCCAGGTGGCTTCCACGCGGGTGCCCGGGGCCGGACGGACTCGCTCCGGAAGACCGCCGAAGGGCAGCAGGTCGGCATCGGAAAATCCTTCCCAGAGTGGTCCGCCTTCGCTTCCGGTGCGGCGAATGTAGGTGTGGTTCTGATACTGCTCCCAGTTTGCCGGGGTCTCTTCGTCCGCTCCGGATTCCCCCGCCTCAATCCGGACTCCGAGCACCTCGGCGAGGCCGAAGTCCTCCCGCGGAAGGCCTTCGCCATCGAGCCGGCTGCTGCGGCCGGTCGCCACCAGTCCGCCGCCATCTTCCACGAAGCCGCGGACCGCGTCGATCTGCCCATCCGTCATCACCGCCAGGTCTGGCAGCACCAGGGCGGAGAGGCCGGCACTGGAAGCGTCCAGGTCATCGGCATGGACCGGCCGCCAGGGAATGTGGGCGCGATTGAGGGCATGGACCATGCCGCGCCAGGGTTGGCCGACGCGCTCATCCGGTCGGTCGCGCCCATGAAAGTCGATGTTCTCCTGGGACCAGACCAGCCCGACCGCGGCGACCGGCTCGCGGTCGTAGAGCCAGTCCTCGTTGGCTTCGTGCCAGCGCATGAGGGGCTCCGCGGTGGCGTATTGCCGCCGGTCCTCGTGCCGGGCGGTGATGTGATGCAACCAGGGTGAAATGCCGCCGGCAAAACCCTCAGCCATCCAGAGCCGGGATTCGGCGGCCGGGTTGCTCGCCACCCGGAAGGCCTGTGCTCCGCGCACATACATCGCCATGCTTTCGGGGATCTGGCGGTCCCAGCCCATCAGGCCGTGGAGGAGCTTTCCGTTGAGGGCGTTCTGCTCAAAACCGTTGTCACAGTCCCGCGACTGGTGGTCGCACATGATGATCTGCGAGCGCCGGGCCAGCGATCGCAAATCCCGGAAGGAGCGGCTCTGACCGATGGGATCGCCGCTGAGCATGCCCAGCCAGAGGCAGTGCTCTCCTCCGGCGTCACGGGTGACGCGGTTGTTCAGATCCCAAACCTCCAGCCGCATCCGGTAGCTCCAGCGTATCCACTTTCTGTAGACGGAATCATCCCAGTTCTCCTCACGGGGCAGGGCCGCCGCCTCCTCCTCCCGGAAGCGACGGGCGCAGTGGTCGCAATGGCAAATGGCCCCGCGACCCAGCCCGCTCCAACTGTTGTCGGTGAAACCTTCGGGGTGGTAACGCTGGACGATTTCAACCAGAATCTGAGGAAGAAATTCCCGGTAATACGGACCGTTGACGCAGGTGAAAAAGCGCCCTTGTGATTGGTAGGGGCTGCCTCCCGCATCGACACAGAACCAGTCGGGATGAGCCCGGAGGAAGCTCTCGTCGGCCCGGTTCGAGTCCATCCGCGCCAGCACCGCGAGCCCTTCCTCCCGGGCGGCGGCGGTGATTTCTCCGAAAAGGTCGCGCCCCCCGAGGTAACGCGCGCGGTACTGCCGTTCGAAGCGGCTCGGGTAGTAGGCCACAATGCCGGCCGCATTCACGATGATGCCCTGCACCCGCGTGTGGCGCCAATGGCTTCGCCAGAAGGCGTCGTCGTAATCGACCGGATCGCGTTCGGAGAGATTCGTTTGGCCCCAGCGGCGCACGCGCTGGAACCAGGGAAGAGGGGTTGGTGCCGGCATGTCCCGCCGACCCTGTGTCGACCGGCAGGACCGGGCAAGCGTCAAGCAACCTCAGCGCGCCGCTTCCGGCAGCAGGAGCAGGAAACTCTGCGCAACCAAAAGACTGGTAAGCATGAAAAACACCACTTCTTCCCACGGCAGCACACCGCGCCATTTCCAGCCTAGGATTTGCCCGGGATCGAAAAACCAGATCCTCTCCCGCACCGCCTTGAGATCCGCCCAACTCAGCCAGGCCCCCAGCGCCAGCGCCGGGATCAGGAACTGGTCCAGCCGAGGAACAAAAACCCGCCAGCCCAGCACCCATTGGATCGCGATCAACGGCCCGAACCAAAAGAGCAGGTGCCAGGCGTAGTGCCAGCGGTCGCGCCTGCCGAAACGCCGCCGCCCCCACCAGCCCACGGCCGCCCAAAGCAGGAGCCCGGCCCCGGCGACCGACCACGTCAGCATTCCCGGGTGACCCTCACCGCCGGGCAAGGAACTCCTGCCGGGAAACAATCCGCCCCACCACCGGACCAGCGCCACCACCAGGAGGGTTTGGATCCAGAAGAAGGCATACTCCTCCACCGGCAGCCGGACGATCCGGAATCCGTACCGCCCCGGTGCGAAATCCCAGATGCCGTGCCGGACGGCGGCATTGTCCCAGGGGGCGGTGAACACCATCACAATCGCCAACAGGAGCAGGGTGACACTGGTGTGCGGCGCCTCCCAGCCCGCCCAAGCCGCACCGAAACCGGCCAGCAGAAGAACAGGCAGGGTAAACCGCAGATGGAAGCCGGCATAGGTCATCCCCGCCAACCATGCACGGACCTCCGGCCCGCGCCAGTCGGATCACGCTTCGTTAGCCCGGTTCAGCAGCGGGAGTCGTTGCGTACCGTTTCGAGCGGGATCCGGGCACGACCGCCGGGAGCGGAAGCTGCCATCCCGTCCGGGGGTGATTCCGCCTCCCATTGCTCGGGGTCGCCCGAGGGACGAGTCTCCGTTTCCCCACCCCACTCCTGTTTCCAGTCCTTCGCCTCATTGGCCCCCGCAGGGGATTTTTCGGCCGCCTTTTCCTCGCGGACCCCGCGGACGGCGGCCCCGAGTGCCGCGAGGTGGCGCTTGAGCGCCTCCGCCTGGGATTTCATTTCCTCGGCGGTGGCGGCGGCCTCTTCGGAGGAAGCGGCATTGGATTGGGTGTGGTTGTCGAGGGACTCGACCGATGCCGCGACTTGCTCGATCGAGCGAGTCTGCTCCTGGCTGGCGGCGGCGATCCCGGCCACCAGTGTATCGACCTCTCCACTACGACTGACGATCTCCTTGAGCACGCCGTCCATTTCCGCGGAGATGTCCGCTCCCTGGGAGCTGCGGGTGGCGGCGACCTCGATGCGGCCGGCGGTCTCGCGGGCGGCCGCGGCGCTGCGCTGGGCGAGGTTGCGCACCTCCTCGGCCACGACCGAGAAGCCGGCCCCGGCTTCTCCGGCGCGGGCGGCCTCGACGGCGGCATTGAGCGCGAGGATATTGGTCTGGAAGGCGATTTCGTCGATCGTCTTGAGGATGCCGCTGATTTCGTTGGACGCCTGCTGAAAGGCTTCGATGGCGCTTTTCATCCGCTGCATGGCCTCATTGCCCCGCTCGGCCGCACCCCGCGCGCCGGCCGCGGCGGTCTTGGCGGTCTGGGCACTGGAGGCGTTGCTCCGGGTGGTTCCCGAAACTTCCTGCAGGGCGGCTCCGATCTCCTCGATGGACTCGGCTTGGCGGGAAGCCCCGCCGGCCACCGCTTGGCTGGCTTGGGCAACACTCACCGCCGCCCGATCCATCTCCCGGGAGGACTCGGCCAGGCCTTCCACAATCGCCTCGACTGGACGGACGATGGAAACCCGCACCACCCAGAGCACCAGCAGGGTTCCTATCACGACCACCCCGATGGAGATCGCCAGGCTGATCAGGTTCTGGCGTCGGTTGGCTTCCGCGATCCCGGCGATGGATGCATCCACCGAACCGCTCAGCTCATCGGCCACCCGGGCAAGATTCGCCCTCAACTGGTCGGACAAATCCGCATGCCGCCGCGCCATCTCCTGAAAGGCCTCGGGAGATAGATCGGCCTGACCTGACATGGCATCAAAGATACCGCGCCGCAGTGGCGCCAGCTCCGCCAGCCCACCCGAAATCCGCTCCAACTGACGAAGGATGGCCGGATCGATCCCGGCCAAACCATCCACGCGGGCGAGCACGCTGAGCACGAGCGCCGAGGCTTCGCCACGGCGTTCCTCAGCTTCGGCCAAGGCCTCTTCCTCACCCAGCAGGGACGCGTCGGCAAAGAGCTTGGCCGAGGCGTCGACCTGGAAGAGGGCGCTGCGGCTGTCCATGGCCACGGGGAAATCCACCGTGGCGAGGGAATGGAGGCGCGCATCCGACTCTTTGGAGGCAAGAAAGCCGCCTGTCAGGGTGACGGCGTAGCCTCCCACGAGAAAGGCCAGTCCGAAGAGGAGCCGGTTCTGGATGCTGAGACGACTGAGTTTCATGAGCGACGGGATCGGAGCACGGAGGACGGTTATTGAACCGGCAGAACCTTGACGCCTTCAGGATCGGTCTCGCTGGAGATGTAGCCGAAGGCGCCCGGGGTGCGGGCGATATAAGCGATCATCTCGGCATCGTCGCGGCAGCTTTGGGGCATGACCCCGCGGCCAGTGAAAACCTGGCGTTTCCAGAAGTTGTCGAACTGCAGCGGCGAACGACCCGCCACTTCGTTCATGACCGCCTCGTGGACCGGGCCTCCGGCCAATACGGCCAGGCGGATGACGGGCCCGCCTTCCCAGCGGGTACGGTTTCCGAGCAGGATGTCGCGGGCGGCCTCCGTGGTGAGGGTGGTCGCCGGCACCTCGGGATGAGCGATGATCCGGTAGGTTGCGGCCAACCCGGCCGAAGGTGCGGCGAGGGCGATGAGGAGTCCCCAGGCGAGGATCTGAACCAGTTTTGTCGTCATGGCGTGGATACGTTTGAAGCCGGGCTTCTCAGAAACTGAAGGTGGACTTGAAGATGAAGTAGGTCCAGGTGCGGTCGGTGGCCGGGTTGGCCTGGCCGTCGCCGCCAATGAAGCTGCGCCCGTCGAGGTAGTGGCCCTCGAGTTTGAGGATGAGGGACGGGGTCGGTGCGTAGCTGACGGCGAGGGCGTAGTCGTGGGTGCGCTGGTTGGGATTGGAGCTGGCACCGGAAGCGTGCCGGTTCCCAAGGCTGTAGGCATAATATGCTCCCACACCGATTTGGTCGGTGGCCTGGTAGGTGACCATGCCGTAATACTCGGTGGCGGCGGAGCGCAGCGGCTGGTCCACGGGCTGGCCGAGCAGCGCCATGGCGGGAAGGTGGATGTTGCCGTCGTAAAGATCGAGCAGCTTGTACTCGGCGGCAAAGAGCCAGCGATCGTACATGAATTCGAGGGAGAGGACCCGGAAGGTCACGTCGAGGTTGTCGATCAAGGTTGAGGTGCCGGCGAACATTCCGGAGAAGTCCCAGGTGCCGGCGCCGAGCATCTGATCCACCATGAGGGCGGTGGCAAGGTCGTCTCCGGTCAGCAAGTCGGTCCTCCCGAGGTGGCCGAAAACTCGGTTGTCATTGACCCGGGTATAGGAGTAGCCGATCCGGAGGCCGTCGATTGGCGGCTCGTAAAAGAAAGCACCTCCGTAGTTGAAGCCCCGGACCTTCCATCGCTCGACTTGGTTGAGGCCGCTGAAACCGCGCAGAAAGGGGGTGTCGCCGGAAATGGATTCCTTGGCCCCGCCGAAGACCTGGTAGTCCAAAGTGCCGGCGCCGCCGAGGCCGATGCGGCCGTAGGCAAGGGCGCCATCGAGGGAGGCGGTGACGGCCCTCAGGGTCTTCGGGTAAAAACCGAGCGGCAGGGAGGCGAAGGTCCGGATGGCGTCGAGATCCTGGGAGTCGTTGTAGAGGCCGATCGGGAGTTTGATGCGGCCGGCGCGCAACCCGAAGGTCTCATCAAAGGAGTAGTCGAGGTTGGCAAAATCCAAGGTGAGATCCTTGAAGCTGCCGAGCTTGAAGGCGTAGATCTGCGCGCCGACCCTCAGGCCGCTGTCGAAGCGGTGGGTGGCGTTGAGGATCACATCGACCTGGTTTAAATCCACGTTTTTACGGGTGTTGCCCAGGTAGTTGTAGGTGTCCGAGTAGGACAGGGCTGCGCTCACGGAGCCGTGGACGGAAGGCGCCCCGTGGGCGAAAGGCGCGGCCAAGGTCAGGGAAGCCAGCGCCAACAACAGTGGACGAGCGGATTGATGGTTGCTATAAGTCATGGATGTTCCGGTTTGTGTCGTTCGGTGCTCCGTTGCCTGCTGCCAACGCCGGCCAAGGGGATGAAACCGCCCCGAGGACCGCTGGCTTTAGAGGTGGATTTCCGAAGTAAGTCCCATTTATCGGACGCCAAGATAATTACTGAACCCACCGATAGTATTTTGCCTAGTGAGCCGGGCTCATCCTCCCCCGGTCCTTGGTCCGGTCTCACGCAACACAAGGGAAGTCAGGTCCGCTTAGCCGGTAGGTTTCACCAGCAGGGCCATCCTGGCGACCGGTGCCGCCGCCGGTCAGCCGAACAGCGGACGGTTGGCTCCGGGAGGCCGCCGCTGGCAATTCATCATCCTAGGCCCGCGGGAAACTCCCTCCATCCCGTTGGACGGCGGAAGGCGGGCATCAACGCCCGACCCGCCAGATCGCCAGGCAGTCGTTGATGAATCCCTCGAGCTCGGCGAGCGGGATCATGTTGGGGCCGTCGCTGTGGGCCCGATCGGGATCGGGGTGGGTTTCGATGAAAAGACCGTCGGCCCCGGCGGCGAGGGCCGCGCGCGCCAGAGGGAGCGCTAACTCGCGCTGGCCGGCGCTCTTGCCCCCGCCGGCCCCGGGAAGCTGCACACTGTGGGTGGCATCGAAGATCACGGGATGGCCGAGCGGCCGCAGGATGGGAAAGGCACGCATGTCGACCACCAGGTTGCGGTAGCCGAAGCAAGAACCCCGCTCGGTGAACCAGACTTCGGACGCCGACGCCAGCTTGGCCGCCGCGTGCGCCATGTCCTCGGGAGCGAGAAACTGGCCCTTCTTGACGTTGACCACCCGCCCGGTCTCCGCGGCTGCCTCCAGCAGGTCGGTCTGCCGGCAGAGAAACGCCGGGATTTGCAGCACATCGCAGACCTCGGCCACCAAGGGCGCTTGCGGGGATTCATGGATATCCGTGAGCACGGGTAGGCCGAAATCCCCGCGAATCGCGGCAAGGATCTGCAGACCGGCGGATATGCCAGGACCACGGGGTGAATCGCCGCTGGTGCGGTTGGCTTTGTCGAAAGAGCCCTTGAATACGATCCGCAGCTCGGGATGGCGCCGTCCCAATTCGACCAGTGCCCCCGCGACCTCGCGGCAAAGCCCTTCGCTTTCCAGCGTGCAGGGGCCGGCGATGAGCAGCAGGCGGCCCGGATCGAAGAGAGGTGCGGCGACCTCGGTCATCGTTGCTCCTTGGCTACGATCGCAGCGGCGACAAAAGCCGCAAAGAGCGGATGGGCCCGGTCGGGCTTGGACTGAAACTCGGGATGAAACTGCACCGCCAGGAACCAGGGGTGATCGGCCAGCTCGACGATCTCCACCAGATCACGGCCGGGATTGACGCCGCTGATGCGCAGCCCGGCCGCCTCCATGTTTTCGCGGTAGGCGTTGTTGAACTCGTAGCGGTGGCGGTGGCGCTCGCTGACCTCGGTTTCACCATAAGCTTCGGCCGCCCGGGTGCCGGAAACGAGACGGCAGGTGTAGGCGCCAAGCCGCATGGTGGCGCCTTTTTCCTGGATGTCGCGCTGGTCTTCCATGAGGTTGATGACCGGGTGCGGCGTCTCGGGGTCGAACTCCAGGCTGTTGGCTTCGGCGAGGTTCATGCAGTGGCGGGCAAACTCGATCACGGCGATTTGCAGGCCCAGGCAGAGCCCGAAAAACGGCAGCTTCTTCTCCCGCGCATACTGCACGGCGCGAACTTTTCCCTCCACCCCGCGGTCGCCAAACCCACCGGGGACGAGGATACCGTGCAGCCCCCGCAGCCGCTCCAGGCCGCGCTCGCTTTCAAGTTCCTCCGCGTCGATCCGGACGATCCTGACCGCGCAGTCGTTGGCAATACCGGCATGGGTGAGCGACTCGTAGACGGATTTGTAGGCGTCCTGCAGCTCGATGTACTTGCCCACGACTCCGATTTCCACCCGGCGGGCCGGGCTCTTGAGCCGGCGGACAATGTCCACCCACTGGCTCTCCCCCTTGGCCGGGGCATCGAGGCGCAGATAGTCCACCACGAGCTGGTCCATTTTTTCCCGCTGGAGCATCAGCGGCAGCTCGTAAATCGAGTCTTCCACATCCAGCTCCTCGATGACCGCCTCAACCGGCACGTTACAAAAGAGGCTGAGTTTTTCCCGCAGCTCGCGGTCGAGGGGCTGCTCGCAGCGGCAGACCAGGATCTGGGGCTGGATGCCGATCTCGCGCAGCTTGGCCACGCTCTGCTGGGTGGGCTTGGTTTTAAGCTCTCCGGCCGCCTTCAGAAACGGCACCAGGGTGACGTGGATGAACATCACGTTGCCCGGCCCGGCCTCGAGGGCGAACTGGCGCATGGCCTCCAGAAAAGGCAGGCCCTCGATGTCGCCGGTGGTGCCGCCGATCTCGGTGATGAGCACGTCAACATCGTTGCCGCTCTGGCGGATGCGCTCCTTGATCTCGTTGGTGACATGCGGGATCACCTGCACGGTTTTGCCGAGGTAATCACCGCGGCGCTCCTTTTGGATGACCGATTCGTAGATCTGGCCGGAGGTGAGGTTGTTGAGGCGGGACAACTTGCCTGAGGTGAAGCGCTCGTAATGCCCGAGATCGAGGTCGGTCTCCGCACCGTCGTCGAGCACGTACACTTCCCCGTGCTGGAAGGGGTTCATGGTGCCGGGATCCACGTTGAGGTAGGGATCGAATTTCTGGATCCGGACAACCAGTCCGCGTTCTTCGAGGAGTGCACCGAGTGCGGCTGCCGTCAGCCCCTTGCCAAGAGAGGAGACCACGCCGCCGGTGACGAAAATAAACTTCATCGCGGCCTGTTTACCGGGCGGCCGGGGCAAGACAAGCAAACTGTGGCCCGGGCCGCCCCGACCCACCGGGCCGTGAGGGCCAGACTCGCGCCCAGTCCGGCACCGATCCGGTGGGCGGAAGCTTCGGAAACTACCCCGATAGCGCCGAGCCCCGCCACCCCGCCGCCACCCGCGGTCTCCCATCCCAGCACCAGCAGTAAACCCATACCGGCGGCCCGGCCGGCCCAGCGATCCGCCGCACCAGATCCGCGGGAGGCGAACGCCGCCAGGGCCAGCAGTGCACAGTTCAGCCCGGAAAGGCCGCCGTAAGCCGCCATCCCGGGGGCGGAGACCAACAGCCCCAAGGCGAGCAGCGGCGCCAGCAGCAGGATCGCTGCGAGCAGCCATCCGGGCCGGCGACGTTCCAGCCAACCGGCGGCCAACACCCCGAGCAACAGATTGAGTCCCAGATGCTCGCCGGAAAAGTGCACCCAGTGTCCCGTCCAGAGCCGCCACCACTCCCCGGCGAGGATCGCCTCGCGCTTCCACAGCAAGGCCTCCCGGACGGTCCAAGGCAGCACCGCCAGTCCGCCGACCGCAGCCGCCAACCCGAAACTGAACCAAGGCGCTCGCATCACGAGCAGGCGTGGTCCAGCCGCATCCGGCGCCCCAGGACCATCGCTGCCAGGATTACCAGCACCGGCAGCCAGCCGAGTCTCCCCGCTCCCGTATAACCGGGGCGGTGCGCGATTTGAAACTCCCCCGGTCCCTTGCGCAGCCGTACCTGAAAGGCGAGGACTTCCCGGTGCAGGTTGGCGGAAAGGCGGGCCACGGCTTCCTTGAAGCCCTCTTCGCTGTCCTGCCGCCATTGCTCTTCCAGGCGGACGAGCGTGGAGCGGCCCGCAACTTCACTGGTCCCGGGTGCGCGGAAAAGCAGGCGGCGGCTCTCGATATGAAAGACCCCAGCCTCCAGGAGCGTGTGGGTGCTGTTTTCCTGCCCACGCACGAGGTGCGTGCCGACAATGGTCCAGTAGGCGAAGGACCGGATGTTTTCCCAGGTGAACTGCACTTGATCATAGGACACCAGCGCGATCACGTCGATGCCGAGAAGCGACCGGAGCTGGTCCAAGTTTTGAAACCCGCCCTTGGGCCGCAGATAACCGGCCGGGATAACCTGGATGTCTTCCACAAATGGCAGCTGCTCGAAATGCGCCCGCACCGCCTCCAACAACTCGACCCGGCTGGCTTCGGGCAGACCCGTCCGCCGCCAGCCCGTCGAAACTTCAGGCGCAAAGGCCAATCCCACCCGCAGCGGCAGCTCGAGCCGCGGGACCGCTTCCACCATCTTGGGTCGGGCTTCATCGGGATAGAGAAAACTCATGATCCCGGTCGAGCGGGTGGCCTGCTGCTGGTCCCAAAGACCGCAACCGGAACCCGCGAGGAGCAACGCCATGCCGGCGACAAGCCGGATTCGGAGAACCTGTTTTGATTTCATCCCCAATCGGGATGGCGAACCATTACTGATGTGTCAATTGTTGATATATCATCTGTTTAGCATAGAAGTATTACTGATGCCATGCTTAGGCCGTAATTACTCGCCCTGGCGACGGTTCTGCTCGGCGCGGATCAAGTCCACGATACGCCAGTGGCCGCCATCCCGCGCCCGCTCCAAGGCACTGAAGCCATCGCCATCGCGGTAAAAAACATCCGCCCCTTCGCCCAAGAGCCGCTCGACCTCGTCCAGCCGTCCACGCCAAGCCGCTTGCAGCAGCTCTAATCCGAGCACGCCATCGGAGAGGCGGTCCTCGCCGCTGCGGATCTGCTGCAGGGCATCCTCGATCGGCTTGAGCCCGCGGAGCAGGGCCAGCACTTCGGGTTCATTGCGGGTCGCCGCCAGAGAAACCGGTGTTTCGCCTTGGGCGTCGGCCCCGCGGGGATCGGCGCCGGCACGGAGCAGGACGGCGGCGATGCGTTCATGGCTCATGAGGGCGGCGTAATGCAGCGGCGTGCGCCCCTGCCCGTCGCGGGCGTCGACGGCGGCGCCATGCGCCAGGAGGGCCTCGACCACATCGCTGCGGATGTCGCGGATCCACCCCATCATGCCCTGCCAGGACGCATAGTGCAGGGGGGTGCGGCCATGAGCGCATCGCGCATCGACTTCGGCTCCCGCCTCAACCAGGAGCTTGATGCGCTCGGGATAGCCGTCATCGCGCCAGGCGCTTGCGGCGAGGGCGTGCAGGGGGGTAAGCCCGTCATCGGTGCGGGCCTGCACATCGCCGCCGGCCTCCAGCACCATGCGGAGCAAGTCGGTCCGGCTGTAGCCTTCCCCAACGGCCCGCCGATCCGCTCCCGCGCCCATGGTGGCGGCGGCCATGTGCAGCGGAGTCCAACCATCGAGGGAGGGCCGGTTGACGTCGATGCCGGCTTCGATGAGACGGGCGGCGGAAGCGCCGGCGCCGGCCATGAAGGCGCGGGTGAGGGCGTTTTGGCCGTCGTAGCGCACCGCATCGAGATGGCCCGCTTCGATTTCCCGTTCCATCCATTCAAATTGGTTGCGCGAGGCGGCCACACCGATGGCCCAGCCCGGTCCGTTGTCGCGCTCGCTCCAGTCACCAAGCCGCTCCGGCCAGCCTTCCCGGCCGGAGAGGTCGACCGCCTCGGGCCAGGGATCGATGGCGTCGCGGGTGCGAAGGTCATCGTCGCGGCCGAGAAGCGTGAGGATGCTCATCGGCGGCAGGGTGATGGTGTCGTCGGGAGTCATCGGATCGATGGGCAAAAAGCCTTCGCCGGCCCCTCCCTGTTTGGGGGTGGAAAGAAAACCCTCCAGCACCAGGGGCACGACGCCGCCTTCGAAGGCGAGCCTCAGGGTTTGCTCCTCTTCCGTGGGGTTGATGAGAACCAAGGTCAAGGTGCCGTCGACATGGTGGCGGTAGGCCGAAGGCAGCACAGCGCCCATTTCCGGGGTGGTCTCCACCCGCACCGCCCCGGGCCGGATGTAACGGTAGAAGTGCTTGGCAGCGTAAAACTTCGGGGTCGGTTGATAGTCGACCATGATGGCATACTGACCGGCACTCTCCTGGTCGGTGAGCTGCCAGTAGACCCAAGCGCTGAAGTCACCTCCAACCAGGTACTCGTGCATGTCGCGCGCCATCTGGATCGCTCCGGGCCAGGTCTGGGGGTGGCCGGAGGTTTCCGTCATCCAGTTTTGCCGGCCCCAGTCCGCGGTATGCTCCCGCCAGCGGCGCACACCATCGAAGCGGTCCTGCCGGTGAGAGGCGAGGTGGCCGCGGTAGTGGCGCGTCTCCGGATCGTCCATGACCGGCTGCATGTACTCGATCAGGCGGTCGACCTGGGTCATGTCTTCGGGCAGGAGGAGCAGGGTGTTGATGCCCTCGCGGTCGAACTTGCGCATGACGGCGCGGACGGCTTCACGGAGCTGGTAGGCTGTGTACATGCCCGAGCCGAAGCTGTGGTTGAAGAGCAGCTCGTTTTGCAGGGTGACGGCCCCGATATTGATGTCCCAGTTCCTCTTCGCGAGGATGATGAAGGCCGCCATGAACTCGGCGAATTCCTCGGTTTTATCCATCCGCAGGTAGCCCGCGTTGCGGGTGGCGCGGTTGGTCTTGGTGAAGGCCGGGGCGCTCCACGGGGAGGCCATGAAGCGCGTCACGCCGCGCTGCTTGAACTCCTGCAGGATCATCATCCGGTAATCGAGACCGGTCTCGCCATCGATCGCCCGGATCTTGAAGCCGTCCCAGTTGAAGTGATCGGGATCGTCGTCGTCGTTGAAGGGTTCCATAAAATCGGGCATGGGTAGCCGGATCATGGATACACCGAGTTCATGGACGGCACGGTCGTAAAACTCCGGATCGCGGTGCTCGGCGCGCTCGCCGCCGAAGGTGATCAGCGCCCCGCCGAAACCCTCGATGGTCTGGCGGGTGCGGTCGAGGTGAATAAGGATTTCCATCGGAGACGTCTCGGCCGGGAGGCTGGCCGGCCCGGCCAGCAGAAGGGCGAGTCCGACCGTAGCCGGGCGGAGGTCAAAACGGAAGCGGTTCATTCGGTCCACGGAGGCCAAATGTGCGCCGCCGGGCGCTGCCAGGCGAGCCGATTCAGACTTGTCCAGCCTCAACCGAGCCGCTCGAAGATGGCCGCCGCCATCGCATTGGTGCCGACCGAAGGGCCGCCAAAGGCGATGTCGGCCGTCCGGGCTCCGCCGGTCACCGCCTCGCGGACGGCAGTTTCGAGCCGGGCGGCCTCCGCCTCCATCCCGAAGCTGTGACGCAGCAGAAGGGCGGCGGAGAGAATCTGGGCGCAAGGATTGGCGAGGTTTTTGCCCGCGATGTCGGGGGCGGTGCCGCCGGCCGGTTCGTAGAGGCCAAACGGGAAACCATGGGAGTTTTCCCCCGCGCCCAAACTGGCCGAGGCAAGCATGCCGAGGGAGCCGCAGACGACCGCCATCTCGTCCGAGAGGATGTCGCCGAACATGTTTTCCGTCACGATGACGTCGAACTGGTTCGGATCGCGCACCAGCTGCATGGCGGCGTTGTCGACGTAAAGGTGGGTGAGGGTGATGTCGGAAGCCTCGCGGGCGACGGTTTCGCTCACCACCCGGCGCCAGAGCACCGAGGTTTCCAAGACATTGGCCTTGTCCACCGAGCAGAGCCGGCGCCGGCGGCTGCGGGCGGCGTGGATGGCCACCCGGGCGATTCGCTCGATCTCGCTCCGGCGGTAGACCATGGTATCGATGGCCTCCTCGTCGCCGTCGGCGAGCACGGTGGTCTTCTTGGGCTGGCCGAAATAGAGGCCGCCGGTAAGTTCGCGAACGCAGAGCAGGTCAATGCCGTCGGGGATGCGCTCGGCCTTGAGGGGCGAGGCGGGGGCGAGCTCCGGGTAAAGCAGACCCGGCCGCAGATTGGCGAAGAGCTTGAAGTGGCGCCGCAGCGGCAAGAGGGCGGCCCGCTCGGGTTGGCGGCTGGGCGGAAGGGTTTCCCACTTCGGCCCGCCCACCGATCCGAAAAGAATCGCATCGGCCTGCTCGCAAGTTTGCAGAGTCGCCGGAGGCAGGGCTTCGCCATGCCGGTCGATGGCGCAGCCACCGACGTCGGCAGGGGCGAACTCCAGTGCGGCGACCGTCTCCGGCACCACCCGGCGGAGCGCTGCCAGCGCCACCGCCATCACTTCCGGACCAATGCCATCTCCCGGCAGAACCGCGATCTTGAGGGTCTTCATGCGCGCTCCCCCTACCCGAATCGCCCCGCCCCGTCCAAAGAAAAAAGCACCCTCTCGGGAGGGTGCTTGAAAAGGTGGAAGGATTAGGACCGCCAACCGAACCGGCTCCTCAGGCGCCGACGCCGAGGGCGGACGCATGCTCCGGAGACCGAACAACGCGCGGCCATTGGCCGGTCTTGAGGCGGGGCCGGGACAACTGCAGCCCGCAGTGCCTCAGGAAGCGTCCGAGACTTTCCACCGTCTCGGCGACAAACTGCTGCTCCTCACCCGTGGTGAAGGGCTCCGCACGCTCCAGATGCAAAGTGAAGTAGATTCCGTCAGCCCTGAACTCGATGCCTTCGGAAAGCCCGGCACAGGCGACACGTTGGCGCACAACCGAGTCGGATTCATGGGGATCGAGGGGGGCGATTTTCGCTCTCAACTCATAGGGGTAGTAGGAGGTCTGAGCATTCATGGGGGGAGGTGTTTGTGGTTCATTGAGCCATTGCCGGCAAGCCCCCTCAGCACCTCTCATGCCCTTTTACAAAGTCTTTACCGAAGCGTTCAAAAAGCTCGGAAAAACCTGGGGCCAAGAACATGCGCTTCCACCGCGGCGAAGCCCAAAAAAGCCGCCTCAGGGCGGCTTTTGCTTTACGTGATGGCTGTCAGCCTTCGCTCAAGTGCGATTGGTCTCCTGCTCGACCCACTGGACGGCAAACTGCACCAGCTCGGTGGCGGAACGCAGGCTGAGCTTCTCCTTCACATGGGCTCGGTGGGACTCGATGGTTTTGACGCTGAGATTGAGGCGGCCTGCGATTTCGCGGGTGCTGAGTCCGCGGCCAATGAACTGGATTACCTCCAGTTCGCGGTCGGTGAGCCGGTCCACCGGGGAGCTATCGGTGGAGCTGGTGGTGCCGTTGACCAACTGGTGCAGGACCTGGTCGGCCACGCGGTTGCTGACGTAGATTTCCCCGCCCATGATGCGGCGGATGGCGAGCAGGATTTTCTCGGCGGACTCCTGCTTCATGACGTAGGCCCGGGCGCCGGCGCGAAGGGCGCGCTGGGCATACACGCACTCGTCGTGCATGGAAAACACCAGGATTGGCATGTCGGGCTCCAGCGCCTTGACGTTTTTAATCAGGTCGAGCCCGTTGTTGCCGCGCAGGGAAATGTCCACGATGACCAAGTCCGGCTTGAGCGTGGAAACCGCCTTGAGCGCTTCCCGCGCATCCTCGGCTTCTCCGCAAACGGTGAGTCCTTCTTCGCTGTTGACGACTTGGGCGAGACCTTGGCGAACGAGCGGGTGATCGTCGACCAAGAAGACGCGGACGGGCTTATGGGCAGGTGGTTCTTTTGTCACGAAGGGAAGAGTGTTGAGATTACGCGAACCTGAAATCCTTTGGGTTTGCAGCAATTAGATCGGGAGAGCACCTGCTCAGCTTAAGGGGGATAGTGGATAAAACCTGATCAGGCAATGAGATTTTTCCCGAGTGCCCGCTAAGGGTTACCACTAGAAATCGTCGGTTTCGCCGTGGAAAACAACAATTATCGCACGGGGTCTTTCCAATGGCCACAGAAGCCCCCTGGGCCGAGGCTCGAACTCGGGTGCCGGTGGGTGGAGTTGAGGAAATGTGACCGGCAGGCGAAGGGCGGGCGGAGGACTAGCGGGACGAAACGGCGGCGCCCACCCCACCCCGCTTTTCCTCGGCCACCTGCTGGTCGATTTTATTGGAGACGATGACCCCGTAGTTCATGCTGCCGAGCCAACCCGACATGATGATGCCGACGGAGCCGGCGTGGTAAAGGCCGGGAATCTGGAGAGGCAGATCCATGGAGCACTTGAGCCCCTCAAACTTGGTTCCGAAAGAAGTCCCGCCGAGGTGCCGGGTGTAGTGCTCGATGGTCCGCGGAGTCGCGGCCTCGACATGGTCGATCTTGGCCTGGATGCCGGGCAGGTAGCGCTCGAGGGCAACGAGGGTTTCATCGATGATGCGCTTCTTTTCGGTCTGGTAGTCCTCCTCGGAGAGCCGGTTCCAGTCTTCGTAGCGGGCATTGAGGGAGCAAACCACGGTGTGCCGGCCGGTCCCGGGTCGGATATCCGGGTAGTAGATGGAGAAGGTGCGGCTGCGGGTATGCAGGTCGATCAGCTCCTCGCTGGAAAAGTGCTCCGCCTCGGAGGTGAAGATGAGGTCGCCGATGTGCGGGAAGGTTTCCCCGGGCTTGAGCCCGATGTAGACTTGGCAGGAACTGGTGTTGAGCCGGACCGCTTTGACCTCGTCCACGTAGGCGGACGGCAGACCAGCCTCTCCCGCCAGGTTCAGAACCGTGCTTTTGAGGTTCGCGTTCGAGAGGATCGCCCGGCAGCGGATCTCGCGTCCGTTGGCAACGACGCCGCAGACCCGCCGGCGCCCGTCCTCCCCCTCCTCGAGAAGAATGCGCTCGACCAGGGCGCAGCGCCGCATCTCCACGCCATTGGCCTTCATCTCCGCGATCATTTTTTTGATCAGCAGATCCGTGCCGCCGCGGAAGGTGAAGACTCCCTTGCTCATGAAGTTGGAGAAGACGATCCCGTAGGTGATGGCCGGATCCTGCATGGTGGAGCCGTTGGCGTAGGCGATCGGCTCCATCAGCAACCGGGTGACGTCATCCCTCCCCGGGAAAAACTCCTCGAAAAGGTCCGCGGTGGTGCGCGGATCGTTGTCGTAAAAATTCATCGCCCGCAGGTGGGAGAAAAACCGCTCCACGGTTTCGGCGGAGATGCGGAACTCCTCCTGAAGGATGCGGGTGAAGTCCTCCCGGTCGAAAGTGGTGGTGATGTCGAACTGCGGGTTGATGAACCGCACTCCCTGGAGCTGCACGATCGAGTCGGCGATTTCCTTCGTCCAGTACTTGCGGCAGGACTTGACCATCCCGACCGGGAAACCGTGTAGGGAAATATCGAAGATGTGCCCGCCCTTGCGCTTGAACCAGGTGGCGAGCCCGCCGAACTGGTAGTGGTGCTCCAGGAGCAGAACGGAGTGCCCGCACTTGGCAAGGGTGTTGGCGGAAGTGAGCCCGGCCAGCCCGCTGCCGATCACGACCACGTCGTAGGAGTCTTCGATGCCTTCAAGCCAGTCTTTTGCCATGGAAACCGTCCAAGCTGGGGCCGGCGCAGGCTTTTGACAACCGGGAAAGTCGCTTTCCCGGGCCCGCCCGGGCGGCTGTGCGTTTCGCCCGGACTTGATCTGTGGGCGGGTTCGACAAATCATGCGCCTTTCCATGCTCGCTTTTCTCAAAGAGTGGTTCAACCGCCGCTTCTCCGACCCGCAGGTCATCATCCTCTCACTCCTGTTGATTATTGTCGCGGGCTTTGTCCTCCTGCTGGGGAGGACCCTCGCCCCCCTTATCGCGGCAGTGATTCTCGCCTACCTTCTGGAGGGGCTGGTGGCCCCGCTGGAGCGCCGCGGCGTCAATCGCACCCTCGCGGTGATTTTCGTCTTCACCCTGTTCATGGCGGTTTTCGTCTTCATCCTGCTCGCCCTCCTGCCGCTGGTTTACCGCCAGGCCATCCAGCTTATCCAGGACCTGCCCGGCATGATTGTCGAAGGCCAGCAATGGCTGCTCCTGCTCCCGGAGCGGTTTCCCCAGCACATCACCGAAGAGCAGATCAACGACTTCATGCGGCTGCTCCGGGACCGCACCGGCCTCCTCGGGCAGCAACTGGTGGCCCGCAGCCTGGCTCTGCTCTCCACTCTCGGGACGCTCATCATCTACCTCGTGCTGACCCCGTTCATGATCTTTTTCCTCCTCAAGGACAAACGGGCCATCCTCGGCTGGTTCATCTCCTACCTGCCCGCGGAGCGCACCCTCGCCAACCAGGTCTGGACTCGCACCAATGTCCAGATCGCCAACTACATCCGGGGCAAATTCTGGGAAATCCTCATCGTCGGGACCGTCACTTACGCGGCCTTCTTTTTCCTCAGGCTGGACTATGCCCTGCTCCTGGCGGTTTTCGTGGGACTGTCGGTGCTCATCCCCTACATCGGGGCGATCGTGATGACCTTTCCCATCGCTCTCATCGCGCTCTTCCAGTGGGGCCCGGGTCCGGAACTGGCTTATGTGCTCATCGCCTACGCCGTCATCCAAGCCCTCGATGCCAACGTGCTTTTCCCGCTCCTCTTCTCCAAGGCCGTCAACCTGCACCCGGTCGCGATCATTGTTGCCATCCTCTTTTTCGGAGCGTTCTGGGGCTTTTGGGGCGTCTTCTTCGCCGTCCCGCTGGCAACCTGCATTCAGGCCGTCCTCCAAGCCTGGCCCCGCAATCTCGAAGCCAGTCTCGCCCGCATCACCGCCGAAGCGAGCGGCGCGTCCGCTCCGCCGGACACCGACACCCTCGGCTCCTCCGCCATGTCCGAGGGCGAGGCCGAATCAAAACCCTGACCCTCGCCGATCCCATGACGCTTCCCTCGCTCCCACCGCGCTTTTGCTCCTTGCTCACCACCCTGCTCCTGGGAGTCTTCGCCGTGACGCCAACCCACGCCGGCACGGTCGAAAGCACCCGCCATGGCAGCCTCGTCCTCGAGGGCATCCCCGAGATCCCGGAGGCCGTGCGCGAGCTGCTCCGCCCCTACCGCAACACCCGCGCCGCCGGTTTTCAGGCCTGGGACGAACATAACCAGGGCATCTATATCTCCACCCGTTTCGGCGAAACGGTCCAGTTTCACCACGTCGCCTTCCCCGGCGCCGCCCGCCGGCAGGTCACCTTTTTCCCGGAGCCGGTTCGCAGTCTCAACGTCAACCCCGACCCCGCCCGGCCGGGTTTTCTCTTTGTCCGCGACCAGGGAGGCGATGAGTTTTTCCAAGTCTTCCACCACGACCTCGCCAACGGCCGCACCACCCTCATGACCGACGGCAGCGCCCGCCACCAGGGCCCCGTCTGGTCCCCCGATGGCGGCCGCTTCGCCTACACCGGCACCGGCCGCAACGGCCGCGACTTCGATATCTACGTCCGCGAGCTCGAGGGATCGCTCCCGCGGGAGCCGGTCTTTGCCGGCGGCGGTCTCTGGTGGATCCGGGAATGGTCTCCAGACGGCGACCGCCTGCTGATCAATCGCTACGTCTCCGTCACCGAGTCGATGGCTTATGTGCTCGATGTCGCCACCGGCGAGGCCCGCCCAGTCCTCGAAAGCGTCGAGCCCGTCTCCGTGGGCGCGGCCGCCTTCGCCCCCGACGGCCGGTCGGTCCTGGTGGCAGCGGACTTCGGCGGCGAATTCCGCCGCCTTCACCGCGTCAATCTCGCCAACGGCGAAACCATTCCGCTCACCGCCGACCTCGACTGGGATGTGGCTGCCGTCGAAGTGTCACCAAAAACCGGTGACATTGCCTTCACCACCAACCGGGGCGGCTTCAGCGAGATTTTTCTCATCGACGGCCGTTCCGGTGAGCGTCGCTCCCTGCCCGGCATCCCCGCGGGCGTGATCGGCGGGCTGGGTTTCGACCGCGAAGGCCGCCGCCTTGCCTTCACCATCAATCGCCCGGTGGGCCCGGGAGATGTTTTTATCGCCAACCTCGACGGCGGCGAGGTCGATCAGTGGACCTTCAGCGAGATCGGCGGCCTCGATCCGGCCGGCTTCGTCGAGCCGGAGCTCATCCACTACCCTACCTTCGATCAGGACGAATCCGGCGGCACCCGCCAAATCCCCTCGCTCTATTTTCGTCCCCTCGACGCCAACGGACCCCGCCCGGTCCTGATCAGCATCCATGGCGGACCCGAGTCCCAGGCCCGCCCCACCTTTTCCAGCCGCTTCCAGTTTCTCGTCCGCGAGCTCGGCATGGCCGTCCTCGAGCCCAACGTCCGCGGCTCCACCGGCTACGGGCGTACCTACGTCGACCTCGACAACGGCTACCTCCGCGAAGACGCTGTCCGCGACATCGGCGCCCTCCTCGACTGGATCGCCACCCGTCCGGAGCTGGACGCCGACCGCGTCGTGGTCCTGGGCGGCTCCTACGGCGGCTACATGACGCTCGCCTCGCTCATCCACTACGGGGACCGCCTCCGGGCCGGGGTCAGCGTCGTGGGCATCACCCACTTCGTCACCTTTCTCGAAAACACCCAGGCCTACCGGCGGGATGCCCGCCGGGTCGAATACGGCGACGAGCGCGACCCGGCCATGCGCGCCTTTCTCCACTCCATTTCCCCCCTCACCCACGCGGACCGGATCCGCAGCCCCGTCTTCATCGCGCAGGGGCTCAATGATCCGCGCGTCCCCGCCAGTGAGGCCGAGCAGATGGTCGCCGCCATTCGGAAAAACGGCCCGGAGGTCTGGTACCTGCTCGCCGAGGATGAGGGCCATGGCTTCAGCCGCCGCTCCAACGCAGATTTCTTCGAGGAGGCCATGCTGCTCTTTCTCGACCGCAGCCTCGAACTCGGCGTATTCAGAGATTCCTGACAGATGGACCCGCGCCCGACGGCCGCTCCGGTCCCGGCCGGAGCCGGGGCCGCCCTCGCTCTCTCGATGCTGCTCTGGGGATCGGCGTTCCCCGCCATCCGGGCTGGCTTGGAAGGATTCTCCCCCTACCACCTCGCGCTTTTCCGCTTTCTCATCGCTTCGGCCATCACGGGCGTTCTCTGCCTGCACTTCCGGCCCAAGCTGCCGCCGGCCCGCCACTGGCCTTTCCTCATCCTCTCCAGCCTCTCCGGCATCGTTCTGTACACGGTCTTCCTGAATCTCGGCCAACTAACCGTCACCGCCGGCTCGGCCAGCTTCATCATCAGTCTGGTCCCGGTCATCACGGCAGTGCTGGCGCCACTCCTGCTCAAGGAGGCGCCGCCGCGTGGGCTCTGGATCGGCCTCGGCCTCAGCCTGACCGGGATCGCCCTCATCTCCTTCGGCGAGGGCGATCGCTTTGTCCTCTCCACGGGCGTCTTTTGGGTGCTGGCGGCCGCGGCCTGCGGATCGGCCACGATTCTGCTCCAGAAGCCGGTGATGCGCCACTGCGACAGCTTTTCCATCGGCGCCTGGATCATCTGGATCGGGACGGCCGCCCTGCTCGTTTTTCTGCCGGGCCTGCCCGCGGCGATCGAAGCCGCCCCACCCCGCGCCCTCGGAGCGACGGTTTACCTCGGGATCTTTCCCGGAGCCGTGGCCTACCTCTGCTGGGCGAAGGCTCTGGCCGCCATCCCCGCCGGCCAAGCCTCGCGCATGCTCTTTGTCATCCCCGTCATCGCGGTGGCGGTGGCCTGGCTCTGGCTGGGCGAAATCCCTCCCCCGCCCGCGCTCGCCGGCGGCTTCCTCGTCATCGCCGGCCTCTTCTGGGGCCGCCGCCGAGGCCCCGTGCCGGCCTGACGCCCCTGCGGCACTGCGTTATCCCGCCATTGACCCCGCCTCACTTCCCGGGTGATTTCTGACCCACCATGGCTCGGCCCCGACAATGATCGACTGGACCCACTGGCACAACGAACCGATGCTCGTCGGCGGAGTGGTCCTGGCGGGCTGGATCTACGCCCTCCTCGCCGGGCCCTGGCGGGCACGGATCGCTCCCGGCGAACCGTTCCCCCGCGGGCGGGCCGTTCTCTTCTACACCGGCCTGGCGCTGTTCTACCTCTCGGTCGGCTCTCCGCTAGACCAGATTGGTGAGCGTTTCCTCTTCTGGGTCCACATGGTCCAGCACCTGCTCCTGGTCTACGTGGTCGCCCTCATGATTCTCATTGCACTCCCGGTCTGGATGGTGGACTGGATGCTGCGCCCCATGCTCATCCGCAAATGCTGGTTTGTGCTGACCCGTCCCGTGCCTGCCGCCGCCATCTACGTCGGCACCTTGAGCCTGTGGCATTTTCCCGAGCTCTATGAGTGGGCGCTGCGGGTCAAGCTCGCCCACATCTTCCAACACCTCACCTTCGTGGCCGCCGCCATCGTGATGTGGTGGCCGCTCTTCGGCCCTTCCCGCCTCGTCCGCCCCATCGCGTACGGCGCCCAGATGCTCTACGTCTTCTGCATCGGCGTGCTCCAGACTCCCCTCGGGGCGTTTCTGGCCTACGTGAAGGAGCCGCTTTACCCGACCTACGCCTTCGCGCCCCGGCTGATGAATCTTTCCCCGGTCGATGACCAGATCCTCGGCGGCGCGATCATGATCCTGTCTTCCATGGCGATCAGCATTCTGCTTTTCGCCTGGTGTTTTTTCCGCTGGTTTCAATCCGAGGAACGCGCCTCCGAGCACCCTCTCACCGCCGGCGAGGAGCCCCTCCCCCACGACGCCAACCCCCCGCTCCGCGGACCGGGGAACTCGCCGTCATTCTGGTCC
>REEB01000105.1 GCA_007695295.1 Puniceicoccaceae bacterium
GAATGGGATCGATGTGAACCGGTGACTTCGCTGGTGCTCAACCACCGACACAAGACGGTGACCCCTCCGGCGTCGTGGCTTGGAATTTACGTCGCTGCACCAAGGGGTTTGTGGAGCGCGTTTCGAGTGGGGGGGGTCCGGCTCCGTCCGGGCCATCTGCTTAGAGCATGCGGGGTGGCCATGATGGCGGTTGGTTCAGGCGGGATTGGATAGCTTGCGGACGGCCTCGGTGAGGGCGTCGTCGCCGCCGACGTTGCCGGGAAAGACGACGTAGCCGAGGCCGGGGAAACAGGTTTCGGGTCCGCAGCGCCAGACCGGGATGCCGGGGAGGAGCTGACCGAGGACATCTGCCCGGCGGACACCGAGACCGGCGGTGGCGCAGTCGCTGGAAGTGATGCCGCCCTTGGCGATGAGCCAGCGCGGGCGGGTGCGGAGGGAGCGGACGAGGTGGACGAGGCCGCGGGAGACGCGGCGGTTGATGGCGAGGCTTTCCTCGGGGGTGGAACCGGTGACGAGACTGCGGCTGGTGAAGACGAGGGGCAGACGGTCGCCGGCAAGGAGGGCTTCGCAGCGTTCGAGGGTGGCGCGGATGAGCGGGTCGACGGCGGGGTCGGGGCCGAGGGCGGTGACGTCGATTTCGAGGGGCTGGCAGAGACCGGCCGCAAGGAGGTGGTTGAGCTGGGCAGTGGTTTTCGGGACGTAGGAGCCGACCACGACGAGCCCGCCGCGTCCGGAGGGGTCGGCGATTTCGTCCGGCCTGAGGGGCGGGCGGGGTGCGATCGCGCCGCGGGCGGCGACAAGCTGGGCGCCGCTGCGGAAAAGGATGCGGCAGCCATCGATTTGGGCGAGGAGCAGGCCGGCCATGGCGGTCTCGACATCGCGGGGGGTGGCGGCATTGAGGATGAAGACTTGGCCGGAGGCGGAGGAGCGGAGGCCGGAGGCGACGGCCTCGGGGCCGCCGGTGCGGATGGTCTCGACCGGAATGGAGGCGACGGCGGTGGCGGGGATGCGGCCGGCGGTTTTTTCCTCCACCCAGGCGGGCAGGTGGGAGTTGCGGTAGCCGAAGGCGGCGTCGCGGGCGAAGGGGGTGGCGGCGGCCGGCACGAGGCGATCGCCTTCGCGGACATAGTGTGTATCGGACAGGGTGATACGCCCTCCGGCGGCGAAAAACGGACAGAGGACGAGGGCGTCGAAAGGCCCGAGGCAATCGGCGAGGGCGTCGGTTTCGGCGGGGTAGTGGCCGCGCAGGGTGGAATCGCTGCGGCTGATGACGTCGAAGCGGCGGCCGGTGGCTTGGGCGGCATCGCGGAGGGCGGCGGCGATTTCGCGGGTCAGGGTGACGGCTTCGGCGGTGGGCAGGCTGCGGGAGTTGGTCAGGATGTAGAAGAGCGGGGTGCCGCGAGAAAACTCTGCGGCGAGGGCCTCGCGGTCCCAGGTGGTGAGGACGGGGAGGTCGTGGATCGTCTGGGTGCCGGTGGGATCGTCGTCGAGAACGACGACGGTGCGGGCGAGGCGGGCGGAGAGGGCGCGAATGAGCGGGAGCGGATCCTCCGGGTGCGGCGGGGGGAGGGCGGCAAGGGTGCTTTCGGCATCGAGGACGGGGTTGTCCATGGAAGGGCGCTGGAAGGGGGGGGGTCAGGGGCCGGTGACCTCGACCTGGACGCCCTCGGTGGCGGCGGCAGCGAGAAAGAGGGCGCGTTTGCCCCGGGTGCCATGGTGGGTTTGGAGAGCGGTGGGCACGGGGGAGGCGGCGCGCGCGTGGTCGATGTCGTCGACCTCGAAGCAGAAGTGGTGGAGGCCGGGGCCGCGTTCGCGAAGCCAGGCGTGGAGGGGGTGGTCCGGGACGAGCGGCTCGACCAGCTGGAGGTGGGTGTTGCCGAGGTCGAGGTGGGTGAGGCGGACGGCGCCGTCGTTGACGACCTCGGAGTAGAGGACCGGAAAGCCGAGCCGGTCGCGCCAGACGGCGAGGGCGGCCTCGGTGTCGGGCACGGCGACGGCGAGATGGTCGAGGCGTTTGAAGAGAGGATGGGACATGGCGGGGAGGTCGGGGTGGGTGGCGGATCAGGCGGGGTCGGGCGCGAGATGGACGGCGCGGCCGGTGGCGTGGGATTCGTACACGGCTTCGACGAGGCGGACGGTTTTGAGGTAGTCCTCTCCGGTGCTCTCGAAAGGCCGGTCGTGGAGCATGGAGTCGACGAAGTGGCGCTGGAGGGCGAAGACGCAGTCGCCGGCGAAGCCGCGGCGCTCGTGGGTGTAGTTGATTTTCCGTGACGGCTGGCCGAGCGGCTTGAGGGTGAGGCCGCCCTTGGTGTCGAGCTCGAGGTGGCCTTGGGCGCCATCGAGCCGGACGGTGCCGAAAGTGTAGCGGGGATCTTCGCAGTCGGCCTCGTTGTAGCGGGAGGCGTCGAGGAGGGCGGTGCGCCCATCCGGGAAGCCGACCACGACCTGGCCGGCATCCTCGCCGCGGATGGCGGGATTGCGCTTCTGGAGGCGGGCGAAGACGGTCTCGGCCTCGCCGGCAAGAAAGCGAATCGTATCCAGGAAGTGGACACCGGTTTCGAAGATGAGGAGGCGCGGGTAGTCCCGGAAAAAGGGCTGGCGGTCGAGGTAGGCGTCCTCCGGCCAGCCGTCGCCCATGCGCATGCGCACGGCGATGGAAAAGAGATCGCCGATGGCGCCGGCGTCGAGCTGGCGGCGGATCTCGCGGTACCAGGGCTGCCAGCGCCAGTTTTCGTGGACCATGAAGCGGACGCCGGCGCGGCGGGCCGCCTCGACCACGGCGACGCTGCCCTCCCAGTCGGGGGCGAGCGGCTTCTGGCAGATGATGGCGATGCCGCGGGCGGCGGCTTGTTCGACCAGTTCGAGGTGGGTTTCGGGCGGGGTGATGATATCGACGAAGTCGGGCCGTTGCTCGTCGAGCATGCGCTCGTAGTCGCCGATCCCATACACCTTGGGTACGCCGTGGCGGCGGGCGGCCTCTTCGCCGCGGGTCAGGTTGCGGTTGCAAAGGGCAACGAGGGTCGCCTCCGGCAACCGGTTCCAAGCCTCATATTGAAAGTGGCTGAAGTAACCGGCGCCGACGGCGACACCTCGGAGGATTTTCGGGTTCATGCGGATGGGGAGGGGAGAGTCAGGCGGGGGAGGTCACGAAAGGAAGTGGCGGGCGAGGTCGGCAAGGGCGGCCGGATCGTCGAGGGCAAAGGCGCGGCAGGGGCAGCCGTCGCCGTCGCGCACCGGGAGGGGCAGGGCGAAGAAGAAAACCCGGGCGGAGCGGAGCCGGTCGAGGTGGCAGAGGCCCTCGACGATGGTGACCCCGCCGGCGAGGAGGATCTCATGGATGCGGGTGACCTCGGGGAGGTGGTTGACATCGGCGATGGAAGGCGGCTCGACGCCGAGGATTTTGACCTTCCGGTCGACGCACCAGCGGGCGAGGTCTTCGGCAATGCGGGGGAGACCGTCGCGGTAGAGGGTGGCGTCGTGGAGAAAAGCGCTCCAGCCGGTGCGGAGGAGGAGGGAATCGCCGGGATGAAAGCGGTCCGGGAGGTCGCCGAGGGAGGCGACCGTGAGGAGGGCACGTGGCTCGAGGCCGGGGAGGTCGAGGACATGGGCCGGGCCCATGCAGCTGGCGAGGGGGGTGCGGTCGATGGTGCCGGGACCGGCGCCGAAGTGGGTTTGGGCATCCATGTGGGTGCCGGCGTGGGAGTAGAGGGAGAGGGTGGTGGCGTTCCAGCCGTCGCGGGCGAGGGTCTTGGCCGGCTCGAGGCCGACGCCGCGCATGCCGTCGGCGAGGGGGAGGGTGAGATCGACGAGGCCGGGCATCTCAGGTCTCGAGGTGGTCGAGGATGGCGCGGGTCATGGCGGTGGTGCCGAGGTTGCCGCCGAGGTCCTGGGTGCGGTTGGCGGGGTCGGTGAGGGTTTTTTCGACCGCGGCGTTGATGAGGGCGGCGCCGCGCCGGCACTCGGGGTCGCCGAGCCAGTCGAGCATAAGGGCGGCGGAGAGGATGGTGGCGACGGGATTGGCGAGGTCCTGGCCCGCGATGTCGGGCGCGGAGCCGTGGGCGGGCTGGAAAAGGCCGTGGCGGTCGCCGAGGTCGGCCGAGGGGGCCATGCCCATGCCGCCAACGAGACCGGCGGCTTCGTCGGAAAGGATGTCGCCGAACATGTTTTCGGTGACGAGGACATCAAAGCGGCGCGGGTTTTGCACGAGAAAGAGAGCGGCGGCATCGACATAGACGCAATCGGTGGCGACATCGGGGAACTCGCGGGCGACTTCCAGAAAGGTCTCGCGGAAGAAGGCCATGGAAGGGAGGACATTGGCCTTGTCGACGAGGGTGAGGTGCCGGCGGCGGGAGCGGGCGAGGGCGAAGGCGGCGCGGAAAAGCCTTTCGGACCCTGGGCGGGTGATGCGCAGGCGGTCGTTTTCGACGGTGGCGGCGGGGTCGCGGCGGCGGAGCCGGTCGGAGAAAAGACCCTCGCAGTTTTCGCGCACGAGGACGAAGTCGATCTCGCCGGCGCGGAGGTTTTTGAGCGGGGTGTGGGACTCGTGGAAGAGCCGGATGGGGCGGACGCCGTTGTAGAGGTCGAGCTTTTCGCGGAGGTCGAGTTGGGGGGTCATTTCAACGCCATCGGGCCAGCGGACGCTGGGAAGGCCCATGGCGCCGAGGAGGATGGCGTCGGCCTGGCGGCAAGCCTCGAGCGTGGCGGGCGGGAGGGGATCGCCGCTGCGGAGAAATTCGCCGGCTCCGACGGAGAACTCCTCGAAATCAAAAGCGACCTCGTGGAGGCGGGGCTGGAGCATTTCGAGGATGGTGAGGGCGGCCCGGGTGACCTCGGGCCCGATGCCGTCTCCGGGGAGGACGGCGATGCGGTAGCGGGGCATGGGGTGGATGTTAGCAGCGGGCGGGTTGGAGGGGAATGAGCATTTACGAATTTAATCTGAGAAATTGCGTCGATGCGGCCGGCGGTGGGGCGGGGCGTCGCCCGACGGCGGGATCCGGCAACCCGGAGGCCCGGTGGCGGCCCTGATGGCCGGGGCCGGGCGACGCACCCGGCCCCGGGTTTCTCTGCGGGGATAATGTATCCGGATTATCAGGACTAATAGTAGTAGACTTGGTAGCGGACTTCCCTGATCTCGTCGGGCTCGAGGGTGACGGTGAACTCGATGAGGTGGCTTTCCAGTTTCCGGTAATCCTCGGTGGCTTCGACGATATCCCATTCCCATTCGCGGAGCCGATCCTGGAGCAGGATTTCGACGGCTTCCTGCTTGCGGTTGCGGACGACCAGCAGGATGGACTCCTCCCTGCGGTGGTAGGTGCGGGTTCTATTCACGTCGGTGACCGTGCGTTCGCCGACGAGATCGAAGGCGACGCCCGTAGGTAGGCGGACGGTTTCATTGCGCGGCGTATGGTTGATCGTGTTTTCGCCCACAAATTCGATCGTTCCGCCGTCCCGGTCCGAGCGGTAAAAGCGGGCCGTGCCTTGGGGCAGGGGCAGGCCGAGCTGGTTTTCGCTCGTGTTTTCGATTTCGCGGATTACGGTGACGCCGACGTCCTTCCATGCCTGGTACAGGTAGATCGTCCGGGCGAGCGGAACCTGCGCGCGGAGGAATTCGATTTGTTTGGTCTCCTGGTTGCGCAGGGTGGAGCGGAGCGGAAGCTCATAGAGGTAGTATTCGTCGAAGGCCCGGTGCGTGACCTCGGGTGGCGGCTGACTGAGGAGACGATAATCAGGCATCCCCATCGCTTGAATGCCGTAAAACGCGGGATGCCGCAGCTTTGCGACCTTGCCCGCCATCAGCCGCAAGCGGGCATCCTCGAAGGTGCGGCCGGTGTGGTTGTTAATGGTGACCCAGCCCACCATGTCGACCGCGTCGCCGGTATCCTCCCCGAGAAGGTTGTAGGTGGCGCTCCAGGCAAGCCCCCTGGTGAGGTAGCCCAGCTCCGCTTCCAGGGTGTCGTCTTCCGATGAATACAATGCCCAAGAGAGGGTGGGGCGAAGGATGGCGTCGTCGGTGAGGGCAGGAAAGAGCGGCTCTCCGGGAAGGGAGA